>JBEIIL010000155.1:0-7631 GCA_040380755.1 Methylobacteriaceae bacterium | reverse complement strand
TCGTCTCGAAGCCGGCCTCGGTCAGGGCGAAGCAGGCATGGCAGCAGCAATAGTCGAACTCGATGCCCTGGCCGATGCGGTTGGGGCCGCCGCCGAGGATCACCACCTTGCGGCGGTCGCTGGGGCGGGCCTCGTCGGCCGGCATGCCGGCGAAGGGCGGCGCATAGGTCGAGTACATGTAGGCGGTGGGCGAGGCGAACTCGGCCGCGCAGGTGTCGATGCGCTTGTAGACGGGGCGCACGTCGAGCGCCCGGCGGCGCTTCGTGACCTCGGCCTCGGAGAGCTTGGCCAGCACTGCGAGCCTGGCGTCGGCGAAGCCCATGGCCTTGAGGCCGCGGAAGGCGCCGGGGGTGGTCGGCAGGCCATGGGCGCGGACGCGCTCCTCGGTGGCGACGATGGCGGCGAGCTGCTCGAGGAACCAGCGGTCGATCTTGCAGGCCTGGTAGACCTGCTCGACGTCGAAGCCCAGCCGCATGGCCTGCACGACCTTGAGCAGGCGGTCGGGTGTCGGCGTACCGAGCGCGGCGCGGATGGCGTTCTTGTCGTCGCCCTGGCCGAGGCCTTCGATCTCGATCTCGTCGAGGCCGGTGAGGCCGGTCTCCAGCGAGCGCAGCGCCTTCTGCAGCGATTCCTGGAAGGTGCGGCCGATCGCCATGGCCTCGCCGACCGACTTCATCGAGGTGGTCAGCGTGTGCTCGGCGCCCGGAAACTTCTCGAAGGCGAAGCGGGGGATCTTGGTGACGACGTAGTCGATGGTCGGCTCGAACGAGGCCGGGGTGGCGCCGCCGGTGATGTCGTTGGCGATCTCGTCCAGCGTGTAGCCGACCGCCAGCTTGGCGGCGACGCGGGCGATGGGGAAGCCGGTGGCCTTGGAGGCCAGCGCCGAGGAGCGCGACACCCGCGGGTTCATCTCGATGACGATCATGCGGCCGGTGTCGGGATCGACCGCGAACTGGACGTTGGAGCCGCCGGTCTCGACGCCGATCTCGCGCAGCACCGCCAGCGAGGCGTCGCGCATGCGCTGGTATTCCTTGTCGGTGAGCGTCAGCGCCGGCGCGATGGTGATCGAATCGCCGGTGTGGACGCCCATCGGGTCGATGTTCTCGATGGAGCAGACGATGATGCAGTTGTCCGCCTTGTCGCGGACGACCTCCATCTCGAACTCCTTCCAGCCGAGCACGCTCTCCTCGACCAGCACCTCGGAGGTGGGCGAGGCATCGATGCCGCGCTCGACGATGTCGATGAACTCGGCCTTGTTGTAGGCGATGCCGCCGCCGGTGCCGCCCATGGTGAAGGACGGACGGATGATGGCCGGCAGGCCGATATCGACCAGCGCGTCAAGGGCGCCCGCCAGCGTCTTGATCTGGTGCGAGCGCGGCGTGTCGAGGCCGATCTTGGTCATCGCGTCGCGGAACAGCTCGCGGTCCTCGGCCTTGTCGATGGCATGCGCCGTGGCGCCGATCATCTCGACGTCGAAGGCCTCGAGCACACCCATCTTCTTCAGCGACAGGGCGCAGTTGAGCGCCGTCTGGCCGCCCATGGTGGGCAGCAGCGCGAAGCCGCCGGAGACGGCGTAGCGCTCCTTCTCGATGATCTTGGCGACGATCTCGGGGGTGATGGGCTCCACATAGGTGCGATCGGCGAGGTCGGGGTCGGTCATGATCGTGGCCGGGTTGGAGTTCACCAGCACGACCCGGTAGCCCTCCTCCTTCAGCGCCTTCACCGCCTGGGTGCCCGAATAGTCGAACTCGCACGCCTGGCCGATGACGATCGGCCCGGCGCCGATGATCAGGATCGTGGCGATGTCGGTGCGCTTCGGCATGGGACCCCCAAGACTTGTGCGCCGCGGGGGCCAGCGCCCCGCGCCCGCGCATAAAAAAAGGCCGCGCCGGCGGCCATCGATCGGCCGGAGCGCGTCCTCGCGAGAACCCGGATCAGGTTTCGGGCGGGGACGCCTCGTGAAACTTCCCGCCGAAAGTCGGGTGTCCTTAGACGAGAATCGGCAGGGAGGGAAGGGGATGGAGGCCCAAGTGGTTGACCGGGCCCCTTCGGGCAGGGGACAAGCCGGCATGACACCCTCCGGTCCCCCCCGTCTGCACCGCCAGGTCTCCGCCTTCGCGCTGGTCGGCGTGGCGGCGGCGGTGGTGCATTACGGCACGCTGGTGGGCCTCGTCGAGCTGGCGGGCGCCGGGCCGGTGCCGGCGACGCTGGCGGGTTATCTGCTGGGCGGGATCGTCTCCTACGGGCTCAACCGCCGCTATGCGTTCGCCAGCGACCGGCCGCATGCCGAGGCGGGCTGGCGCTTCGCCGTAGTGGCGGCGGTCGGCTTCGGGCTCACCGGGCTCGCCATGGCGGGGCTGACCGGCCGGCTCGGCCTCCCCTACCTGCCGGCGCAGGTGCTGACGACGCTGCTGGTGATGCTGTGGAGCTTCGCCGCCAACCGCTGGTGGACCTTCGATCGGCAGGCTGGCCGGCAGACCTGACGCGGCTCGTTGGCCGGCGCGTCCTCAATCAGGCTCGCGGGTGCCGACGAGGGTCATGCGGGCCTGGTTGTGGCCGATGTTCGGCCGGTGCCGGGTGGCGGCGAAGCCGGCCGCCTCCATCATCGCGAGGATGTCGGCCTCCGTGTAGGTGGAAAGGCCCAGGTCGCGGCGCAATTTGCGGTAGTCCGACAGGGCGGTGCGGACCAGCCCGACGCAGGCGGCGACCAGGAACCCGCCCTCGAAGCCGAAGCGCAGCAGCGCTGCCGCATCGGTGAGGGGGCCGATGTCGGGCGGCACGACGTCACCCAGCACCAGCCGGCCGCCGGGCCGCAGCAGCAACCGGAAGGTGTCGAGCCAGTCCTGCAGCTCGGTGCGCGACAGGTATTGCAGCAGCGAGTTGACGACCACCACGTCGAGGCTGCCGGCCGGCAGGGCGCGGACGTCGTCGGGCGCCGCGACGGTGATCACCGGGTGACCCTCGAAGCGGGCGCGGACCCGGGCGAGCACCGCAGGCGCAGCATCGGACAGCACCAGCCGGCCGCAGGCCGCGGCCAGGACGGCGGCCTCGCTGGCCTCGCCGCAGCCGAAATCGAGCACCGCCGGCGTGCCGGGCGCCAGCTCGCGCACCAGCGCGGTGATGTCGCTTGTGACGATCCGGTCGTGCAGCAGCCGGTGCCGGTCGTTGACGTAGATCGCATGATCGCCGTCGAAGAAGTCGCGCCAGGAGGAGGCCATGCCGGAGACCCGCGCGGCCAAGGCGGCCGCAGGGGCTTCATAGGGCATTTTGGCCGGGGAGGGGACCCTGGGCAGGCCCGCCGCGACGGTGGACGCGCCGGCAACCCCGCCGCCATCCGGCGCGGGGGTGCACGGTTCGCCGGGAGGCGGGACCGCGGGGCGTTCGCGACCCCGGGTCGGGATCGGGAACGGGAAGGTCGGGCTCCCGAGGCCGTCTCCGGCCCCGCGGTCCCTGCTCGATGGCAACGCTTGCCCGTGCCAGGCGCTGCGCGTGATGCGCCGGGCCTGACCATCCGGGCCGTTACCGCAAGGCCGGGATCGTCAGTCCCCGCCACGCGGCCACCGCCCCCGCACCACCCCGGCCTGACGGGACCGGAGCCCCGCAGGGTGTCCCGTGTGGGACACCCTGCTGGTGCGGGACGGGGTGGAGGCTGTCATGGGTGGGAGCGATTGTCAAGGAAAAAATACCTATTCTCATTGACCTTGTGTCGCGCGAACCCTCTCTGGCGCTCAGGGTGCCGCGATGGCCAGCGCGGCGCCGTCGCCCTTCGCCTTCACGGGGATGCGCAGATAGTGCACGCCGTTGGCTTCGGCCGTGGGGAAGCGGCCGGCGCGGATGTTGGTCTGGATCGAGGGCAGCAGCAGGCGCGGCACGGCCAGCTTGGCGTCGCGGGCCTCGCGCATGGTGACGAAGGCGGTCTCGGCGATGCCCTCCTTGACGTGCACGTTCTGCGTCCGTTGCGCAGCGACTGTCGTCTCCCAGGCGTAGTGATCGCGCCCGGGCGCCTTGTAGTCGTGGCACATGAACAGCCGCGTCTCGGGCGGCAGCGCCAGCACGCGCTGGATCGAGCGGTAGAGCGTGCGCGCATCGCCGCCGGGAAAATCGGCCCGGGCCGTGCCGTAGTCGGGCATGAACAGCGTATCGCCGACAAAGGCGGCATCGTCGATGCGGTAGACGATGTCGGCGGGCGTGTGGCCGGGCGTGTGCAGGACCTCCGCTGACAGCCCGCCGATGGCGAAGCGCTCGCCGTCGACGAACAGGTGGTCGAAATCGCTGCCGTCGGTCTTGAGGTCGGTCGCGTTGAAGACGGGACGGAAGATGCGCTGGACATCCACGATGTGCTCGCCAATGCCGATCCGTGCGCCGGTCTTGGCCTTGATGTAGGGCGAGCCGGAGAGATGATCGGCATGGGCGTGGGTCTCCAGCGTCCAGACGATGCGCAGGCCGTCCGCGCTGGCCCTGGCGAGGATCGCCTCCACCGAGCGCGTGTCGACCTCGCCCGCGTTGGGATCATAGTCGAGCACCGGATCGATGACGGCGGCGTCCCGTGTCACGGGGTCGGCCACAAGATAGCTCACCGTGTTGGTCGCCTCGTCGAAGAAGGCGTGGATGAGGGGTTGGGGCTGGGTCCGGTCGGTCATCGGGAGGTCCTTTCGAGAACACTGTTGACATTCATATCAGCACTCTCTAATTAAGCAATCACTGATTTAGAGAACGCTGATGAACGCTCCTGCTCCCCCGCTTGAAGCCGCTGAATTCGAGGCCAACGCCATGGAGGTGGCGGACGTTCTGCGCGCCATCGCCAATGCGCGGCGGCTGCAGATCCTCTGCCTGCTGATGGAGGGCGAGGCGACCGTCGGCACGCTGGTGGCCCGTGTCGGGATCAGCCAGTCGGCCCTGTCCCAGCATCTCGCCAAGATGCGGGACGAGGGGCTGCTGGCCTTCCGCCGGGACAAACAAACGCTTTGGTATCGCATCGCCGACGGCCGCATCCGCGACCTGATGGCCGAACTCTATCGGCTCTATTGCCGCAAGGCCTGAGACCCAGGCCATCCTGAAAGGACCACGCCATGTCGATCAAGCATCTCTCCCCCGCCGAAGCCCGCGACCTCGTGACCAAGGGCGCCACGCTCGTGGATATCCGCGAGATGGATGAAGTCCGCCGCGAGAGCATTCCCGGCGCACGCCATCATGCGCTGTCGGGTCTCGAGGCGAAGCCGCCGAAGGACGAAGGCGCGGTGATCTTCTATTGCCGCAGCGGCAACCGGACGATGGCCAATGCGGCACGGCTGGCCGCCACGGTGCCGGGCGCGACGGCGTATATCCTGGAGGGCGGCATCGAGGCGTGGCGCGATGCCGGGCTTCCGACCCGCAAGGACCCGCGCCAGCCCATCGAGATCATGCGGCAGGTGCAGATCGGCGCCGGCTCGCTGGTCGTCGCCGGCTATGCGCTGGGCATGCTCGTGCATCCCGGGTTCCATGTCGTGTCGGGACTGGTCGGTGCCGGCCTGATCCTCGCGGGTGTGACGGGCTTCTGCGGCATGGCACGCCTCCTCGCGCTGGCACCGTGGAACCGTCGCACCGCTGCGCCGGCCCATTGACCGGACACCGGCGATGACGGATCTCCTCTCCAGCCTGTCCGGCGCCCTTGTCGGCTTCATCCTCGCCCTCGTGGGCGGGGGCGGGCCGGTGCTGGCGGTCCCGTTGCTGGTCTATGGAGTCGGGGTCAGCTCGGCCCATGTGGCGATCGGCACCAGCGCGCTCGCCAATCTGGTCGGCCATGCCTGCGGCGGCACGGTGCAGTGGTGCCGTGGCCTCATCTTCGCGGCCGCCGATGGCAGGACCGGTCGGGCGTCGACATCCCTGCCCCGGTTTCGTCGTGGACATGGCAGTCCATGGCTCCCCGGTCCGGCGTGACCGCCGTGGATCCTTTAGCGGCGCATGTCCAGAATATCGAACATCGAGTCGTATTCGGGCGAAGGGAACTCGAGGCGCACCCGGTCTGCGTCCGGACGCACCGCGATCGCCACCTGGTCGCGCTGGCGATCGGCGCCATACGGCGTGGCCGTTTCGGGCCCAAGGTGCATGGCTCCCAGATAGACGAGGCGGGTGTCGCCGAGGGTGTAGAACCGGCCGGACGTCCGCTGTGATCCGCTGGTCTTCACGAGGCGCCATCCTGAGCCGTCGTCGGTGACCCGGCACCTGAACCAGCCATAGACCACGAGCGGGACCTCCCGCCCGAGCTTCAGGACGCGGCAGCGCCAGTCACCAGACAGGTCGAAGCCGTCGCCGAACGGCCGCTCCTGGCCGCCCAGCACCGTCTCCAGCACCGCGACATCCGGCCTTGAGCCACCCTCCCGCGCCGCCGCAAGCGCCGCCTGGCGGGTCTGGTCGAAGGCCGCGAGGCGCTGCTGGTCACGGGGCGTGATGATCGACGGCAAGGGGCCGTCGGCGCGCGCGGCGCCGGCCCACACGCCCACCGCAAGGGCGCATATCCACAGACCACGCATTCCGAGCCTCCTTTTTCTTCGCACTTAGTCATCCTGCCCGCGCGATTTCAACGGGCTACCGCCGGATGATTCCGGGCATCGGCGCGCCGGCCGCGCAACCGTGCGACGCGACACGGCGCGCGGTCCGGCCTAATCTGGCCGCCAGCCAGTGAGGGAGAATCGCGATGAAGAAGGCCTATTGGATCTCCACCTACCGTTCCGTGAGCAAGCCGGAGGCGCTCGCCGCCTATGCGGTGCTCGCCGGCCCGGCCGTGACGGCCGGCGGCGGGACGTTCCTGGTCCGCGGCATGCCGGCGCAGGTCTACGAGGCCGGGCTGATGCAGCGCACGGTCGTCATCATGTTTGACAGCGTCGAGCAGGCCATTGCGACCCATGACAGCCCCGCCTACCAGGCCGCCCTTGCCGCGCTGGGCGACGGCGCGGAGCGCGAAATTCGCATTGTTGAAGGGGCGTAGGGCGGGGGTTGGGACTGTTGACAGGATAGCGGTCGATCTCCGACTGCTCCTTCACCCCTACCAGCGGGGCACGCCCCCGCCGACCGTCGTCCCAGACCGTCTCGCCTCAGTTATCCAGGAAGCTGCGCAGCTTGCGTGACCGGCTCGGGTGCTTGAGCTTGCGCAGCGCCTTGGCCTCGATCTGGCGGATGCGCTCGCGGGTCACCGAGAACTGCTGGCCGACCTCCTCGAGCGTGTGGTCGGTGTTCATGCCGATGCCGAAGCGCATGCGCAGCACGCGCTCCTCGCGCGGGGTGAGCGAGGCGAGCACGCGGGTCGTGGTCTCGCGCAGGTTGGACTGGATCGCCGCATCGATGGGCAGGATGGCGTTCTTGTCCTCGATGAAGTCGCCCAGATGGCTGTCCTCCTCGTCGCCGATGGGCGTCTCGAGGCTGATCGGCTCCTTGGCGATCTTCAGCACCTTGCGGACCTTCTCGAGCGGCATGGCGAGATTCTCGGCCAGCTCCTCGGGGGTCGGCTCGCGGCCGATCTCGTGCAGCATCTGGCGCGAGGTGCGGACGATCTTGTTGATCGTCTCGATCATGTGCACGGGAATACGGATGGTGCGCGCCTGATCGGCGATCGAACGGGTGATCGCCTGACGAATCCACCAGGTGGCGTAGGTCGA
>JBEIIL010000154.1:0-7670 GCA_040380755.1 Methylobacteriaceae bacterium | reverse complement strand
GGGCTGCAAAAGCGCATCACCCGCCAGGCCCGCCGGCTGGGCAAGCCGGTCGTCGTCGCCACCCAGATGCTGGAATCGATGATCACCGCGCCGGTTCCGACGCGCGCCGAGGTGTCGGATGTCGCCACCGCCGTGTTCGAAGGTGCCGACGCCGTCATGCTGTCGGCCGAATCGGCGGCTGGCCAGTATCCGGTCGAGGCGGTCGCGACCATGAACCGCATCGCCGAGGAGGTGGAGCGCGACCAGGTCTACCGCGCCATCATCACCGCCCAACGCGCCGCCCCGGAGCCCACCGGGGCCGATGCCATCGCCGTCGCCGCACGCGACGTGGCGGAGACGCTCGACCTCAAGGCCATCGTCGCCTGGACCTCGTCCGGCTCGACGGGCCTGCGGATCGCCCGCGAACGGCCGCATTCGCCGATCCTCGCCCTCACGCCAAAGGTCGACACCGCCCGCCGCCTGGCGCTGGTCTGGGGCGTCCACGCACTCGTCACCGCCGACGCCCGGGACATCACCGACATGACGGACCGCGCCTGCCAGCTCGCCTTCACCGAGGACTTCGCCGGCGCCGGCCAGCGCATCATCATCGTCGCCGGGGTGCCGTTCGGCACGCCGGGCGCCACCAACATGCTGCGGATCGCGTTCGTCGGGCCGGGGGGCAACCAGTCCTGAGGCTCGCCAGATCGTCTGGGCATCCGCAGGCGGCTTGTCGTCAGGATTTCTGCCGAGCCACGGGGCGAATGTCCGACATCAGATATCCTTGTCGCCCAGTTCCGATTCGAGGCGCTGGACCTGCTGCTTGACGTCGTTCAGGAACGGGTTGAGGGCAAGCGCCTTGCGAAACACGTCATAGGCAGCCTTCCGGTCGCCGTTCGACTGCAGGATGATGCCCAGGCCGGCCAGGGCGCCGTAATGGCGCGGCTCACGTGCCAATGTCTCGCGGATGTCGGCCATGGAGCGGGTGACGTCCCCCAGCATGTAGAACACCGTCGCGCGCTTGTTCCACCCCTCCGCCCATTCGGGCTGGAGCACGACCACACGGTCGAGAATCTCGATCGCCAGCGCCTGGTCCTTCGCCTCGACCGCCTGCATCGCGCGGCTCATCAGCACGTCGGCCGTATCGCTGCCTGACCGGAGCCACCGGCGCTGGATGCTGGCCGTGATGCCTTTGGCCTCGCTCTCATCCTTCGTCCGCACCAGCCGCTCGAACAGGTCGTCGAGGGTGGCGGCCCGCGGCGGTGGCGGCGGCAGCTCCTTGCCGGGCGGCTTCGAACCCCGCGGCCCCGGAGGAGCCGGCGCAGTCTGGGCAAGGGCTGGAAGCGCCGCGAGCGTGGCGAGGCCAGCGATGATGAGCGATGAGCGATGAACCATGCCGCTGAGTTTAGGGAGCATCGCGGCGCTGTCAAAGGCCGGCTCATGCGAAAGGGGCGCCCACGGCCGGACGCCCCCTCACCTTTTCGAGATCGGAGCCTCGCGACTCCGGCTGCTCAGCCCTGACGCGCCTTGTAGCGCTTCTGGGTCTTGTTGATGATGTAGACGCGGCCCTTGCGGCGCACGATCTGGTTGTCGCGGTGACGGTCGCGCAGCGACTTCAGGGAATTGCGGATCTTCATCGGTCCAGTCTCGCTTCGGTGGCCGCGCGCGCGACCTGGAAAGAAATTCGGCGGGCATCCGGCACAGAGCCAGTGACGTGGCGTGTGGCCCACGCGCCCTTCGAGGCGAGGTCAATACGCGATCCTGTGCCGCGCTTCAAGCCTGTCGTCACATCGACACAGGCGAAAAACCTCGGGCGATAATCCCTTTCCCTCTCCCAATCGGCTGTCGATCCGGTCCACACTGCGCCGCGACGGGGCCGCATGCGTCCCGGCCAACGTGACGACGGGAGAACGGCCCATGATCAAGATCCATGCCGGCCAGGCGCTGGCCTCGGCCGCATTGGCCGTCGCGCTCGGCAGCACGGCTGCCGCCGCCAAGGACATCACGGTCTGCCTGCTCGCCGGGAAGACCGGCCCGCTCGAGGCCTACGCCAAGCAAACCGAGGCCGGGTTCATGATGGGCCTCGAGTATCTGACCAAGGGAACGATGAAGATCGGCGCCGACAGCCTGAAAGTCATCGTCAAGGACGACCAGCTGAAGCCGGACCGCGGCAAGGCGCTGCTCGAGGAATGCTATGCCGACGACAAGGCCGACATCGCCGTCGGCACATCCGGCTCACCGATCGCGCTCGCCATGCTGCCGGTCGCCGAGGAGATGAAGAAGGTGCTGATCGTCGAGCCTGCGGTGGCCGATTCGATCACCGGCGAAAAGTGGAACCGCTACATCTTCCGCACCGGCCGCAGCTCCTACCAGGACGCGCTGGCTTCGGCCGCCGCCGTGCCGGAGGGCGACGTGTCCATTGGCATGATGGCACTCGATACCGCCTTCGGGCGCGACGGTGTCGCCGCCTTCAAGGCCGCCCTCGCCGGAGTCCGGCCGAACGCGAAGGTGGTGGCCGAGGAATACGCCGCCGGCAATACGGCCGACTTCACACCCTTCGCCGAGCGCCTGTTCAACGGCCTGAAGGACAAGCCCGGCAAGAAATTTATCGCGTTCATCTGGGCCGGCGCCCACCCCATCGCCAAGTTCGTCGACATGAAGCCGGAGCGCTTCGGCATCGGGCTCGCACCAGGTGGCAATCTGCTACCGGTGATGGCCGGCTGGAAGGGGTTCGCCGGCGCCGAGGGCGGCATCTACTACTATTACGCGTTCCCCAAGAACGCCCAGAACGACTGGCTCAAGGCCGAGTACCAGAAGCGCTTCAACGCGCCGCCGGACTTCTTCGTCGCAGGCGGCTTCGCCGCCGCCGCGGCTGTCGTCGCAGGCCTCGAAAAGGCAGGCTCCACCGACACGGAGAAGCTGATTGCCGCGTTCGAGGGCCTGAGCTTCGAGACCCCGAAGGGCACCATGACATTCCGCAAGGAGGACCACCAGGCGCTGCAGGACATGTATCACTGGCGCATCAAGCAGGGCGCCACCGATACCGACCTGCTCGAACTGGTGGCGACGATTCCCGCCGCGGCAATGCCGCTGCCGATCCGCAACAAGCGCTGATGCGAGGCCGCGGTCCCCGGCGGGCCGCGGCCGCCTCCGGTCCCCGCGCCATGACCCACACGGTCCTCGAGACGCGCGACCTGACCGTCCGGTTCGGCGGTCACGTCGCCGTCGACGCCGTGAGCTGCAGCTTCGAGCGTGGCACGCTGACGGCGATTGTCGGGCCCAACGGCGCCGGCAAGACGACCTATTTCAACTTGGTCTCTGGCCAACTCAGGGCCTCCGCCGGCCGCGTCCTGCTGGACGGGTCCGATGTCACCGGGCTGGGTCCGGCGGCACGCACGCGTCGCGGCATGGGACGCGCCTTCCAGCTCACCAACCTGTTCCCGGGCCTGACCGTCCAGGAGAATGTCCGCCTCGCCGTGCAGGCCCAGGCCGGAGGTGGCGGCAATCTCTGGTCGCAGTGGCGACGGCGGTCGGACTGGATCGACCGGGCCGAGCAGATCCTCGAGGAGGTGGCGATGGCGCCGGTCAGCGGCGTCATGGCCGCCACCCTGCCGCATGGCGACCAGCGCAAGCTCGAGGTCGCCGTGATGATGGCCCTGGAGCCGCAGGTGATGATGTTCGACGAGCCCACGGCGGGCATGTCGGTGGACGAGGTGCCGGTCGTGCTCGATCTCATCCGCCGGCTGAAGGCCCGCGGCGACCGCACCATCCTGCTGGTCGAGCACAAGATGGACGTCGTCCGCAGCCTCGCCGACAGGATCGTCGTGCTGCACAATGGCCGCCTGGTCGCCGATGGCGAGCCGGCCGAGGTGATCGCCTCGCCGATCGTGCAGGAGGCCTATCTGGGCGTTGCCGCGCCGGCGGAGGCTGCCCTTGGCTGAGCCATTGCTGACGCTGTCCGGCGTCCACACCCATATCGGCCGCTACCACATCCTGCAGGGCGTCGACTTCGCTGTGCCGGCGGGCGGCGTCACCGTCCTGCTCGGGCGCAACGGCGCCGGCAAGACCACGACGCTGCGCACGATCATGGGCCTGTGGCGTGCGTCTGCGGGAACGCTCACCTTCGACGGCCGCCCCATCACGGCGCTGGGCACGCCCGACATCGCCCGCGCCGGCATCGCCTATGTGCCCGAGACCATGGGCATCTTTGCCGACCTGACGGTGCGCGAAAACATGCTGCTGGCGGCACGCTCGGGCCCGCCCGATTCCGGCCGCCTGGACTGGATCTTCGGCTTCTTCCCGGCGCTCAAGACCTTCTGGCAGCAACCCGCAGGTGTCCTGTCGGGTGGACAGAAGCAGATGCTGTCGATCGCCCGCGCCGTGGTGGAGCCGCGCCGCCTGATCCTCGTCGACGAGCCCACCAAGGGCATCGCGCCCGCCATCATCGAGAACATGATCCGCGCCTTCCGCGAGCTGAAGCGCTCCGACACTACCATTCTGCTGGTCGAGCAGAATGTCCGTTTCGCCTCGGCGCTGGGTGACCACGCCGTGGTCATGGACGACGGTCGCATCGTCCACGCCGGCCCGATGGCGGCGCTCGCCGCCGATACCGCGCTGCAGGGCCGCCTGCTCGGCCTCAGCCTGGAGCCTCACGCGTGACCAAGACCGCGCCTCCTGTAGCACCGCCGGCTCCCGTCACTGCCGCCGTCCCCGGCCGCCGTTTCGACGCCGTGCCGCTGGTGCTCGTGCCGCTGCTCGCGCTTGTGGCGCTACCGCTTGTCGGCAGCACCAACAGCTGGATCACGCTGACGGTCGCCGGCCTCGCCATGGGCATGATGATCTTCGTCATCGCCAGCGGACTGACCCTGATCTTCGGCCTGATGGACGTGCTCAATTTCGGCCACGGCGCCTTCATCGCGGTCGGCGCCTATGTGGCGCTGTCGGCCCTCGGCCCGCTGGCAGGCTGGATCCAGACCGACGCGCTGGGCTGGAACCTCGCCGCCCTGCTGGTCGCGGCGCTGGCCGCCATGGCGGTGACGGGCGTGCTTGGCCTCGCCTTCGAACGCGTCATCGTCCGGCCCGTCTATGGCCAGCACCTGAAGCAGATCCTCATCACCATGGGCGGGCTGATCGTGGCCGAACAGCTCATCCGCGTCGTCTGGGGCGCCGATCAGAAGCCCATGCCGCTCCCGGCGGGACTGCGCGGCGCGGTGCTGTTCGGCGACATCGCTGTCGAGAAGTTCCGCCTGCTGGCGGTTGTCGTCGGGCTCTCCGTTCTCGCCGCCATGCTGCTGGTCCTCAACCGCACCCGGCTCGGCCTGCTGATCCGCGCCGGCGTCGAGAATGGCGAGATGGTCGAGGCGCTGGGCTACCGCATCCGCCGCCTGTTCGTCGCCGTGTTCGTCGCCGGCTCGGCGCTTGCCGGCCTCGGCGGCACGCTCTGGGCGCTCTACCGCGAGACCCTGACCGCCGATATCGGCGCCGAGGTGATGGTGCTGGTGTTCATCGTCATCATCATCGGCGGGCTGGGATCGGTCGGTGGCTGTTTCATCGGCGCGCTGCTGGTGGCGCTGACGGCGAACTACACCGGCTACCTCGCCCCCAAATTCGCGCTCGTCTCCAACATCGTGCTGATGGTGGCCGTGCTGATGGTGCGCCCCAACGGCCTCTGGCCCGTGGCCAAGCGGTGACGCCGATGCTGGACCGCATTTTGTCAGGCGACCGGCCGCGCAGCCCCCTGCTCACGGCGGTGCTGCTCGCCATCCTGATCGGCCTCGCCTTCACGCCGTTCCTGTTTGGCGGCGCGCAGCCGATCAACACGGCCGCCAAGATCTGCGTCTTCATCGTGCTGGTGGCGAGCTACGACCTGCTGATTGGCTACACCGGCATCGTCTCCTTCGCCCACACGATGTTCTTCGGAATCGGCGGCTACGGCGTCGGGCTGGCGCTCAACGCCTGGGGCGCAACCTGGCCGGCGGCGCTGGCAGGATGGCTCCTGGCTCTGCTGCTCGGCGTCGCGCTCGCTTTGGTGATCGGCCTGTTCTCGCTGCGGGTGCGGGCGATCTTCTACGCCATGATCACGCTGGCGGTGGCATCTGCCTTCGCGGTTCTGGCGTCGCAGCTGTCCGACATCACCGGCGGCGAGGATGGCCGCAGCTTCCGCGTGCCCGAGATCCTGCGGCCGGGCACAAGGCTCCTGGCCGAGCCGGTCCTGGGCGTCGACATCACCGGGCGGATCCTCGCCTATTATCTCGTCTTCGTTGCGGCACTGGTGCTGTTCCTGGTGCTGCTGCGCGTCGTTAACTCGCCCTTCGGCCGCGTGCTGCAGGCCATCCGCGAGAACGACTTTCGCGCCGAGGCGCTGGGCTATCGCACGGTCTGGTATCGCACCGGGGCGAACTGTGTCGCCGCCGCGGTCGCGGTGCTGGCCGGCGGCCTCTACGCGCTGTGGCTGCGCTATACCGGGCCGGACACGACGCTGTCCTTCACCATCATGGTCGACATCCTGCTGATGGTCGTGATCGGCGGGATGGGGACGCTCTATGGCTCGGTGATCGGCGCGACCCTGTTCGTGATCGCCCAGAACTACCTGCAGAAGCTCATGGGCATTGCCGCCAAGGCGACCGAGGCCATCCCGGTGCTGTCGCGCCTGCTGGATCCGGATCGCTGGCTGCTATGGCTCGGTGTCCTGTTCGTACTGAGCGTGTATTTCTTCCCCACCGGAATCGTCGGCCGCCTGCGCGGCGCCGCCGAGCGCCGGCGCTGACCATGGCAGCCCTGCTGCCAGCAGCGCTGACCGACCGCCACAAGCCGGCGGCCAGAGAGGATGTGTGATGGCTGAAGCAACCCCTGTGACCCTCGTCCGCGACGGCAATGTCGCCCTGGTGCTCACCGACAACCCGCCGGTCAACGCCCTGTCGCAGGCGGTGCGCGCCGGGCTGGCCGCGGCCCTCGTGCAGGCGCTGGCCGACCCCGCCGTCGCCGCGATCGTGATCGCCTGCGAGGGCCGCACTTTTTTTGCCGGCGCCGACATTCGCGAATTCGGCAAGCCGATGGCGCCGCCGCTACTGCCGGCCGTGCTTGCGGAGATCGAGGCCGCCGACAAACCCGTCGTCGCGGCCATCCACGGCACCGCGCTCGGCGGCGGGTTCGAGGTGGCACTGGCCTGCCATGCCCGCATCATGGCGCCGGGAGCCGTCATCGGTCTTCCGGAGGTCAAGCTCGGCATCGTTCCCGGTGCCGGGGGAACCCAGCGCACGCCGCGCCTCGCCGGTCTTGCGGCGGCAATCGACCTCGTCACCTCCGGCCGGCAGGTGAAGGCCGCGGAGGCGGTCCGGCTCGGCCTTGCCGACGCGGTGGCAGAGGGCGACTTGCGAACAGCTGCGGTGGCCCATGCCCGCAGCCTGATCGGGCATCCGCCGCGGCGGACCGGCGCCCTGCCGGTGCCGCCCCTCGATCCTGCCGCCGTCGACAAGGCCCTGGCGGCCGTCAAGGCCCGCGCCCGCGGACAGATGTCGCCGGTGCGCGCCGCCGAGGCCGTGGTGGCCGCTGCGACCCTGCCGTTCGAGGCCGGAATGGCAAAAGAACGGGCGACGTTCCTGGACCTCGTTGGATCGGATCAGGCCAAGGCACTGCGCCACGCCTTCTTTGCCGAGCGCGAGGTCCAGCGGGTCCCCCACCTCGATGGCGTGGCC
>JBEIIL010000153.1:0-7709 GCA_040380755.1 Methylobacteriaceae bacterium | reverse complement strand
GCGTCATATCCCGCCAGCTTGCCCTTGGGTACCCAGCTCTTAGGCGTCTTGGCTCGGGTTGCATCCCCGCCTCGGACGCCCAGCGTTTGCACGCGCTGAGCACGGCCATACTTGCACTGCGGCGCCGCCGTGGTGCTCTGGCTGCCGCCGCCGTCATTGCGCCCCCCTCGCCGGCTTGGCACCGGAACCTTCGCCGCAGCCGGAAGCGAGCCCGCGCTGCGGCTCGCCTCGGCCGCGCGTCGGAATTGCAGCTACGGCGCCTAGAGGCCCATCGCGGCTCTATGCCACCGGCAGCGCAGCGCCGGGGGCTCATGTCCGGCTCTACCTCAACGATACGTATCTGGCGACCGCTACTGCGTCCCCGGACGGGCGCTGGAGCTTCACCATCCAGCGGGGCGTCGCGCCGGGCAGCTATCGCGTTCGTGCCGACGATGTGGAGTTGGCGAGCGGTCGGGTGCTGTCGCGGGCCGAAGTGCCGTTCGAGTTCGCCCGTCGGGCCGTGGCCGCGCTGGCCGCCCCGGCAGCAGGGGCTGTCGCGCCAGGCCCTGCGCAGCAGCAGGCCGCTCCGGCGCCGCCGACCCGCCCTCCGGTCGCGCCCGAGCCGACTCCGCCAGTTGCCGCGGCGGTGCAGCCAGGTCCGGCCCCCAATCCTCCTGCAGATGCCGTCGTGGCCGAGATCCGGACGGCCTCCGTCATCCGCGGCGACAGCCTGTGGCGCATTAGCAAGCGCATTTATGGCGACGGCCAGCGCTATACGGTGATTTATACGGCCAACGCACCCCAGATCCGGGAACCGAACCTCATCTATCCGGGGCAGGTCTTCGTGCTGCCGACGGAGCAACAGCCCTGACGCGCCTTGGCGGGGCAACTCGCTGGGTGCAAGACCACATGACAGGTTCTATATAGCGGTCATGTCCCCGATCATCGGGGGACCGCGCCTGACCGGTTACGCCTCATGAACGCCCCAATGCCGCCGTCCCACCATCATGCGCCCGGACCCGCGCAAGGCCAGCCGGAGCGGTCGCGCGTCAGCGCCGACAAGGGAGCGTTGACGTCGACGATTCGCGGGCTGTGGCCTTACATGTGGCCGTCGGACCGCGCCGATCTGCGCGCCCGGATCCTGTGGGCGACAGTGCTGCTGCTGGCGGCCAAGCTCGTGACAATCGCGGTACCGTTCACCTTCACATGGGTGACGGACAGCCTCGTGCCGCAGGACCAGGGGCAGGTGCCGATCGCGGCGCTGGCGGCGGCGCCCATTGCGCTGACCCTGATCTATGGTGCTGCCCGCGCGGTCATGGCCTTGCTCACGCAATGGCGCGATGCCCTCTTTGCCAAGGTTTCGCTGCATGCGGTGCGCCGGCTGGCGATCGAGGTCTTCGATCACATGCATCGGCTCTCGCTGCGGTTTCATCTGGAAAAGAAGACCGGTGGTCTGACGCGGGTGCTCGAGCGTGGCCGCAACGGCATCGAGACGATCGTGCGCATGGTCATGCTCACGGGCCTGCCGACGATCGTGGAGTTTGCCCTGATCCTTGGCGTGCTGCTGTGGCAGTTCGACTGGCGCTACGCGATGGTCACGGTGGCGATGATCGCGGCCTACATGCTCTACACCACCAAGGCGACGGAGTGGCGCATCGGCATCCGGCGGCGGATGAACGAGTCCGATACCGACGCCAACACCAAGGCGGTCGACAGCCTGCTTAACTTCGAGACGGTGAAGTATTTCTGCTCCGAAGGCCGCGAGGCGCAGCGCTATGACCGGTCCATGGAGCGCTACGAGAGCGCCAGCGTGAAGGCCTATGTGTCTTTGGCCGTGCTGAACGCCGGGCAGGCGATCATCTTCACGGCCGGCCTGACCATCTGCATGGTCATGGTGGTGATCGGGATCCGCGAAGGGCGCCACACGCTGGGCGACCTCGTGATGATCAACGCCATGCTGATCCAGCTCTATCAGCCGCTGAACTTCATGGGCATGGTCTACCGGGAGATCAAGCAGGCGGTCACGGATATCGAGCAGATGTTCGACATCCTGGCGCGCTCGCCTGAGATTGCCGACAGTCCGGGCGCACCCGCCCTGCGGGTCGAAGCCGGTACCGTGCGGTTCGAGGATGTGCGCTTTTCCTATGTTCCGGAGCGTCCGATCCTCAAGGGCGTCAGCTTCGAGGTTCCGGCGGGGCGCACCGTGGCCATCGTCGGCCCGTCCGGCGCCGGCAAGTCGACGATTTCGCGGTTGCTGTTCCGCTTCTACGAACCGCAGTCCGGACGCATCCTCATTGACGGGCAGGACATCGCAGGGGTGACGCAAGCGTCGCTGCGCGCTGCCATCGGCATGGTTCCGCAGGATACGGTCCTGTTCAACGACACGATCGGCTACAACATCCAGTATGGGCGCTGGGAGGCGACGCAGGCGGAGGTTGAGGAGGCCGCTGCGCTGGCGCAGATCGACCGATTCATCCAGTCGCTGCCCGAGGGCTATGCGACCAGTGTCGGCGAACGTGGCCTGAAACTGTCCGGCGGTGAGAAGCAGCGCGTCGCCATTGCCCGGACGATCCTCAAGGGACCGCCGATCCTCGTGCTAGACGAGGCGACCTCGGCGCTGGACAGCTTCACCGAAAAGGACATCCAGGACGCGCTGGAGCGCATTTCCCGTGGCCGCACGACGCTGGTGATCGCGCATCGGCTGACGACCGTGATCAATGCCGACGAGATCATCGTGCTCGACCGTGGCGTCATCGCGGAACGCGGCACGCACCAGGAGTTGCTCGACCGCTCCGGCATCTATGCGGCGCTTTGGAACCGCCAGCGCGAGGCCGATGAGGCCCTCGAGACGCTGAAGCGGGCCCGTACCGCCGACGACGCTGCCGGGCCGGTTTCGGTCGTGCTCTAGCTGTTTCATCCAATCCAGCCCGCACACGCAGCGCGTGACGGGCGGCCGAAGGACACACCATGTCAATCCTCAACTCGATCCGCCGCCAGGTCGTCCCCATTAATCGCGAGGGCTGGCCCTTCGTCGGGATTTTCGCCGTTGTGGCCGTGCTTCTGGCCTGGATCTGGAGCCCGCTTGGCTGGATCGGGGCGATCCTCACGGCCTGGTGCGCCTATTTTTTCCGCGATCCCGCAAGGACCACGCCGGTGCGCGACGGGCTTGTCGTGTCGCCGGCCGATGGCCGCGTGTCGCAGATCGTCGCGTGCGTGCCGCCAGCCGAACTGGGCCTGTCCGATACCCCGCTGACTCGCATATCGATTTTCATGAATGTGTTTGACTGCCATGTCAACCGGGCTCCAGTGGCCGGGCGTGTCACGCGGATCGTCTATCGCCCGGGGCTGTTCCTGAACGCGGAACTCGACAAAGCGAGCGAGGACAACGAGCGCAATGCGTTGATCATCGAGACCGTGGCGGGCCGGTACGGGGTGGTCCAGATCGCCGGCCTGATCGCGCGGCGGATCGTGCCGTTCGTTCGGGAAGGGGATTCGCTGGCGACGGGCGACAGATTCGGGCTGATCCGGTTCGGGTCTCGGGTCGATGTCTATCTGCCCGACGGGGTTCTGCCGTTGGTCGGCGAGGGGCAGCGCACCATCGCCGGCGAAACGGTGCTGGCGGATGCCCGTTCGTCCGACCCGGCCCGCTCCTTCAGGACCGCCTGAGGCGTCCCATTTCGGGGCAATTGTGTCCGTCTGTCGACCCGTGGCGGAACGTTAGGGAGTTAACTATCCATTTTAAAGCTTTGATTTTATTGGATTAATCATCTTTTCTGACGCGGAGCCCGTCTTGCACTGTCCTGTCCAACAGGAGGTGGCTCATGTCGCTTTTTTCACGCTTTTGGAACGATCGGCGCGGCACGACCGCGGTGCTGTTCGGGATCACCGTCCTGCCGCTGGCCGTGGCGGTGGGCTTTACGGTCGACTACACGTTGATGGTGAAGAACCGCGCGAAGCTGCAGGCTGCAGCCGACGCTGCCGCACTCGTGGCCGGACGTGACCGGACGGCTCGCACCGATGCGGAGATCCTGCAGGTCGCCCAGGCGTCGATCGACGCCAACCTCCCGGCTGATCTGCGGTCCAAGGTGACGGCACTCACGATCGACCAGTCCGGACCGGATATCGTGATCAACATCACGGCAGCGGTCCCCACTCCGTTTGGCCGGCTGGCCTTCCAGAGTGCGCCGCCTGTCAATGCACGGGCGGCCGCCGCCAAGCGCCCCGGGCAGAGGAACGATTTCTATATCCTGCTCGACAATTCAGCCTCGATGGGGCTTGCGGCGACCCCCGCCGGGCGGGACCAGCTGATCATGCTGCGCGGCTGCGCCTTCGCGTGCCACGAGCCCGAGGGAAGCCAGCCGACATCCAATCTCTATGTGGCCCAGCAGGCCGGTATCCTCACCCGCGTCGACGTTCTGCGCAATGCGGTGAAGCTCCTGCTGACGAAGATGGAGAACGCGCGCTCGCCGGTCGACACGCTGCGCGTCTCCGTGTCGTCCTTCGACGACGCTCTGGTCAAGCATACCCCGATCACCAGCGACCTGAGCCAGGCGCGTTCCTACATCAACGCCTTCACGCTCGGCGGGAACACCAACTTCACCGGCGCGATGCCGGCCTTCTCGTCGGATGTCGGCCCGCAGGGGGATGGCGTCTCAGCGCCGCGCAAGTTTGTCCTGCTCGTGACCGACGGCGTCCAGGGCCGGCGCGACCGAGCCGGTGGCTTTCATCCATTCAACTCGGCGTTGTGCAATGATCTGAAGTCCAAGAACATCACGGTGATGGTCCTCAACACCAAATACATCCCGATGCCGACGATGGCGCCCTACCAGCAGACCGTTCAGCCGATCCAGAGCCAGCTGGAGCCGGCGCTTCAGGCCTGCGCGTCGCCGGGCAACAATTATTTCTCGGCCATTGACCAGTCCGATATTGATGCCGCCTTCGAGAAGGTCTTCATCAAGCTGATGGCTTCCCTGCGGCTCACCCGCTGACGGCGGGTCGCTTGTGGGACGGCAGGTGCGCCCCTATGCTCGCGGCCCCTGACCGGAACGCCGCATGACCGACCTGTTTCCACCGTTCGAGCCTGGCGACGAACCGCGCCGCCGCCGTTTCAAGCCCGTCCCGCTGCGCGTCATCCTGCCGAACCTGGTGACGCTGCTGTCGCTGTGTGCCGGGCTGACCGCGATGCGGCTGGCATTCGAGGGCGGTGACGACAAGCTGGACAAGGCAGTCATCGCCATCCTGATCGCCGCCGTCCTCGACGGCCTCGATGGCCGGCTCGCCCGGCTCCTCAAGGGGACCTCGCGCTTCGGGGCGGAACTCGACTCGCTGGCGGATTTCGTCAGCTTTGGCGTCGCCCCGGCCTTCATCCTGTGGGCATTCAGCCTGAGCCAACTCGGCTCCTTCGGCTGGATCTGCGCGCTGCTGTTCGCGATGGCGTGTGCGCTGAGGCTGGCACGCTTCAATGTCTCGATCGATGATCCGAACCGGCCTGACTGGCAGAAGAACTTTTTCGTCGGCATTCCGGCACCGGCCGGCGCGCTGACGGCCCTTCTGCCCGTCTATCTGCACCTTGTCGGCATTGACCGTCCCCCGGCGCTGATCGTGCTGGAGGCCCTCTACACCCTTGTCATCGCGCTGATGATGGTCAGCCGCGTTCCCACCTATGCGGGAAAGACACTCGGATCCCGGGTGCCGCGTGAATGGGTGGTGCCGCTGCTGCTGGCCTTCGCGTTGTCCGTGGCGCTCTTGGTGATCCACACGTTCCCGGTGCTGCTGGCCATCACCCTGGCCTATCTGGCGCTCATTCCCTGGGGTATCGCACGCTATCGGCAGCTGGAAGTGGCTCATGCCGCCACTGGGCCCGGCCCGGACCTGCCGAAAGCGACTCCTGCCCCTCCGGTTGCGCATCAGGATTGACCTGCGCCCTGCGTCCGGGTTGCGCTTCGGCAGACGAGCGTATATGAGCCTCGTCTTCCGATCCTTTCCCGAACAAGCGAACACGCCGGAGCGTCCATGGCCCGCGTCACTGTCGAAGACTGCATCGACAAGGTCGACAACCGTTTTGAACTCGTGCTGCTGGCCAGCCACCGGGCCCGGATGATCTCGTCCGGCTCGCCACTCACCGTCGATCGCGACCGCGACAAAAATCCCGTCGTCGCCCTGCGCGAAATTGCCGACACGACGGTGTCGCCGGAGGACCTCAAGGAGGACCTCATCCATTCGCTGCAGAAGCATGTCGACGTCGACGAGCCCGAGCCCGAGTCGGTTCCGATGATCGGCGCTTCGCCAGTCTCGGCCGGTGGTGGTGATGACAAGTCGGTCGAATTCGATCGCATGACCGAGGAGGATCTCCTCAGAGGTCTCGAGGGCCTCGTGCCGCCGGCTGAAACGGACGACGAGGGCGAGTGACTCCATCTCGGCGGACGCGCTTCCAGGCCCGGCCTTCGCGCCGGGCCTTTTCTATCGTGCCTGCCATGCCTTGCACGGCGCAGCTGCGCTCCCGATACTCAAGGACGAGCTGTCGGTCCCTCCGACGGCATGAGATCGGGGTCCGCCGCCCATGATGCGGCAATACGAGCTGGTTGAACGCGTCAAGCGCTACAATCCGAATGCCGACGAGGCCTTGCTGGATCGCGCCTACGTGTACGCCATGAAGGCGCACGGATCGCAGAAGCGGGCCTCGGGCGACCCCTACATGTCTCATCCGCTCGAGGTCGCAGCGATCCTCACGAGTCTGCGGCTCGATGACGCGACGATTGTGGCGGCGGTGCTGCATGACACGATCGAGGACACTGCGGCCACGCGGGAAGAGATCGATACGCTATTCGGCAAGGAAATCGGTTCCCTTGTCGAAGGACTCACGAAGATCAAGCGGCTCGATCTTGTTTCGAAGAAAGCCGCCCAGGCCGAAAATCTCCGCAAGTTGCTGCTGGCGATCGCTGATGACGTACGTGTCCTGCTGGTCAAATTCGCCGATCGCCTGCACAACATGCGCACCTTGCACTTCGTGCCGCCGGAAAAGCGTGCCCGCATTGCCGAGGAGACGCTCGACATCTATGCGCCACTGGCGGGGCGCATGGGCATGCAGGACATGCGCGAGGAGCTCGAGGATCTGGCCTTCCGACATTTCTCGCCCGATGCCCATGCCATGATCACCGCACGTCTCGACGAGATTTCCGGCAGGAGCGGTGCGGTCATTGACGAGATCGAGCGCGAGTTGACCGCAAAAATGGCCGGTTACGGGATTCTTGCCAGCGTCACCGGGCGGCGCAAGCGGGCCTACTCCATCTGGAAGAAGATGGAACGCAAGTCGGTGTCGTTCGAGCAGTTGTCTGACATTTTCGGCTTCCGGGTGATCGTGCCCGACGTGGCGGCTTGCTACGCCGTCCTGGGGATCGTCCATACCACCTGGCCGAGCGTGCCCGGGCGGTTCAAGGACTACATTTCCACTCCCAAGCAGAACGACTACCGCTCGCTGCATACGACCGTGGTCGGGCCCGGGCGGCAGCGCGCCGAGCTGCAGATCCGCACCGAGGAGATGGACCGGATCGCGATCTTCGGCATCGCCGCTCACGCACTCTACAAGGATGGACGGGCCTCGGACCGCTCGGCCCTGGCGCGCGAGAGCCGCGCCTACGAGTGGCTGCGGCGGACGGTCGAGACCCTCGCGGAGGGCTCCAGTCCCGAGGAATTCCTCGAGCACACCAAGCTGGAGCTGTTCCACGACCAGG
>JBEIIL010000152.1:0-8022 GCA_040380755.1 Methylobacteriaceae bacterium | reverse complement strand
GGCTGGGCCATGGCCGGCGACCGGCCCCAGCCGCCGCGCCAGCGCCATCGGTGGGGACATAGCCGATGCGCTTCGCCGAAGCCTTTGTCCGCAGGCCCGTCGGCACCACGCTGCTGGCGATCGGGCTGATGCTGGCCGGCGCCGTCGCCTACTACCAGCTGCCGGTGGCCAGCATGCCGACGGTGGAGATCCCGACCATCCGGGTCTCGGCCAGCCGGCCGGGCGCCGACCCGGAAACCATGGCGGCGACCGTGGCGGCGCCGCTGGAGCGTCGGCTCGGCGCGATCCCGGGCGTCACCGAGATCTCGTCGTCGAGCTCGCTAGGCTCGACCTCGATCTCGGTTCAGTTCGACCTCGGCCGCAGCATCGACGGGGCAGCGCGCGACGTGCAGGCAGCGCTGAACGCAGCCGCCACCGACCTGCCCGGCGACCTGCCGACCCTGCCGACCTTCCGCAAGGCCAACCCCAACGCCTCGCCGATCCTGGTGCTGGCGCTGACTTCGCCGACGCTGACACCAGCAGCGCTCTACGATGCTGCCGACACGGTGATCGCGCAGCGCATCTCGCGCATGCAAGGTGTCGCGGAGGTGCGCCTGAACGGCGCCGAGCAGCCGGCGGTGCGCATCCGCCTCGACCCCGGCCGGATGGCGGCCTACGGCATCGCGCTGGACGATGTGCGGGCGGCGGTGGCGGCGACCAACACGCTGTCGCCCGTCGGCATGATCGACGGGCCGGACGAAGCCCTGACGATCGCCACCAACGAACAGATCAGGCGGCCCGACAGCTTCGCCAACCTCGTCATCCGCACGACGAGCGGCACGACGGTCAAGCTCGGCGCGCTGGCCAACATCGAGCAGGGCACGCGGAACTCCCGTTCGGCCGCCTGGTATGACGGCCGACCGGCGGTGCTGATCAACATCACCAAGCAGGCCGACGCCAATGTCATCGAGACGGTCGACCGCATCAAGGCGGTGCTGCCGGACCTGCGGCGCTGGATCCCGGCCGGCATCGAGGTGGCGGTGCTGACCGACCGGACCGGGACGATCCGCGCCAGCGTCGCCGACATGCAGGCGACCCTGGTGATCACCATCGCGCTGGTGATGGGGGTGGTGTTCCTGTTCCTGCGCCGGCTCACCGCCACGGTCGCGGCAGGCCTGACGGTGCCGCTGTCGCTGGCCGGCACCTTCGTGGCGATGTGGGCGGCGGGGTTCTCGCTCGACAATCTGTCGCTGATGGCGCTCGCCATCTCGGTCGGCTTCGTCGTCGACGATGCGATCGTGATGATCGAGGCGGTGGACCGTAACGTCGCCGGCGGTATGGCGCCGCTGCCGGCCGCCATCCTGGCGGCTCGGCAGATCGGCTTCACCGTGGTGGCGATCAGCCTGTCGCTGGTCGCGGCGTTCATTCCGCTGCTGCTGATGGGCGGGCTGGTCGGCCGCTATTTCCGCGAGTTCTCGCTCACCCTCACCTTCGCGATCGTCGTGTCGACCGTCGTGTCCCTGACACTGACGCCGATGGTGTGCGCGCACTGGAACCGCGGCGCGCCACGTCCGCCGGGTTGGCTCGACCGTGCTGTCGAGGGCGCGCTCGGCTGGATGGAGCGGGCCTACGGGCGCACGCTCGACGTGGCCCTGCGCTACCGCGCGCTGACCATGCTGGTAATGCTGGCGACGATTGCCGCCACGGTGACACTCTATGTCCGCACGCCGCGGGGCTTCATCCCGCAGGACGATACCGGGCTGGTGTTCGGCTACACCGAATCCTCCACCGACATCTCGTTTCCGGCGATGAGCGAGCTGCAGCAGCGGGCCGCCGCCATCGTGCGCGAGGACCCTGCGGTCGCCGGCGTCGGCTCGTCACTCGGCGGCTCCGGCTGGGGCGGATCGGTCAATTCAGGCTGGCTGACGGTGAACCTCAAGCCGCTCGCCGAGCGGCGCCTGCCGACGCGCGAGGTCATCGACCGCATCCGCCGGCGGCTGGCGACGGTGCCGGGTATCCAGGTGTCGCTGTTCCAGGCCCAGGACGTCCGCGTCGGCGGCCGGCAGGGGCGCTCGCAATACGAATTCACGCTGTGGTCGACGGACCCCGCCATGTTGTCGCAGTATGCGCCAAAGGTGGTCGAGCGCCTGCGCGCCGTGCCGGGCCTCGTCGACGTGTCGAGCGACCGGGAGCCCAACGGGCTGCAGGCCAATGTGGTGATCGACCGCGACACGGCGGCGCGGCTCGGGGTCCGCATCCAGGACATCGGCACGGCGCTGAACAACGCGTTCTCGCAGCGGCAGATCTCCACCGTCTACGCACTGCGCAACCAGTACCGGATCATCCTCGAGGTGGCCGAGCCCTACAGGCGGGATCCTTCGGACCTCGCGACGCTGCATGTCAGCGGCGCCGGCGGCACGCAGATCCCGCTCGCCGCGGTGGCACGGGTGGAGCGCGGATTGGCTCCGCTCAGCGTCAACCATGAGGGGCCCTATCCGGCCGTGACGGTGACGTATGGGCTGGCGCCCGACATGCTGCTGGCCGAGGGAACCGCCGCCGTGCAGGAGGCGATCGCCGGCATGGGCCTGCCCGACATGCTGAAGGCGGATTTCGCCGGCGATGCCAAGGCGTTCCGGCGCTCGGCCGGCAACCAGACGATCCTGATCCTGGCGGCGCTGGCGGCGGTCTACATCGTGCTGGGGGTGCTGTACGAGAGCCTGGCGCACCCGCTGACCATCCTGTCGACGCTGCCGTCGGCCGGGCTCGGGGCGCTGCTCGCCCTTCAGGCGACGGGCAGCGACCTGTCGCTGATCGCCTTCATCGGCATCATCCTGCTGATCGGCATTGTCAAGAAGAACGGGATCATGATGGTGGACGCGGCCCTCGACGCGCAGCGCCAGCGCGGCCTTGATGCGGACGCGGCGATCCGCGAGGCCTGCCTGCGACGCTTCCGGCCGATCCTGATGACGACACTGGCGGCGTTGCTGGGGGCACTGCCCCTGCTCATCGCCACCGGTCCGGGCTCGGAACTGCGCCGGCCGCTGGGCATCACCATCGTGGGCGGCCTGGCGCTGTCACAGATCCTGACGCTCTACACGACGCCGGTGGTGTTCCTGCTGATGGAGCGCCTGCGGACGCGGCGGCAACGTGCCGTCCGTCTGTCCGAACGGCCGGCCTGAGCGCGAGTGGTCCGACCGTCCTGGGCTGACGACAGGCTCAGCGCACCGGAATGCGGAACTGGCGAACCGGTGCGCGGCGCTCGACGATCACCGTGCGCCCGCCATGCACCGGCGTGGTGCGCCCGTGCCGCGACGGAGACGGGATCTTGGCTCGCACCTCTGCGACCGGCAGACCCATCAGTTCTGCGGCGATTTCAGCCTGC
This sequence comes from Methylobacteriaceae bacterium, assembly GCA_040380755.1. Taxonomy (GTDB): domain Bacteria; phylum Pseudomonadota; class Alphaproteobacteria; order Rhizobiales; family Beijerinckiaceae; genus Alsobacter. Next base: position 4,661 of record JBEIIL010000152.1, on the reverse strand, counting down.
TGCTGCGGATCGTCGGACAGTCCGGTGGCGGCGATGATCGCCTCGTCGAGCGTGGGTGGCTCGTGGCGCACCCGCACCGGACCGGAGAACTTCGTCTTTTCGACTCGGGCCATGGCACGGCTCCTCTTGCAGTGCAGCGTATATTGCACTGCACAATTTCGTCAAGACGATGACAATCGGCGACGTGTCGTTCGAGCTCCCCACAAAGGCTAGTGATTCGCTGTCCCAAGCGTCAACTGTGCCGCACCCCAGTCCCGGCTGTGCAGCATTGCGCTCAGGTCGGGTCGAACGCGTTTTCTCAACTCGGTACGCGGCGGACCGTTCCGTGCCAGCGGACCGAAGCCATTCTCGCGTCATACAAATTCAAATCTCCGAATGAACAATACCCCGTCGGCCGCATTGACTGGGCAGGGGACGATCTGAGGGTGTGGCGATGATTTACCGACCAAAGGATGACCCGGCTGACTGCAGCCCGGCGAACGACACCGTCCTTGCCGACGAAAGTTTGGCACGGATCCGCCTGGGGCTCATCGCCCTCTCCGATGCCGCGCTGACGGAATCCCTGTCGCAGCCGATGCGGCTTCTGCTGCGACGTCTCGACGATGCCGAACGCGTCAGTCCGAGTCCGCCTGCGGTCAGCGACGGCGACTGACGCGTGTCTCCAGCGTGGCGAGGTTGTCGCGGATCAGGGGGTTCTCAGGGTCAAGAGTCGCCGCCTTGCTCAGCGCTTCGCTGGCCCGGCGGGTGTCGCCGCGCTGCATCCACGAATACCCCCGGTTGTTGAGCCAGGCCGACGTCTCGCCACCGGCTTGCCGGGCCTGCGCGTAGGCACGGTCGGCGAGGTCGTTGCGACGCAGCCGGTCATAGCTGGCGGCAAGGCCGAGCCAGGCCTGCGGGTCGCGATTGCCGGTTTCCACGGCGCGGCGGAAGTGCAGCTCGGCGAGACCGAAGCGGCCCGCGGCAAAATGCGTGCGCGCATAGGCAAGGTCGGGCGGCAGGTCGCCACGGGTGACCGGCTCTACGGCGGCGGCGACGGGCGGGCGGGAGAACTCCGAGCCCGGAAAACCCGCGCACCCCGACAGGGTGGCCGACAGCAGCAGGATCGCCAGACGGCGTGGGTCGCGCAACGTCACGTGGCCATCCCCGACATCACGCGGACGCCGGCTGGGTAGAGCAGCACGACGATCAGCACCGGAAACACGAAGACGGTAAGCGGCACGACCAGTTTGGAGGGCAGCGCATAGGCCTTCTCCTCGGCGCGGCCGAGGCGTTTGCTGCGCATCTCCTCCGAATAGACCCGCAGCGCGTGCGACAGGCTGGTGCCCAGTTCGGCCGATTGCTGCAGCAGGGTGGCGAAGGTAGCGGCCTCCTCGAGGCCTAGCCGCTGGCCAAGGCGCTCCAGCGCGGCGGCGAGCGGCGTGCCGGCGCGGACCTCCAGCGACGCGATGTAGAGGTTTTCGGCCAGCGAGGGATGGCCCTCGACGAACTCGCGGGCAATCCGCTCGATTGCCGCCTCCATTGTCAGCCCCGCCTCGGCGCACACCACCATCAGGTCCATAAAGTCGGGGAAACCCTCGCGGTGCATCGCGACCCGGCCGGCGATCCGCCGAGCGAGCCAGGCGTTGGGCGTGTACCAGCCGACCATCGCACTGGCGGCCACCGCCAGCGCCAGGTTGGCTCCCTCCATCTGATCAGAGACGAGCGGCGAGAGCAGCGCCCCGGCCACGCCCCCGGCGAGGGCGGCGATGATCCGCGCCGCAAAGAACAGCGGCACCGCCGAGGCATCGAAGCAGCCGGCCTGAACCAGTTTCAGGCGGATCAGCCGGCGGGTGCCGTCGTCGCCGGCGGCGATGAGCGGCTCGACCGAGGCGACCAGGCCGGCCAAAGCGCGCCGCGCCGATGCACCACGGCCGCCGGCCGGGTCCGAACCGGTTTCACCTGCAGCCCGACGGCGCACCTCGCCGCGGCGACGCAGCAGGGCCAGCAGGGCGACGCCGGCCAGCGACAGGCCGACGAGCGCGACGCCGAGGAGCAGCAGCGGATCGATGCCGCCGGCGACGTTGCCGGTCAGGTCGGGAAAGGAGACCTCCATCGCTACACCTTGAAGTTGATCATGCGCCACATGATCAGGTTGCCAACGATCATCCACAGGATGCCGCCACCGAACACCATGGTGGTGATCGGCAGGTGCCAGACCTCGCCATAGAAGGCCGGATTGATCAGGTTGATGGAGACGAAGACGACGACTGGCATGGCGTTGAGGATCATCGCCGAGACGCGTCCCTCGGCCGACAGGCCGCGGATCTTGCGGCGCATCTTGAAGCGCTCGCGGATGACCGTGGCGAGGTTTTCGAGGATCTGGCCCAGATTGCCGCCGGTGGTCGCCTGTATCGCCACCGAGGTGACGAACAGCGGCAGGTCCTCCTGCCCGACGCGGCCCATCATCGCCCGCATGGCGGTCTCGATGTCGGCACCATAGGTGATCTCGTCGGCCATGATGCCGAACTCGGTGCCGACCGGGTCGGGCATCTCGCGCGCCACCATGGCCAGCGCCACCGGCACCGGATAGCCGGCGCGCAGGCTACGCACGATGATGTCGATGGCCTGGGGAAACTGCAGCGCGAACCTGGCCCGGCGGCGGCTGCGGGCAAGGATCAGCAGCACTGGCGGAAGAACGAAAGCGGCGACCACCGCCGCAGGCAGCAGCTTTGCGGCCTCACCCGTCGCCAGAACGGCCACACCAGTGGCGACGGCGTAGACCAGGACGGCCAGCCCGAGCCGGACGCCGGTGATGCTCAGTCCCGACTGGACCACCAGCCGCCGCAGGGACGACAGCGACAGCATGCCACCGTCCGGACCCAGGCCGCGCTCGCGGCGCAGCTGCAGCAGCACGCGCTCATGGGCGATCCCCGTCGATGCCACGACCAGGCGCCGGTTGATCCGCGAGCGGTAGGCGCGGGTGTCGTGCAGCAGCAGCCACAGCGCCTCGCCCGCCAGCACCAGCGCGACCACGGCGCCGGCCGCCGTCAGCAGCAGCGGATCCGTCATGTCGATGCCCCAGTCGGCGAGGAGCGTGTCCATCACAGCGGTTTCGACGGATCGAAATGGGCGGGCGTGAACGCCACCCCGTGGGCAACCAGCTCCTGCAGGAATCTCGGCCTGAGGCCCGTCGCCGCGTGGTGGCCGATGATGGCGCCGTCGGGCGCCGTCCCGGTGCGGACGAACTTGTAGATCTCCTGCATCTGGATGATGTCGCCCTCCATGCCGGTGATCTCGGCCACGGAGGTGACGCGGCGCTTCCCGTCCGACAGTCGCTGCAGCTGGACGATCATCCGCACGGCAGCGGCGATCTGGCCGCGGATCGACTGTTGCGACAGCGGCAGGCCGGCCATGCCGATCATCTGCTCCAGGCGCGAGATCGCCTCGCGCGGGTTGTTGGCGTGGATCGTCGCCATCGACCCCTCATGGCCGGTGTTCATGGCCTGCAGCATGTCGAACGCCTCCTCGCCGCGGCACTCGCCGAGGATGATGCGCTCGGGGCGCATGCGCAGCGCGTTCTTGACGAGGTCGCGCTGGCGGATCTCGCCCTTGCCTTCGAGATTGGGCGGGCGGGTTTCCATGCGGGCGACATGCGGCTGCTGCAGCTGCAGCTCGGCCGCGTCCTCGATGGTGATCAGGCGCTCGGTGGGCGCGATGAAGGCCGACAGCGCGTTCAGCATCGTGGTCTTGCCCGAGCCCGTGCCGCCCGACACGATCGTGGTGATGCGGGCATGGACGGCTGCGGCCAGGACCTCGGCCATGGGCGGGCGCAGCGCGCCAATGTCGACCAGCCGGTCGAGCGACAGCTTCGACTTGGAAAACTTGCGGATCGAGACCAGCGGGCCGTCGACGCCGATCGGCCGGATCGCGCAGTTGAAGCGCGAGCCGTCGGGCAGGCGCGCATCGCACAGCGGGCTCGACTCGTCGACGCGGCGGCCGACGCCGGCGACGATCTTCTGGATGATGCGCATCAGATGCGCCTCGTCCTTGAACAGCGACGGCACCTGCTCGAGCATGCCGCCGCGCTCGACGAAGACATTGGCATGGCCGTTGATGAGGATGTCGGCGACGCGGGCATCGCGCAGCAGCGGTTCCAGCGGGCCGAGGCCGGTCATCTCGTCGAGGACCTCGCCAACAAAGATCTCCAGCTCGCGGGCGTTGAGCGGCAGGCGCTCGGCCACCACCCAGCCCGACACGATGCCATGGATCTCGCGCCGCAGCTCGTGCTCAGGCAGCTTCTCCAGGGCCGGAAGGTTCAGCTCCTCGATCAGGCGCTTGTGCAGCCTGACCTTGGCCTCCAGCAACCGCCCCTGGGCGGCATGCGGCGGCGGTTCGGCCGGACCGTTCACCGATGCGGGGGGCGGCGCTGGCACAGCCGGCGGAGGCAGGACGGGCGGCGGCGGCGCGGCGTCCGGCCCTGCCGCGAAAGGACCGTCGGTGGCGAGAACCGGCGGTGGCGGCGGCGGTGCCGGCTCTGATCGGGCAAGGCGAGCGCTGCACCGACCCATCCTCGTGCTGTCTCCGGCCAGGTTGAGGTCATCGGGCGCGCGCCAGGTCGGCCTGGGCGCTGGTCACCACCAGCCGGCGCAGGTCGGCTGCGACATTGCTGCCGGCCTTGACCT
>JBEIIL010000151.1:0-8106 GCA_040380755.1 Methylobacteriaceae bacterium | reverse complement strand
TCACCGCGAGCTTCGACACCGCCGGCCGCACCATGATGGGGATGACGCCGCAGGCCCTCGCCGCGCTGGCCACCCGCCTGCCCGTGCCACCGCTGGCCTTCGGCGCCAATTGCGGCATCGGCCCCGGCGATCTGGTCGCGTCCGTGCTGGCGATGAGCGAGGCGGCACCCGGCGCCGCCATCGTCGCCAAGGGCAATTGCGGCATTCCGGTGCTGGTCGGAGACACGGTCAGCTATGGCGGGACGCCTGACCTGATGGGGATCTATGCGCAGCTGGCCCGCGCGTCCGGCGCCCGGATCATCGGCGGCTGCTGCGGCACGGCGCCCGAGCACCTGGCGGCGATGCGGCGCGCCCTCGATGCCGGCGGCGTGTTCCCGCGCCCGACCTTCGAGGCGGTCGAGGCCAGCCTCGGGCCGATCTCCCGGCCGAAGGAGGGCGAGGGCCGCGTCCGCTCAGGCCGCCGCGACCGCCCGGCCGGCTGACGATCGCGCCGAGGCGGCGCGGACGGTTCAGCCAAGTCGGCCGAGCGCCGGGAACGTCTCCAGCAGCCAGAACGACGCCTGGGTGAAGCTGCCGGTGAGGAACGCTACGCCGGTTGCCACCAGCAGCACGCCCATGCCCTTCTCGACCAGCCCCATATGCGCGCGAAACCGCTTCATGAACCCGGTGAACGGCTCCAGCGCCAGGCCAGCCAGCATGAAGGGAATGCCAAGACCGGCCGAATAGGCCGCCAGCAGCAGCGCGCCCTGAGCGGCCGTTCCCTCGCTGCCCGCCACCGCCAGGATGGCGGCGAGGATCGGACCGATGCAGGGCGTCCAGCCGAACGCGAAGGCGAGGCCCATCACATAGGCGCCCCACAGGCCGACCGGCTTTTCGACGCTGACCCGCGCCTCCCGGTACAGGAACGCGATCCGGAACACGCCAAGGAAGTGCAGCCCCATCAGGATGATGACGACGCCGGCGGCAATCGACAGCGTGTCGAGGTGGGCCCGCATGAGCTGGCCGACCAGCGATGCGGTGGCGCCCAGCGTCACGAAGACGGTCGAGAACCCCAGCACGAACAGGCCGGCGACAAGCAAGACGTCGCGCCGGGCCCGGCGTTCCCCGCCCTCCGCGAACTCCTCGATCGTGGTGCCGGCCAGGAAGCACAGATAGGGCGGCACCAGCGGCAGCACGCACGGGCTGAGAAAACTCAAAATTCCCGCAAGGATTGCGGCAGAGATCGAAACATCGGCCATGCCGGACATCTATCCCTTCGGCCACCCGTGCGAAAGCGCATCACGCCATTCTCACACGATCGCGATTAACCGGGCCTTCAGCCGATCGTGGCATGATCGCTCCATTGCCGAAATCTGCGTTTTCTCGCCTTCGCGTTGCCAAGACGACTGCATTTTTGACGATCGCTTTTCATGGAACGGATTTGAGCCATGCCCTTGCGTTACTGGACGGTTTTCGCCGTCGGCTCGTTCTGGGCCCTGTTCTTTCTGGCTTGCACGCTGCGCCAGCACCTGCCGCCGCTGCGTGCCGTGACTCCTGGCGACAGGGTCTCCGACATTCTCGAGCGGGCGCTGTCCAGGAACGGCCATGCCATCCCCATCTGGATCGATCCCGGATCGGTGCTGGCCGCCGTCCTCTTCCTCATGTTTGCCGCGCTGGTGCTTCGCATCGTCGATTTCGAAACTGCAGATGGTCGCTCTGCGCTTGGCATCGGACTGATCGTGAGCACCTCCATCTTCATCGGTCTCGGCCTTCTGGACCGGACATCCGCCAGCGGCAGCCTGGTTGCGCACCCGTTTGCGGGCGTCCTGGCCAGCCTCATCGGCAGCTTCGCCATCACGATCGGCTGCGGCGGCCCGAAGGCGCGCGTTGAACCCGACGAAGCAGCGCTCCTGCGCGAGCGGCTTGTGCAGGACCTGCTCGTCAAACAGTATGGCCGGCAATGGAAAACCTCATCACCGACATCGCCGGCATTACGGTCGGCCATGCGCAGGACCCTGTCGCCGCCACCGGGGTGACCGTCGTCGTCTTTGACGCCCCGGCTGTGACCTCCTGTGCTGCGTTGGGTGGCGCGCCGGGCACGCGTGACACGACCCTGCTCGACCCCGAGATGACCGTGGAGGCCATCGACGCACTGGTCCTCTCCGGCGGCTCCGCCTTTGGCCTCGATGCGGCCGGCGGCGTCCAGGCCGTGCTCGCCGAACGCGGCCGCGGCTTCAGGATCCGTGAGGCGCTGGTGCCGATCGTCCCGCAGGCCATCCTGTTCGACCTGCTCAACGGCGGCGACAAGGGCTGGGGCCGGCGCCCGCCCTTCTTCGCCCTCGGCATGGACGCCTGCGAGGCCGCAGGGCCCACCTTCACGCTCGGGACGACAGGCGCCGGCTATGGCGCCACCACGGCCACCCTCAAGGGCGGCCTGGGGTCCGCGAGCGCGGTCACGGCCGGCGGCTTCACTGTGGGCGCCATCGTCGCCGTCAATGCGGTCGGTGGCGTCACCATCGGTGCCGGACCGCATTTCTGGGCGGCGCCCTACGAGGTTGGCGATGAATTCGGCGGCCTCGGCTGGCCCTCGCCCTGGCCCGGCGATGCCCTGCGTGCGCGCTACAAGGGCGGACCGGGCGAGAACACCACGATTGCCATCGTGGCAACCGACGCGATTCTCGGCAAATCCCAGGCCCGCCGGCTGGCGGTCGCCGCCCATGACGGCCTGGCCCGCGCCATCCGGCCGGCGCACACGCCGCTCGACGGCGACCTCGTCTTCGCCGCTTCGACCGGGCGCGTGCCGCTGCGCGACCCGGCGCGGGACCTTGCCGAAATCGCGCTGGCAGCCGCCGATTGCCTGGCCCGCGCCGTTGCACGCGGCGTCCATGCGGCCACGGCCCTGCCGTTTGCAGGCGCCCTGCCCGCCTGGAGTGACCGGTTCGGCCGGTCCTGACTTAACTGAACCGGTCTGCTCCGTAGTGGTGCGGAGCGGTGAACGGCGTCTCGCCGGTGATCATCTCGGCCATCAGCCGCCCGGTCACCGCCGCCAGGGTCAGCCCGTGATGGGCGTGGCCGAAGGCGAACCAGAGGCCCTTGTGGTTCGGGGCCGGGCCGATCACCGGCAGCATGTCGGGAGTGCACGGCCGGCTGCCCATGCCGGGGCTGGCATCCACCGCATCGCCCAGCGGGAACAGGGCCCGCGCATGCGGCTCGGTCCGCCTGATCTGGACAGGGGTCGGCGGCGCATCGCGATGCGCGAACTCGGCGCCGGTGGTCAGCCTGATGCCGCGCGCCATCGGCGCCAGCACATAGCCATTGTCCGTGTCGAGGAGTGTGTGGTGGAGGACCGCGTTGCCCTGGGGCCGGAAGTGGATGTGGTAGCCGCGCTTTACCGCCATCGGCAGCCGGTAGCCGAGCGGGCGTGTCACCTCCTCGGCCCAGGGGCCGAGCGCCACCACCGCGTTCTGCGCCATCAGGACGCCGTCGCGGGTGGTGACCGACCAGCCGGAGCCGCTGGCCGCAAGGCTTCGCGCATCGCCGGGCAAAAGGGCGCCACCGCGCGACTCGAACAGCCGCAGATAGGCTTTGGACAGACCGCCCGGATCGGCAATGCAGGCCGGGTCATGGTAGTGGATCGCCCCCAGGACCTCGCCGGCGAGATTGGGCTCGAGCGCCCGCATGCCGGCCCCGTCGACGATATCGAGCGACAGGCCGAAGCCGGCCAGCCGGCGGGTCTCGGCGACCGCGCGGTCGAGGCGCCCCTCGTCCCGGAACAGCTTGATCCAGCCGCTGCGCCGCACCAGCCCCTCGGCACCGGCAGCCGCGATCAGCGGCTCGTGCTCGGCAAGCGACCGCTCGATCAGTGGCAGGGCGGCCCGCATCGCCTGCTCGTGCCGCTGTGCCGATGAATGCCACCAGTAGCGCGCCAGCCATGGCGCGATCACCGGCAGGAAGCGCAGGTGATAATGCGCCTCCGGCGTCCCGTTCAGCGCATAGCGGACGAGATCGGGGATGCGCCTTGGAAACGCATAGGGATAGATCGAGGCCCGTTCGATGATGCCGGCATTGCCGAAGCTCGTCGCCTCGCCGGCGCCGGCCCGGTCGACCAGCGCGACCGAGCGTCCCTTCTCCTGGATCTTCAGGGCTGTTGCCAACCCGACGATCCCTGCGCCGAGAACCACCACATCGCGCTGCATTGGCGTCCCTTGCCGTCCCGTGTACCAGTGATCGTATAGGCACCCCAGCCGCGTCCGTCACGTCGTGGCGGTGCCGCACCCTGCAAGTCCGACGCATGCTACTGATCATCGCCCTGTCCCGCATCCTCGCCATCCTCGGTCGTCACGGGGCGGCGGGCTTCGTTGTTGCGCTGGCACTCGGCCTGGCGTTGCCGGGTCTCGCCGCCACGGTCCGGCCGCTGCTGTCGGTCTCGATTTTCTGCTTCGTGACGCTGACCTTTGCCCGTGCTGATTTTGACGGTGTCCGCCGCGCGCTTGCCGCGCCCGGCAGGCTGGCGCTGGCCACGCTGTGGATGGTGGTGGCGATGCCGACGATGATCCTGCTGCTGGTCGAGATCATCGGCCGCGACACGATCGGGCCCGGCCTGCTGCTCGGCATGGCGTTGATCGCGTCGGGTCCGCCGCTGATGGGCTTCGCCGCCTATGCGGCCATGCTGGGGCTGGACAACAGCCTTGCGCTTGCGCTGCTGGTCATCACCATGGTCCTGACACCGCTCGTCGCGCCGCCCATCGCCAGCTTGGTGGCCGGGACGGCGGTGCCGCTCGATCCGATGGTGCTCGGCATGCGCCTGCTGTGGCTGATGGCCGGATCAATCGGCGCGGCGCTGCTGCTGCGGCGGCTCGTCGGCCCGGCGCGCCTGGTTGCCGTGCGCCACCAGCTCGATGGCTTCTTTGTCATTCTCTACTTGATCTTCGCCATCGCGGCGATGGATGGGGTGATCGACGCCACGCTGGACAGGCCGCTGCGCAGCCTTGTCTACCTGCTCACCGCCACAGGACTGTCCATCCTCGGCCTCGCCGTCGCGCTGGTGGCTCTGCGGTCGTTCGGGCCCGCCCAGTCCTTCGTGCTCGGTCTCGGCACGGGGATGCGCAACACAGGGCTGCTGGTCGTCGCCATGGGAGCCGCCTGCCCGCCCGACGCCTATCTGTTCTTTTCGCTGCTGCAGTTCCCGATCTACTGCGCGCCGCTGGCGGTGGCGCCGCTGGCCCGGCGGCTGCGCCTCTCCTGACTGGTGCTGGCATCAAGGTTGCGAGGTCATCGGCAGGGACGCGTGCCGGCAGGGCCGTGTCGAACCCGACGACGCCGAACCGAAAGGCACGCATCATGGTCTCACCCCTTGCAACGATTGGGTTTTCAACCGCGGCAAGCCTCGTCTCGGCGCTGAAGGGCCGCCAATCGGCCCAGCGCACAACCGGGCAGAATTTGCCGTCCCCCCTGTCCGGCCCGGCAACATTGGCCCTCGCCGGGTCCGCAGCGACGACGTCCGGCAGCCGCAGCGGGGCCGTTTCGGGCGGCGGCTTCGGCCAGTTCCTGAAGGGACTCGACAGCGCCGGCGGCCCGTTGCTCCAGGCCCAGATGGCGGCCGGAACCGGGACGCAGGACGCCTCGATGACCGCGTCGAAGGGCCCGGTGGCGACGCTGTTCGCCGCCCTCGACGGCGACGGCGACGGCTCCGTGTCGCGCTCCGAGCTCGATGCTGGCATCGCGGCGATGCGCAAGCGGGCCGAGACCCCGCAGTCCACCGTGGACAGCAAGCGCCTCGAGCGGATCTTCGCCGCCTTCGATGCCGACAGCAGCGGCGGGATCAGCAAGGACGAGCTCATGGCCGCGGTCGAGAAGGGCCGCCGCCACCACGTCCGGCCGGATCAGGCACCGGCTGCCGCCGCCGCGCCGACGCCGGCCGCGACCGCTGCGGCCGTTTCGGCCTACGACAAGGCGGCGGCGCTGACCTCCGCCGGCTGACGCCGCCGTTGCGTGCCGCCGGCCGGGGTGCTACCCGGCGGGCATGGCCCGTGAGCTCCGCATCGCCCCATCCTTGCTTGCCAGCGACTTCGCCCGTCTCGGCGACGAGGTGCGTGCTGTCGAGGCAGCCGGCGCCGACTGGATCCATCTCGATGTGATGGATGGGCATTTCGTGCCCAACATCACCTTCGGTCCAGACGTCATCCGCGCCCTTCGCCCGCACGGCGCCACCGTCTTTGACACCCATCTGATGATCGCCCCGGCCGATCCTTACCTGGACGCTTTCGCTGCCGCCGGTTGCGATGTCATCACCGTGCATGCCGAGGCTGGCCCGCATCTGCACCGCTCGCTGCAGGCGATCCGCACGCTCGGCCGCCGCGCCGGGGTGGCGATCAATCCCGGCACGCCGGTGTCGGTCCTCGAACCCGTGGTCGACCGCGTCGACCTCATCCTGCTGATGACCGTGAACCCGGGCTTCGGCGGCCAGGCCTTCATTCCCGAGGTCGTTGCCAAGATCCGGCAGGTCGCGGCCCTCGTCGGCGACCGGCCGATCGACATCGAGGTTGACGGCGGCATCACGCCGGAGACGGCGGGCCCCGTCGCCGCTGCCGGCGCCAATGTGCTGGTCGCCGGCTCGGCCGTGTTCCGCGGCGGCCCGGCCGCCTATGCGGCCAACATCGCCGCGATCCGCGCCGCCGCCGAGGCCGCCCGCCGCTGAGGCGCCGCCTGGCGCGATTGTCGCCCGGCCTGCGCCATGCTACCCGCCGGACGCCTGCCGGCCGACCGGAGAATACTGATGATCACGCGCTACAGCCGTCCCGAGATGGTCGCCATCTGGTCGCCGCAGACCCGGTTCCGGATCTGGTTCGAGATCGAGGCGCATGCCTGTGACGCGCTGGCCGAACTCGGCGTGATCCCGCCACAGGCCGCCCGCACCATCTGGGAGAAGGGCGGCGCCGCGGTCTTCGACATCGACCGCATCGACGCAATCGAGCGCGAGACCAAGCACGACGTGATCGCGTTCCTCACCCACCTCGCCGAATTCGTTGGCCCCGACGCGCGCTTCATCCACCAGGGCATGACCTCGTCGGACGTGCTCGACACCTGCCTCAGCATCCAGCTGGTGCGCGCCGCCGACCTGCTGATTGCCGATGTCGACGCCCTTCTGGCGGCGCTGGAGCGCCGCGCGTTCGAGCATAAGCGCACCCCGACCATCGGGCGCTCGCACGGCATCCATGCCGAGCCGACCACCTTCGGCGTCAAGCTCGCCTATGCCCACGCCGAGTTCCAGCGCGCCCGCGCCCGCCTCGTGGCCGCCCGCGCCGAGGTCGCCACCTGCGCCATCTCGGGGGCGGTCGGCACCTTCGCCAACATCGATCCCCGCGTCGAGGAGCACGTCGCCCGCGCCATGGGGCTCACGCCCGAGCCTGTCTCCACCCAGGTGATCCCTCGCGACCGGCACGCCATGTTCTTCGCCACGCTCGGCGTCGTCGCGTCCTCGGTCGAGCGGCTGGCCATCGAGATCCGCCACCTGCAGCGCTCCGAGGTGCTGGAGGCGGAGGAGTTCTTCTCCGAGGGGCAGAAGGGCTCGTCGGCCATGCCGCACAAGCGCAACCCGGTGCTCACCGAGAACCTCACCGGCCTTGCGCGCATGGTACGCGCCTACGCTATGCCAGCGATGGAAAACGTTGCACTCTGGCACGAGCGCGACATTTCCCACTCCTCGGTCGAGCGCATGATCGGCCCGGACGCCACGATCACACTCGATTTCGCCCTCAACCGCCTTGCCGGCGTCATCGACAGGCTGTTGATCTATCCGAAGAACATGGCCGCGAACCTCAACCGCTTCCGCGGCCTCATCCATTCGCAGCGCATCCTGCTCGCGCTCACACAGGCAGGGGTGTCGCGCGAGGACGCCTACCGCCTGGTCCAGCGCAATGCGATGAAGGTGTGGGAAGAGGGCAAGGATTTCCTTGTCGAACTCCTGGCCGACCGCGAAGTCCGTGCCGCGCTCTCCGAACAGGAGATCCGCGACAAGTTCGATCTCAGTTACCACACACGCCATGTCGACACGATCTTTGCTCGTGTTTTCGGCTGAAGCCCGCTTCCGGCCCGGCCATGGCGGCCGGCGGATGTTCTTGACAAGCG
>JBEIIL010000150.1:0-8121 GCA_040380755.1 Methylobacteriaceae bacterium | reverse complement strand
GGATCGTCTGGGTGTAGCCCCCCACCGGGGGCGGCGCGCTGACGCCTAGCCGCGTCGTGTCGGGTATCACGATGCTCATCGGCGCCACACGGCCGTCATTGGCGGGCACGCCGGTGAAGACATGTTTGAGCGCCACGTAGCAACACGCCACCGCGGTCGAGCGCGCGATGTTGAGCGGTCCGGCGCAGGGCGGCGCCGACCGCGAGAAGTCGAGCGTCATCCGGTCGCCCGCGATCGTCAGGTCGAGCGCGATGCGCAGCGGCACGTCGGTGACGCCGTCATTGTCGAGGAAGTCCTCGAAGCTCACGGTGCCGTCCGGCAGGCCCGCCAGCGTCTGGCGCATCAGCGCCTCGGCACGGGCCGTGAAGGCGTCCAGCGCCGTGCGGACGGTGGCGTCGCCATACTCGTCAAGCAGCGCGCCGAGCCGCCGCTCGCCGAGGTCGAGCGCATTGAGCTGGCCGTTGAGGTCGCCGTGGTTGGAGGCCGGCACCCGGCTGTTGGCCGCCAGGATGGCGAGGATATCGGTGTTCATACGCCCGGCGGCGATCAGCTTGACGGGCGGGATGCGCACGCCCTCCTGGAAGCTCTCGGTCGCCCGCGCGTTGAACCCGCCCGGCACATTGCCGCCGATATCGAGCCAGTGCCCGACCGAGGCGATCCAGCAGAACACCGCCCCGTCACGGAACACCGGCCGCACCAGGCGGAAATCGTTCAGGTGGGTACCGCCGTCATACGGATCGTTGAACAGGAACGTGTCGGCGGGCTCCAGCCCACCCTCGGCCGCGACCTTGTCGATCACCGCCTTGACGGCGAACGCCATGGCGCCGACGAAGATCGGCAGGCCGGTCGTTCCCTGCACCAGCGTGGCGCCGGTCACAGCATGGTAGAGCCCGTGGCAGGCATCGCGCGCCTCGGCGATGATCGGGTTGAACGCCGAGCGGTAGAGCGTCGCGTCCATCTCGTCGGCGATCTGTTCCAGCCGGCCCTTGAGGACCGCGAGCGTGACGGGGTCTAGCACCGGCGCGCTCATGCCCCCTGGTCCTCGTAGCGGCGCCCCTTTTCCAGCAGGGCGGTGGTGCCGACGATCCCGTTGATGGCCTCGAAGTCGAACATCCTGTCGCGGAACGCGTCTGTGGTACCGTCGCGATGCAGCGCGCCATAGAAGGCCTGCGCCTGCCAGGCGAGGGCGCGGACGATCGCGCCGGGGAAGATCACCAGTGCAAAGCCCAGCGCCTGAAGCTCCGTCGCCGGCAGCACCGGCGTCTGGCCACCCTCCACCATGTTGGCCATCAGCGGCACGGATCCACCGAGCGCTGCCGTCAGCGCGGCGAGCTGGTCGCGGCTGCGCGGCGCCTCGACGAACAGCAGGTCGGCACCCGCCTCGCGATACTGCAGGGCCCGGTCGATCGCTGCGGCAAAGCCCTCGACGGCAACCGCATCCGTCCGTGCCACGATCAGCGTGGCGCTGCTGCGCCGCGCATCGACCGCCGCCCGGATCTTGCCGGTCATCTCACCGACAGGCACGACGCCCTTGTCGGCGAGATGGCCGCAGCGCTTGGGAAAGGTCTGATCCTCGATCTGGATCGCTGATGCACCGGCGCGCTCGAACAGCTGCACGGTGCGCTGCACGTTGAGCGCGTTGCCATAGCCGGTATCGGCATCGACGATCACCGGCGTACCGACCCGCTCGCAGACCATGGCCAGCACGTCGGCGACCTCGGCCATGGAGACGAGGCCGATGTCGGGCCGCCCGAGCCGCGTATAGGCGATTGCAGCGCCTGACAGATAGAGCGCCTCGAAGCCAGCCGTCGCCGCGAGCGACGCGGTCAGCGCGTCATAGACCCCCGGCGCGACGACAATCGGCGGGCGGGCCAGGCGGGCGCGCAGGTCTAGGCGGGTCTGGGGCGTGTCGGGCATGGTCATTCCGCCAGCAGGGCCGCGTAGGGCCGGATGTCCGGGGCTGCGTCGAGCGCGAGCGTCGCCGCCAGCACACGCTCCGCGTGGGCGGCGCCCCAGACCGGGCCGGCGACCTCGCGGAACTTCGCCGCGATCTCGTCGTCGCTGTAGGGATCTTCCGTGTCGCCGCGGTTGGTCGTCGCCTCGGCCTCCAGCACGCGCCCGTCGACGAGCGTCACCCGCACCCGCGCCGGCCGTAGGCCCGGCAGCATGGCGGTGAGGGCAGGATCCTCGCGCACGGTCACCCGGCGGGCGAGGTCCCGCGTCACCGCGTCGGCCCGTGCAGCATCGCGGAAGGCCTCCACCGTCGCGCCGCCGTTCACCAGGAAGGTCGCCAGCGAGAACGGCAGCGAGAACTTCGCCGCCAGCATGTTGCGCGGCTCCTGGCCGCTCAGCTGGGCTGCCCACACATAAGTGTCGACCTCGATCCGCTCCACCGCCTCGGCGGCGAGACGGCCGCCGGCGCGGGCGACGATGGTGCTGAGCGCGTCCAGCGCGCCGTGGTTGTACCGACAGGCGGCGTGGCGCTTGAAATAGTTGCGGGCGATCTCCCAGCGCGTCCCCAGATCCTCGACCATCGCCTCGGGCTGGAAATCTGTGGCGATCACCGTGCCGTAGACGGTGCCAATGCCGTCGGCCTCGCCGACAAAGCCCGCCTCCGCCATCTCCCAGACGCGCAGGCCGATCTCGTTGGAAAAGCCGGCGAAGCTGTTGCGGACTGTGCCGCCCTCCAGCATCGTCCGCCGGCTGGTCGCGAGCCCGAGCGTCGAGGCGAGGTTGATCACCTCGCGCATCCGGTCGGGCGAAGCGCCGTTGAGCTTCGCCACCGCCACTGCGGCGCCCACCGTGCCCCAGGTGCCGTGCGGGTGCATCGTCACCAGGATCTTGCCGGCGATGCCGATGCGCGACCCGATCTCGTAGCCCAGCGCCAGCGCGGTGATCAGATCGGCGCCGCTGGAGCCGAGCCGCTCGGCGGCGGCAAGAGCTGCCGGCACCACATGGATGCCCGGATGGCCGCGGGCGAACTGGTTGCCCTCGTCGATCTCCAGCATCGTGCCAGCCGTGCCGTTGAGGAACGCCGCCGTCCCGGCCGGCAGGCGCCGGTGCGCGCCGATCACCGGCGCAGCAAAGCCGCCGGTGCCGCCCAGCTCCGTCAGCCTCTCGGTCAGCGCGCGGGTCTCGGCCTCCTGGGCGCCCGCCGCGATGGCGCCGACGCTGTCGAACAGCACCTGGCGGCTGCGCGCCACGACCGCGGCGGGAAGATCCCCGAACTGCAGGCTCGACGCGAAGTCCGCCCAGCGGTCGAGCCAGGCCGGCGAGGCGGGGAGGGTGGTGGCGGCCGCGGTCATGTCACACTCCCAGATAGGCTTTTTCGAGCGCCGGGTTGGCGGCGAGCTCGGCACCGGTGCCCGACAGCACGATGCTGCCGTTCTCCAGCACATGCGCCCGCGTCGCCAGCTCCAGCGACTGCACGACATTCTGCTCGACCAGCAGGATCGTCAGCCCCTCGGCGTTGAGGCGGCTCACCAGCGCGAACAGCTCCTCGACCAGCAGCGGAGACAGCCCCAGCGACGGCTCGTCGAGCACCAGCAGCCGCGGCTCGCCCATCAGCCCGCGGCCGATGGCCAGCATCTGCTGCTCGCCGCCCGACAGCGTTCCGGCTGCCTGCCGGTGGCGCTCGCGCAGCCGCGGAAAGATGTCGAACACACGCTCCAGCGTTGCGGCCCGGTTGCCGCGCCCGCGCCGGTAGCTGCCGAGCTCGAGATTTTCCCGCACGCTCATGTCGGGAAAGATCTTGCGACCCTCGGGCACATGCACCAGCCCCGCAGCGACGATTGCCGGTGGCGCCAGCCCGTCGATCCGCATGCCGCCAAAGGCGATCTGCCCGGCCTGCGCCCGCACGACGCCGGACAGGGCCTTGTTCAGCGTCGTCTTGCCAACGCCGTTCGCCCCCAGCACGGCGACGATCTCGCCGGCTTCCACCACGAGATCGATGCCGCGCAGCACCTGCGTGGCACCATAGCCGGCGATGAGCCCCGACACGGCGAGCAGTGGCTCAGCCATGCGCGCCTCCCCGGGCCAGCCGCTTCGCCGCGCCGTGGCCGAGATAGGCCTCGATCACGGTGGGGTTGGCGGTGACCGCGACCGGCGGGCCGGCGGCAATGATCCGCCCCTGCGCCAGCACATGCACCGTGTCGCACAGGCTCATCACCGCCTGCATCACGTGCTCGACCATCAGGATGGTCACGCCGCCGTCGCGGATCGCCCGCACGACGGGAACGATGTCGCGCACCTCGGACGGGTTCAGCCCCGCCAGCACCTCGTCGAGCAGCAGCAGCACCGGCCGCGTCGCCAGCGCCCGGGCGAGCTCGAGCCGCTTGCGGCCCGCCACCGTGAGGCCGGACGCCGGCGCGTCGAGCCGCTCGCCGAGCCCCACCAGCGCCGCAACCCGTTCCGCCTCGGCCAGAGCGGCGTCGCGATCCCGCAGCCGCAGATGTGCGCCGACGGCGATGTTCTCGCGGACCGTGAGGCCGGCGAAGGGCTGCACGATCTGGAACGTCCGGGCGATGCCACGCCGCGCCCGCTCATGCGGCGGCAGGCCGGCAATGTCTGCGCCCTCGAACAGGATCCGCCCGGCACTCGGCCGCTCGAAGCCCGAGATCAGCGTGAACAGCGTGGTCTTGCCGGCGCCGTTGGGGCCGATCAGCCCGGTGATCGACCCGCGCTCGACCGTCAGCGATGCGGCGTCGACGGCGGTGAGACCCCCGAAGCGTTTGGTGGCGGCCTCAACCGCGAGCAGCGGCGCGACCGCGAGCAGGGGAGCGCTCATCGCCGCGCCATCCCAAGGCCTGCGCCGAGGCGCCGGACGAGCCCGTGGATGCCCTGCGGCGCGAAGGCGACGACCAGCACCAGCAGCGTGCCGTAAAGTGCCAGGTCGATCCCCGGAATGCGTCCGGCCACGAGGCGGGTCACCTCCGCGAGCCCGTGCAGGGCGAGCGCGCCAACCAGCGGTCCGAACACGGTTCCGAGCCCGCCGATGATCGGCACCAGCAGGGCCTCCACCGAGATCCAGGTGCCGTAGGCGATGCTCGAGTCCACGAACAGGAAATACTGGGCGTAGAACGCACCCGCTGCCGCCGTGATGGCAGCCGACAGGCCGATCGCCTGCAGCTTGACCGCAAGAGTATCGACGCCCAGCGCGCGTGCCGCATCCTCGTTCTCGCGGATCGCCACCAGCCAGGCGCCGAAGCGGTTCCGCTCGATCATCCGCGTGAGGATGAGCACGCCCACGACCAGGGCGAGAACGATCCAGTAGAACACCGCGCGGCTAGCGAACTGGAAGTTCTCCGGCCGCACATCGAGGCGGATCAGCGTTCCGGCGGCGCCGCCGGTGATCGGCGTCGCGTTGGCGATGATCCGGAACACCTCGGCGAAGGCCAATGTGACCAGCGCGAAATAGGAGCCGCGCAGGCCGGAGCGGAACGACAGGAAGCCGATCATCAGCCCGGCGAGGCTGCCCAGCGCCACCGCCGCCGCGAAGGCCGCCCAGGCGTTGACGCCGTAGCGGGCCTGCAGGATCGCGGTCGCGTAGGCGCCCGTGCCAAAAAACGCGGCATGGCCGAACGAGAACTGGCCGCCATAGCCACCCAGGATGTTCCAGCCCTGGCCGGCCAGCCCGATCAGCAGCGCCGTCACCATGGCGTTGAGCACGGTGTTCGAGCCGGTCAGCAGTGGCACCACCGCAAGGGCCGCCGCCACGGCGAGGATCGGCCCATAGGCCGTCAGCCGGTCGGATCCGCTCATGCCCGCGCCCCGAACAGGCCGGTGGGCTTCACCAGCAACACCAGGATGAAGATCAGGAAGATGCCGAGCTGGCCGAGGCTTTCGCCGAAATAGAGCCCCGACAGGCTCTCGACGACGCCAATGAGCAGGCCGCCCAGCATGGCGCCCGGCACCGAGCCCATGCCGCCGAGGACCACCACCGTGAAGGCGACCAGCACATAGGCGTTCCCGACCCGCGGATTGACGTAGTAGCTGGGCAGAAGCAGGCAGGCTGCGATCGCCAGGCAGACAGCGCCGATGCCGAACGTCACGGCGTAGATGTGCGTGACGTCGATGCCGACGAGCGCCGCCCCGAGCTTCTCCCGCGCCACCGCGCGGATCGCCTTGCCGGTGTCAGTGCGTGTCAGCAGCCCCCACAGCAGCAGCGCCACCACGCAGGTCACCGCGAAGGCGATCACCCGCGGCAGCGGTAGGAAGACGAAGCCGAGGTCGAGGGTCGAGAACCCGTACGGCACGTCGATGCTGCGCGTATCGGAGCGGAAAGCGGCCAGCAGCAGGTTCTCGATGATGATCGACAGGCCGAGAGTCACCAGCAGGATGTTGCGGTCCTCGCCATGGCTGGCCGGCCCGATGATAAAGCGCTGCACGCCGTAGCCGAGGCCGTAGAACACCAGCGCCAGCGGCGCCGCGGCGAGCAGCGGGTCGAGCCCGGCCCGGTGGGCGAAATAGGCGGCGAACAGCGCCGCCGTCAGCGTCGCCCCGTGGGCGAAGTTGATGATGTGCAGCACGCCATAGACGAGCGTCAGCGCCACCGACACCAGCGCGTAGACCGCACCGGTCATCAGGCCGTTGAGCACGGCGGCAAGCACGATTTCGGGTGCGAACATGGCGGCGCGTCGGTCCTTCAGGGCCGGACGGAACCGGCCGCCGCCCCGGGGGACGGCGGCCGGCAAAAAGGTGGCTCAATCAGGCCGGGACGGGGAACACCGGCTTGGCGTCCGCGAAGGCGTCCGGGAAGATCACCTTGATGTCGCCGTTCTGCACCTGGGTGTTGACCGGCGCCGCGCCCATGTTCTGGCCGTTGACAAACTTCGTCGGCCCGTACGGCATGATGTGCCCGGCGAAGGTCGAGGTCTCCAGCGCGGCGATGATCTTCGCCCGGTCGGCCGAGCCGGCGCGCTCGATGGCATCCGCCAGCAGCAGCACGGCCGAGTAGTTCAGCGCGACATTGTAGGTGAAGAACTTGCCCTGGGCGTCGACCTCCTTCTTGAGGGCGATCGCCGTGGCGTTGCGCGGATCGTACCAATGGTTGGTATCGAGCACGTACTGCGCGGCTTCCGGGAATTCCTTGACGAACCGGAAGTTCGAGGCCGCGCCGTTGAGTACCGCGTAGATCGCCTTCGGCCGAACGCGCTGCTGCTGCATGGTGCGGGCCAGCAGCACGAATTCGCCGTAGTAGCTCGACGGGATGACCAGGTCGGGGTTCTTCGCCCGGATCTGCAACGCGAGGTTCGACATGTCGCGGGCCGGGGTGGGATGCGACAGCGTGTCGATCACCTCGAAGCCGCGCTTGGGCAGCTCGGCCTGCAGCAGCTTGGCGAGGCCCGATCCGAACAGGCCGTCCTCATGCACCAGTACGACGGTCTTGCACGGCTTGCCGGCGGCCTCGTTGAGCTTGACGAGATTGTCGAGAGCCTGGGTCGAGACGATGCCGAAGCCCGGAGCGAAGCGGAAGGTGTTCTTCAGCCCACGGCTGACGATCTGGTCGTTGACGCCGACGTCGACGATGTAGGGCAGGTCGTAACGCGCTGCCGCCTGGGTGGCGGCGAGGCAGATCGGGCTCGCGAAGCCGCCGACGATGGCGCAGACGCCCTCGCCATTCATGCGCTCGACTTCTGCAGTGCCGCCCTCGGGCGAAGAGCGCGCGTCACCAAACACCATCTCGAGCTTGGCGCCACCCAGCGCCTTGATGCCGCCGGCGGCATTGACCGCGCGGATTCCCAGCTCGGCACCAAGCTGGCCGGCCTGGCCGTCGAACGCCAACGCGCCGGTCACCGGCTGCAAGATACCGACCTTGACGGCCGCACCCTGGGCGCGCAGGAGGCCTGGCAGGGCCAGCGTGCCCGCCAGGGCGGCGCCGGCCTGCAGGGCGCGGCGGCGGTTCAGTTCCGTGGTCACGATGCTCATGGCTTTGTCCCCTCGCCACGGCGGGCGCCAACGGCCCGCCTTGTTGAATCGGTTGTTCTCGGTGCAGTCGTGCGCTCGGCCGCTGCCGGCCGCGCGCGGTCCGTGGTCGCCGCGGCCGGCGACCAGCGCCGGCCACCGCTGCTGCCCGTCCGCACGAGATCCATGCGGAAGGCGTAGCGGTCCGGCCGGTACAGC
>JBEIIL010000149.1:0-8122 GCA_040380755.1 Methylobacteriaceae bacterium | reverse complement strand
GCCGAGTCATAGTTCACGGCCCTGGCGAGTGCCACGGCCTGCTCGCCCATCGCCTTGCGGGTCTTCTCGTCGAGCAGCGGTGAGGGCGCCTCCTCGATGACCTTCTGGTTCCTTCGCTGGATCGAGCATTCGCGCTCGCCCAGATAGATCACGTTCCCGTGCTTGTCGCCCAGCACCTGGATTTCGATGTGGCGCGGATTGATGATGAACTTCTCGATGAACACCCGGTCGTCGCCGAACGACGACGCTGCCTCGGAGCGTGCCCGGGCAAAGCCTTCGGCCACCTCGCCGGCCGAATGGGCGATGCGCATGCCCTTGCCGCCGCCGCCGGCCGAGGCCTTGATCATCACCGGATAGCCGATCTCGTCGGCGATGGTGACGGCGTGCTCGGGATCCTCGATGACACCGAGATAGCCCGGCACGGTCGAAACCCTGGCGGCGTTGGCCGCCTTCTTGGATTCGATCTTGTCGCCCATCGCCTCGATGGCGTGCGGGTTGGGACCGATGAAGACGATCCCGGCCTCGGCCAGCGCCTTCGGAAACGCCGCGCGCTCTGACAGGAAGCCGTAGCCGGGATGCACCGCCTCGGCGCCGGACTGGCGACAGGCCTCGACGATCTTGTCGATCACAAGGTAGGACTGGGCGGCCTGTGCGGGTCCGATATGGATCGCCGAGTCGGCCATCTCGACATGCAGGGCGTCACGGTCGGCGTCCGAAAAGACCGCCACCGTCTTGATGCCCATGCGGCGCGCGGTCTTGATGACCCGGCAGGCGATCTCGCCACGGTTGGCGATCAGTATGGTCTTGAACATGCCCTGTCCCGTCAGCGAGGGAAGTATGACAAGGGCCGTTCTAGAAGCTGGGACTCGGCGCGTCCACTGATCGAAGGGCGCAGACGCCCGAAATCCGGTCTGTGGCGCTTCGCTCAGGCGGCGGCGTGGTTCGCCGCGCTGGTCTCGCAGACCGGAAAGGTCCGGTTCTCCGCCAGCGCCATGGCGATCAGGCTGCCGTCGACCTGCTCGGCCTCGCGCACCAGCGCCACCATCAGCGCGCCGATGTGATGCCCGCCGCCGAGCCGCGGACGGGCGCAGCAGCCGGCCAGCCAGGCCGCGTCCTCGTGGCGGACATAGCCGGTCGGCCGGCAGTCCCACACCAGATGGGCAGTGAGCGTCTCGACGAAGAGATCGGCCCACGGCGCCACCGCCGTCTCCACCATCAGTTCCATGCGGATCAGTGCCTCGGCTTCGGCGCGGCTGATGAAGCCTTCCTCGCCGATCGCGTTGCGCAGGTCCTGCACGTGGTCCATCGTGATGGACTGTTTCTCGATCGCCCTGATCACGATCTTCTGGATGCGATTGCCGCTCATCTGCCCTGGCCTCCCCATCTGTATTCGATGGGATTATGTTTTATTTGACGCGATAACTATTGATCCACACCCATGGACAGGGTGTTAAGAGGCGAATATGAATGGTTCTTCAGGTTAAACAGAACTCACGAGGCGTGGTTTCTTGGACATGAATCCCCGCACCAGGACTTGACCGCGAAGCGACAGGGCGCCATCTGGCCGTCCACGCCAGGAACACCGCATGCGCGTATCGGTCATCATCCCCGCCTGCGACGCGCAGGACACGCTCGCCACCGCCGTGGCAAGCCTCCTCGCGCAGGACCATGCCGACTGGGAGGGCATCGTCGTCGCCGACGACCGGCGCGACTACGCGGCCCTGCTGAAGGCCGCCGGCATCACCGACAGGCGGCTGCTCTTCATCGCAACCGGCGGCGTGCGCACCGGGTGCCATCGCGCCCGCAATGTCGGACTGGCGATTGCGACAGGCGATTTCATCACCCAGCTCGACGCCGACGACGCCATCACGCCGTCCCGGCTGTCGACGCTTCTGCCGATCGCGGCGGAGCATGGCGCAGCCGCCGACAATCTGCAGGCCGTCGCCGCGACCGACGGCGCTTCGCTGGACCGGCCTTTGCGCGATCTCGCTGCCCCGACACAGCTCGACATGGCCGCCTTCTGCGCACTGTCAATGCCGCTGGTCCCGCTGGTGCGCCGCGATCACGCGCAGCCACGCACCGAGGGCGTCGAGTTCGCCGAGGATGTGGTCGCCAACATGCAGCTGATCGGCCGGATCGGAACCCTGCCCGTGCTGCCGAAGGCGTCCTATGTCTACCGAATCGGCAGCGGGTCAATGTGCAACGATGCGCGCGCCGAGGCGGCGTTCGATGGGGCCTATGCGGGCTATGAGGCCAGGCTGGCCACGGGCGACGGGTTCGGCCTTCCGGCTGCGCTGCGACCGGTGGCGCAGGCGGGCTTTGCCGCCAAGCGGGCGCTCAACGCGTCTTTCGCGGAGGCCCGGCGTGTCGAGTCGGACCTCAACTTCCAGGATTTTGTGGCGCGGCGCTGAGCGCCGCCGCCTCAGGCGGCGATACGCTCGAGCAGTGGCCGCATCACGGCGGGCACCGGCGCGCCATCGTCGCGGATGAAGGCCAGCAGCCGCGTCTCGGCGGACGAGACCTTGCCGTCGCGGGTGATGCGCTCGACCACCCAGCGCGCCTCGCCCTCGCTGATCGCCTGCACGGCGTTCTGCATGAAGCCGTCGGCGGCACGATCGGCGACCCAGCCGCCCGTGCACGCCGTGAAGGCGTCACCGGAGATCACCGCCGACAGCGAGCGGGCGAAGAACCGGCCGACGCCCTGGGCTGTGGACTGGCGCTGGTCGAGCCAGCGTTCGCGGTGCAGCGCCTCGTTGACCGTCGGCGGGTGCCGTCCGCCGGCGGCGATCAGGTGGTTGCCGACCGCGCGGGCGAACAGGTCGTCGAAGCCCGGGTCGTTGTCGCGACCGGCGGTGGCATCGGCGATGGCGAAGAGCACTTCGGCCTCGGCCCGGGTGATGAAGCCGAAGCCCTCGCTCGAAGCCGCGTGCAGGATCTTGCGCAGGGCCTCGGTGTCCGCTGCGGTCACGGTTCCCTGGACACCGGCCGGACCGAGCAATCCGTTGCCCGACACGATGGCCTCGTGCACGAGGCCCAGCGCAAAGGCAGCAAGTGCATCGGGGATGCTGCGGGCCTTCTCGATCACGGCGATCAGCGCGGCGAATTCGGTAGTGCGCAGCACGCGGCCATCGCCGCGCATGCGCCCGATCAACCAGTCGGCATTGGTCTGCGAGACGTAGCCTTGCGGCTCGACCTGGTCGACCATGATGTTGGCCATGGCCTCGACGAACAGCTCCGGCCACTGCGGGCAGCGGCCATCGCCGACCGCGGCGAGGACGGCAAACAGCATGTCGGCATCGGCAAGGCAGATCGCGCCATCCTCGTAGACGGCGTGGCGGACGGTGCGGACGCCCTCCTCGGTCAGGCCGGCCGCAACGGCGGCGGCGACGGCGGCGGGCAACGCGGGACGTTCGGTCACGGGATACTCCTGAGCGGACCCTTCGATCGGCGCAGGATCATCCGGCAAGCATGGCCGAAGCGTGAAGATAGCCCGGTCTTTTCAGGTCATGCTTGAGACGGACTTAACCTTCCCCAGGGGGTGTGGCACCGACGCCAGCCTTACAAGGGAAGGTTGTCGTGCTTCTTCCACGGCTGTTCGGCCTTCTTGTCGGCCAGCAGCGCCAGCGCCCGGCAGACCCGCCGCCGAGTGCCGTGCGGCATGATCACCTCGTCGATATAGCCGCGCTCGGCGGCGACGAAGGGCGACAGGAAGCGCTCCTCGTACTCCTTCGTGCGCGCAGCGATCTTCTCGGCGTCGCCGATATCGGCGCGGAAGATGATCTCGACCGCGCCCTTGGCGCCCATCACGGCGATCTGCGCCGTCGGCCACGCATAGTTGACGTCGGCGCCCACATGCTTGGACGCCATCACGTCATACGCGCCCCCGAAGGCCTTGCGGGTGATGACGGTGACCAGCGGCACCGTCGCCTGCGAATAGGCGAACAGCAGCTTGGCGCCATGCTTGATGAGGCCGCCATACTCTTGTGCCGTGCCGGGCAGGAAGCCGGGCACGTCGACGAAGGTGACGATCGGGATCGAGAATGCGTCGCAGAAGCGCACGAAGCGCGCCGCCTTGCGCGAGGCGTCGGCGTCGAGCACGCCGGCCAGCACCATCGGCTGGTTGGCGACGATGCCGACGGTACGCCCCTCCATCCGGGCAAAGCCCGTGATGATGTTGCGCGCATAGGCCTCCTGGATCTCGAAAAAATCGCCCTCGTCGACGACCTTCGCGATCAGCTCCTTCATGTCGTAGGGCTTGTTCGGATTGTCCGGCACCAGCGTGTCGAGCGACATATCGGCCCGCTCGGCGGTGTCGAAGGTCGGCCAGGACGGTGTACCCTGCAGGTTGTTGGCGGGTAGGAAGTCGATCAGCCTGCGCACCTGAAGCAGCGCCTCGACGTCATTGTCCCAGGCGCCGTCGGCGACCGACGACTTTGTCGTGTGCACCTTTGCGCCGCCCAGCTCCTCGGCCGTCACGGTCTCGTTGGTGACGGTCTTCACCACGTCCGGCCCGGTGACGAACATGTAGCTGGTGTCGCGCACCATGAAGATGAAGTCGGTCATCGCCGGCGAGTAGACGTCGCCGCCGGCACACGGCCCCATGATCACCGAGATCTGCGGGACGACGCCGGATGCCAGCACGTTGCGGCGGAAGACCTCGCCGTACCCGCCAAGGGCTGCGACGCCCTCCTGGATCCGGGCGCCACCGGCGTCGAACAGGCCGATCACCGGGGCGCGGACCTTCAGCGCCATGTCCTGGATCTTGGTGATCTTGGCGGCGTGCGTCTCCGACAGCGAGCCGCCGAACACCGTGAAGTCCTTCGCGAAGACGAAGACGGTGCGACCGTTCACGGTGCCCCAGCCGGTGACGACACCGTCGCCCGGGACCTTCTGGTCCTGCATGCCGAAATCGGTGCAGCGATGCTGCACGAAGGTGTCGTATTCCTCGAAGGACCCGTGATCGAGCAGGAGCTCCAGCCGCTCGCGCGCCGTGAGCTTGCCGCGCGCGTGCTGCGCGTCGATGCGCTTGCGACCGCCGCCGAGCTTCGCCTCGGCGCGCCGGTCGTCGAGCCTCTCGAGGATGTCCTTCATGCCCTGCACTCCGTCCAGATCGTCCGGCTGCTTAGCATGCTGTGTGACGGCACGACACTGCGACGGAAGGGGGAGGATGCGCGGGGGAACCGCCGCGGCACCAACCGCGCCGCCGCGGTTCATGCGTCAGGCGACGGTGATCGTCACCTCGACATTGCCGCGGGTAGCGTTGGAATACGGGCAGACGATATGGGCCGCGTCGACGATCTCCTGCGCCTTGGCGGGCTCGAGCCCAGGCAGCGTCACCGTCAGGTCGACCTTGATGGCAAAGCCCGTCGGGATTGGCCCGATGCCGACTGCCGCCTCGACTGTCGCATCGTCGGCGATCTTGAGCTTCTCCTTGCCGGCGACGAAGCGGATCGCGCCGAGGAAGCAGGCCGAATAGCCCGAGGCGAACAGCTGCTCGGGGTTGCTGCCGCCACCCGCGCCGCCCATCTCCTTCGGCACGGCAAGCTTGACGTCGACAAGGCCGTCCGACGACCTGGCGTGCCCGTCACGGCCGCCGGTGGCTGATGCATGGGCGGTGTAGACAATCTTGGGATGGTCCATGGCGATCTCCTGTGGGGCGGCAAACCGGCCGCAATGCTCCCCAGATAGGCGCTGCACACCCGCGATCTAGCCCTGCGGCGCCAGCAGGACGGCCGCCGCCTGCATCTCGGCCCAGCGCCTTGCGCGGCGCTCCAGCGCCTCGTCGTCCGCCCCCCAGACCTCCATCTGGAAGTCCTCGTCGCAATGCGCCGCCGTCCAGGCGGCGGCGGTGTCGAGATGGCCGTGCGCCAGGGCGAGGCCCAGCAGCACCGAGCCCGTGAGGCTGGTCACGGTCGACAGTGCCGCCAGGGCGAACGGATCGGCGATCGCATCCACCGCGCGCCGCACCGCCTCGCGCGCCGGCTCGGGCTGGGCGACGAACACCACACCCTGCGCCAGGATGAACCGGGCACCCAGTGCGTCACGCACCCAGTCGAGCACCGGATTCCACAGCGCGTCCTGCCGCTCGACCAGCCGCGGCGGCTCACCGGCGCGGTAGCACAGCAGGTCGGATCCGCCGTAGCGCGCAACCTCCTCGGCGACCCGCGCCATCGCTGGCGCCACCCCGTCGATGGCGGTGTTGGCCAGCCGGGTCAGCGGCATCGTCGCCGGATCAATCGTGTCGCGCTGCGCCTGCCACTCGGCGGCCAGCGCTGCCGCAGCAACTCGTCCCGGCAGGGCGAGCGGCGACCGGCCGGGCGTCCGCGCCGGGCGTCCGTCCAGCACCAGCACGAAACCGCCCGCCTCCTCGCGCAGGCCGGCCTCGGCGTAGAACCGCCGCGGCAGCGCCGGCTTCGCCTGTGCGGCGCGCGCGGCCCGCATCGGGTCGGGGCGGCCCCCGTCGTCGGGAAACCAGTCGGGGATGTCGGCACTCATGCGGGCCATGTGGCGCGCGCGGGCCGGCTTGTCCAGCCTGCAGGTCCGGCAAGACGGGCCTGGCGTTCACCCATTTTTCACCACGCCCCAAGACAGCCACAGCAGCAGGGGGCCAGCGCCTATTCCGAGTTGTAGTTCTCACGCATGACGCGCAATTGCCTAAGAAACGTAGCAGTTGAAATTAATATTCGTCGGCTAGGCTCTCCCCATCGCCGCAAAGAGCGATGTCATTGTTCAGGAGCACATTTCATGTCGAACCTCATTGCCAAATTTGTCCGTGACGAGTCCGGCGCCACCGCGATCGAATACGGCCTGATCGCCGCCATCGTCGCCATCGGCCTCATCGCCTCGCTGCAGGGCCTGAAGAACAACCTGTCGAGCACCTTCTCGACGGTGGGTTCGAAGCTCAACTCCGCCAACTGATCACGAGGCGCGCGGGTCGCCGGCTCGCGCGCCTGTCTTCCCGCCTATTCCTCCGGCGCATCGACGATCGGGTCGAAGCGTCCGACCTCGAAGCCGAGCAGGTTCCAGCTCTGCTGCATGTGTGCCGGCAGCGGCGCCGTGACGTCGATGGCCTTGCCGCCGCGCGGATGCGGAATGACGATCCGCCGCGCCATCAGGTGCAACCGGTTCTGGATGCCGCCGGGCAGCTCCCAGTTCTCCACCTTGAAATACTTCGCGTCGCCGATGATCGGGTTGCCGATGTGCGCCGTGTGGGCACGCAGCTGGTGCGTCCGGCCGGTCACCGGCTTCAGGCTCAGCCAGGCGAGTTTCTGCGCCGCCGTCTCCACCACCGCATAATAGGTCACCGCATGGCTGGCACCCTCGTCGCCATGCTTGACCACCTTCATCCGGCCCTCGGCCTCCTCGTCCTCGTCACGCGCCAGATAGGTCGAGACCCGGCCCTGCTTCACCCGCGGCACGCCGGCCACCAGCGCCCAGTAGGTCTTGCGGGTGTCGCGCGAGCGGAAGCTCTTGGCCAGGGCCGCTGCGGCAAAGCGCGTCTTGGCGACGACGAGGCAGCCCGACGTGTCCTTGTCGAGCCGATGGACGAGCCGTGGCTTCTGCCCCTTGGCGTCGGTGAGCGCTGTCAGCAGCCCGTCCATGTGCCGACGCATGCCCGACCCGCCCTGGACGGCAAGCCCCATCGGCTTGTCGAACACCAGCACGTCGTCGTCCTCGTAGAGCGTGATGCCCTTGAGGAACTGCCGGATCTCGTTATCGGCGTCCGAGGCGCGTGGCTTGTCCGTCGGCGGCGTCAGCGACAGCGGAGGGATGCGCACCTTCTGGCCGGGCTCGAGCCGGTCCTTGGTCTCGACCCGGCGTCCCTCCACGCGCAGCTCGCCCTTGCGGACGACCCGCTGGATATGGCTGAACGATAGGCCCGGGAAGCGCGCCTCGAGGAAGCGGTCGATGCGCATGCCGGCCTCGTCGGCCGACACGGTGACGGTCTGGACCTTGGTGGGCTCAACCGCGACAGCCGGAGGCGGTGCCGCCGCCTTGCCGTCGGGCTGCGCGTCATCCGGGTCGGACCGGTAGGGCGACGGCGCCGGCCCTAGAGCGCGGACACGTCCGCGCGGCCCCTCGACCGCGGGAGCCGGCGCCGGACGGGCGGCCGCGCGTGGCG
>JBEIIL010000148.1:0-8125 GCA_040380755.1 Methylobacteriaceae bacterium | reverse complement strand
GCTGCTCGATGCGGTGCCGGACCTCGCCCTGTCCGGGCGGCCGCGCACCCCCGTGCAGGGCGAGATCCCCAATCCGATCTCGCCGCCGACGGGCTGCACCTTCCACCCGCGCTGCGGCCTGGCCAATGACCGCTGCCGTCGCGAGAACCCGGTGCTGCGCGATGGCGTCGCCTGCCACGCCGTCGAGGACGGTCGCGACATGGCGTTGCCCGCGACCGCGGTCACGGCCTGACCAGCGGCGCCCTCAGGGCTTCGGTGCGTTGACCGGTTGCGGCGGCTTCACGGCCTCGCGCAGCGGCACGGTGCCGCTCTTCGGCCGGCTGGTGCGGTACTGGCCGCGATCGACGGCGATGATCACCACGGCGGCGAGAACCAGGCTCATCAGCCACCAGGATTGCGCCGCCCCCTGCCCGGTGATCGCCAGCACGAAGGCGACAACCAGCGTCATCAGCGCGCCCGGCGCGACGCCGGGGCTGAGCCGGCCGGTAGCCAGCACGGCGCGGCCAAGCAGCAAGGCGAGCGCGATGGCACCCAGAAAGCCAAGCTCGAACCACACGTCCGACAGCAGGCCGCTGGGGGCGCTCTGCGGCACCAGCCCGGCCAGCTTGGCGCGCAACGCCGTGTCGAGACCGTGCCCCGTGACCAGCCGCAGCGGATCGTCGGTGACGATGCGCCCCCAGGTCCGCACGGTCTCCACGAGCGGATGCAGCGGGCCGTAGATCATCTTGGTGACGGCCCGCAGCGCTAACGGAATGGCCGGCGCGATCAGCACGAGCCCCGGCAGCAAAACGAGGGCGGTCATCCGGCCGGCTGCGGGGCGCACCGTGGCGAGCGCGAACACCGCCGCGCCGGCGCCCAATGCCGCCAGGCCCGCATAGGCCTCGGCGAGCACGACCGCCACCGTCACCAGCACCACCAGCACGAAGCCCGACACCAGCCGGTCCTTGGTCAGCAGCCAGGCCACCGCCGCCGGCGTCATCAGCACGATCACGATCAGCCCGCGCTCGAGCAGTCAGTGGTCAAGCGCCGGGTCGGCGCTGCGGCCCGTCAGCGTGCGCAGGGCCAGCACCACGGCCAGGATCGCCCCGAGTCCAAGCCCGATCGGCAGCAGATAAAGGTTCGACACGCGCATCCGCTCGGGCAGCGCCGTCACGGCGATCAGCCCGCCGAGCCCGACGCCGACGATGTTCAGGAGCCTGTCGGCGGCCTCGCCGGGAAACGGCGTCCACAACAGCGACAGCCCGGCCCAGAATGCCAGGAACGTGGCGATCCCGCCCGTCGGGCTGCGCAAAGCCCGCCAGGCCCGCTGCAGCGGCTGCCGGCCTTCCGACTCGATGGCCGTCGCCAGCACCATCAGGACGATCGCCAGTGGCGCGATGATCACCAGTCCACGGCGTGATCCCACGGCCAGCAGCGGCCCCGCCGCAACCAGCAGGCCGAAGCCGACGCGTCGCAGCAGGCCTGCTGCACCGACGACAGGATCGACCGGAAGGCGTGGACTGCGGTTCATCGGGTGACCGTGGCGGGACTTCGCACCAATCGAGCACATTATCGACTGGTCCGTGGCCCGGCTGTGGACCCTGTGCCACACCCCGCGGACAACTTTATCAATGAATGCGCGGCGGCTTGCCGCAAGCTCAGGTCTCCGGTCGTGCGGGCAGGGCGGCATCGCGTCTCGACAACGGCCCGTTGAGCTCGCCCCTGTCCGCCGCAGGGCAAATTCGCGAGTCGACAGAATCACTTGGCCGGAATGGGCCAGGCCGCGGTGAACGCCCGATCACGTCCGAAATCGAATCCCCGGCCAGCGCTTTGTGATGGTCGGATGTTCACTGCGCCGGGCGGCTCATCGTCCGCGACACGGCATCGCGCCAGCCAGCGACGAGGCCCTGGCGCCGGGCCGGATCGAAGGCGGGGGAGAACCGCCGCTCGAGCCGCCAGCCATCGGCGAACTGCGCCGGTGCCGGATAGACCCCCGCCGCCAGCCCAGCCAGATAGGCGGCGCCGAGCGCCGTCGTCTCGTTCACGACCGGCCTGTCCACCGGCGCGCCGAGGATGTCGGCGAGGCGCTGCATGGTCCAGTCCGACGCCACCATGCCGCCGTCGACGCGCAGCACGGTCTGCGCCCCGCTGGCTTCAGGCCAGTCCGCCCGCATCGCCTCGAGCAGGTCAAGCGTCTGGTAGCAGACGCATTCCAGCGCCGCGCGGGCGATCTCCTTCGGCCCGGTGGCGCGGGTCAGCCCGTAGAGCGCGCCGCGACACTCGGCGTCCCAGTAGGGCGCGCCGAGTCCGACAAAGGCCGGCACCAGGTACACCGCCTGCGTCGGATCGGCCTCCGCCGCCAGCGGCCCGGTCTCCGCCGCCGTGCGGATCAGCCCGAGCCCGTCGCGGAGCCACTGCACGGCGGCGCCGGCGATGAAGATCGAGCCCTCCAGCGCATAGGTCCGCTGGCCGTCGAGCTGGTAGGCGACCGTTGTCAGCAGCCGGTTCGACGAGGCGACGGCCTGCGTGCCGGTGTTCAGCAGCGCGAAACAGCCCGTCCCATAGGTGGATTTCATCATGCCGGGCGCAAAGCAGGCCTGCCCGACCGTCGCCGCCTGCTGGTCGCCGGCGATGCCGCGGATGGCGATGGCCCCGCCGAACAGGCCGGGCTTGGAGGTGCCGTAGTCGGCCGAACAGTCGCGCACGTCGGGCAACAAGGCGCGCGGCACCCGCAGGATGGCCAGCAGCTCGTCATCCCAGACGCCCGCATGGATGTCGTACAGCACCGTCCGCGAGGCGTTGGTGGCATCGGTCGCATGCACGGCGCCGCCGGTCAGCCGCCACAGCAGGAAACTGTCCACGGTGCCGAAGGCCAGCTCGCCGCGCTCGGCCCGGGCACGGGCTCCCGGCACATTGTCGAGCAGCCAGGCGATCTTGGTGCCGGAGAAGTAGGGGTCGAGCAGCAGGCCGGTCTTGCGCGTGACCAGCGCCTCGTGGCCGGCCGCCTTCAGGGCCGCGCAGGCGGCGGAGGTGCGACGGTCCTGCCACACGATGGCGCGGTGGATCGCCTGGCCGGTCTGGCGATCCCAGATCACCGTCGTCTCGCGCTGGTTGGTGATGCCGATCGCCGCGACCTCGCGCGCCGCCACGCCGGCGGTGGCAAGTGCCGCCCGGCAGGTCGCCAGCGTCGTCTCCCACAGATCCTCGGGCTCGTGCTCGACCCAGCCCGAGGCCGGGAAATGCTGCGCGAACTCCTGCTGGGCGACGGATGCGATCGACGTGTCGTCGCGGAACAGGATGGCGCGCGACGAGGTCGTGCCCTGGTCGATGGCGAGAACGTAGCCCACGCGGTCCCCCTGAGTTTCTGGTCGGCTTGCGCGGGAGATTAGGCTAAGCCTCGCCCCCGGCAAACAGCAGGCGGGCACACATGGACAATGCGGCGGAGCTCGGCGGCCTGTTTGCGGCCGCGTTCCTGTCTGCCACGCTGCTGCCGGGCTCGTCGGAGGCTGCGCTAGCGGCCATCCTGGCCACAGGCCGCGGCGGACTCGTCGAATCGCTGGCGGTCGCCACGCTCGGCAACACGCTGGGGTCCTGCACCAACTGGGCGATCGGCCGCTATCTCGCGCACTGGCGTCATCACCCGCGCTTCCCGATCCCGGCGGACCGGTTCGATCGCTACGAGCGCTGGTACGCGCGCTGGGGCGTCTGGTCGCTGCTGCTGTCCTGGGTGCCGATCATAGGCGATCCGCTCACCGCCATTGCGGGTGTGTTTCGCACCCCGCTCTGGCTGTTCGTGCCGGTCGTCGCCGCGGCGAAGCTCGCCCGCTATCTGGCGGTTGCGGGCCTCGTCCACCTCGCCTTGTAGCGCTCAGGCGCCCTTGCCTGCACGCAGATACGCGACGATCCCCGAAAAGTCCTTGCCGCCGAAGCCGTCCGCTTCGAACGCCGCGTAGATCGCCGCCGCGTGGGCACCCAGCGGCGTCGTCGCGCCGGCGGCCTGCGACGCGTCCTGCGACAGCTTCAGGTCCTTCAGCATCAGCGCCGCGGCGAAGCCCGGCACGTAGGCGTTGTTGGCCGGGCTGGTCGGCACGGGGCCTGGCACCGGGCAATAGGTCGT
This sequence comes from Methylobacteriaceae bacterium, assembly GCA_040380755.1. Lineage (GTDB taxonomy): Bacteria > Pseudomonadota > Alphaproteobacteria > Rhizobiales > Beijerinckiaceae > Alsobacter. Next base: position 4,029 of record JBEIIL010000148.1, on the reverse strand, counting down.
CAGCGACCAGCACTGGCCGGACGAGGTGGACGCCACGTCGAACAGCGCCTGGTGCGACAGGCCCAGCCGCTCGGCCAACACGAAGGCCTCGGCAACGCCGATCATCGAGAGGCCCAGGATCATGTTGTTGCAGATCTTGGCGGCCTGGCCGGCGCCGGCCTCGCCGCAATGCACCACCTTGCGGCCCATCTGGGCGAGCACCGGCTGCGCCTTCCCGAAGGCCGCGTCGCTGCCGCCGCACATGAAGGTGAGGGTCGCGCCGCGTGCCCCGCCGACCCCGCCCGACACCGGCGCATCGAGCGATGCCATGCCGGCGGCGGCCGCTGCCGCATGCGCCTGCCGGGCGCTGTCGACGTCGATGGTGGACGAGTCGATGAACAGCGTGCCGGGCCTGGCGGCGGCCAGCACCTCGGCCCACACGCCAAGCACGTGCCGGCCGGCCGGCAGCATCGTCACCACGATGTCGGCGTCCACCACGGCCGCCGGACCCGAGGCCGCGATCGCCACTCCCTCGGCCTGCGCGGCCGTGTTGTTGGCGGCGACGAGGTCGAAGCCCCGCACGCTGTGCCCGGCCTTGACCAGGTTGGCGGCCATAGGGCCGCCCATGTTGCCGAGACCGATGAAGGCGACAGTGCTCATGGTGGTGCTCTCCTGGGTTCGTCAGCGGCGGCGCCGCACGAGGCTGCCGGCCAGCAGAAAGGCGTAGCCCCACAGCATCAGGGCGCCGAAAACCTTGTCCATCACGGGTGGCAGCGAGCGGAAGAACACGCCGAAATGCGACGTCACGGCCGCCATGCCGATCAACCCCGGCAGCACGATCAGGATGGCGGCACGCGTCCGGTCCGGGCCGCGAGCGCCGACGATCCACGGGCCGATCAGCCCGACCACGAGGCCGATCGCCGCGCCGGCGGCGAAATTCAGCTGGAAGGGCGTGCGCCCGTCGGTGAAGAAATCGGGTCCGTACAACCTGAAGCCGGCAAAGATCGCCCCGGCGATCACGGCGCCGAGCAGCAGCGCGCGGATCGTCATAGCCCGCTGCCCTGGCCGCGGCCGACGAGGCTGCGGGCAATGATCACCCGCATGATCTCGTTGGTGCCCTCAAGGATCTGGTGCACGCGCAGGTCGCGCACGATCTTCTCAATGCCGTAGTCGGCGAGATAGCCATAGCCGCCATGCAGCTGCAGTGCCTGGTTGGCGACCTCGAAGCCCGCATCGGTGCCGAAGCGCTTGGCCATGGCGCAAAGCTGCGTCGCCTGCGGGTCCTTGGCGTCGAGCGCCGCGGCGGCGCGCCACAGGAAGGTGCGGGCGGCCTCCAGCTCGGTCGCCATGTCGGCGAGCCGGAACTGCAGCGCCTGGAAATCCTGCAGTTTCTTACCGAAGGCCTTGCGCTCGCCCAGATAGGCCAGCGACTTGTCGAGCGCCACCTGGGCGCCGCCGATGGAGCAGGCGGCGATGTTCAGCCGGCCGCCGTCGAGCCCCGCCATGGCGATCTTGAAGCCGATCCCCTCCGGGCCGATGCGGTTTTGCTCCGGCACGCGGCAGCCCTCGAAGATGACCTGCCGGGTCGGCTGGGCGTTCCAGCCCATCTTCTTCTCGTTGGCGCCGAAGCTGAGGCCGGGCGTGCCCTTCTCGACCACGAAGGTGGAGACACCGGCGGCGCCGTCCTCGCCGGTGCGCGCCATCACGACGTAGAGGTCGGAGACGCCGGCGCCGGAGATGAACTGCTTTACCCCGTCGAACACATAGTGGTCGCCGTCGCGCCGCGCCCGCGTCTTCAGCGCCGCCGCGTCCGAGCCGGCGCCCGGCTCCGTCAGGCAATAGCTGGCGATGTGTTCCATGGTCGCCATCTTCGGCAGGAACCGCCGGCGCTGCGCCTCCGAGCCGAAGCTGTCGATCATCCACGCCGCCATGTTGTGGATGGAGATGAACGCCGCCACGGTCGGGCAGCCAGTCGACAGCGCCTCGAAGATCAGCGTCGCATCAAGCCGGGTCAGGCCCGAGCCACCGACATCCTCGCGCACATAGATGCCGCCCATGCCGAGCGCCGCGGCTGCCCGCATCACGTCGACCGGGAAATGCCTCTGCTCGTCCCACGCCACGGCGTGGGGCGCCATCTGCTCGGCAGCAAAGCCGCGCGCCATGTCGCGGATCGCAACATGGTCCTCGGTCAGCGCGAAGGGGTTCATGCGGGCCGCTCCTCGGGTGCCGGCTTGGCAGGGGCAGCGGCCGCGAGGGCCGCTGCCGGTCGGTTCAGCGCATCGTCGGGATGACGAACTCGGCGCCGTCCTTGATGCCGGACGGCCAGCGCGAGGTGACGGTCTTCGTCTTCGTGTAGAAGCGGAAGGCGTCCGGCCCGTGCTGGTTGAGATCGCCGAAGCCCGAGCGCTTCCATCCGCCGAAGGTGTAGTAGGCCAGCGGCACCGGGATCGGCACGTTCACGCCCACCATGCCGACCTGCACCTTCGCGGCGAAGTCACGCGCCGCATCGCCGTCGCGGGTGAAGATGGCGACGCCGTTGCCGTATTCATGGTCGTTGGCGAGCGCCAGCGCCTCGTCATAGCCCTTGGCCCTCACCACCGACAGCACCGGCCCGAAGATCTCTTCCTTGTAGATCCGCATGTCCCTGGTGACGTTGTCGAACAGGCAGCCGCCCATGTAGAAGCCGTTCTCGTAGCCCTGCAGCGAGAAGCCGCGCCCGTCGACCTTCAGCGTCGCGCCTTCTTGCACGCCGAGATCGACATAGGACTTCACCTTCTCCAGGTGCGCCTTCGTCACCATCGGGCCGAAATCAGCGGACGGATCCGTCGACGGCCCAACCTTCAACGCCTCGATCCGCGGGATCAGCTTCGACACGAGCGCGTCGGCTGTGGCCTGGCCCACCGGAACCGCCACGGAGATCGCCATGCAGCGCTCGCCGGCCGAGCCGTAGCCGGCACCGATCAGCGCGTCGACCGCCTGGTCCATGTCGGCGTCCGGCATGACGATCATGTGGTTCTTGGCGCCGCCGAAGCACTGCACCCGCTTCCCGGCCGCGCAGCCGCGCGTGTAGACATATTCGGCGATCGGGGTGGAGCCGACGAAGCCCACCGCCTTGATGTCGGGATCGTCCAGGATGGCGTCGACCGCCTCCTTGTCGCCCTGCACCACGTTGAGAATCCCCGGCGGCAGGCCCGCCTCGAGGAACAGCTCGGCGATGCGCAGCGGCACGCCCGGATCGCGCTCGGACGGCTTCAGGATGAAGGCATTGCCGGCGGCGATGGCGGGCGCACATTTCCACAGCGGGATCATCGCCGGGAAGTTGAACGGTGTGATGCCCGCCACGACGCCGAGTGGCTGGCGCATCGAGTAGATGTCGATCCCGGGGCCGGCGCCCTCGGTGTATTCGCCTTTCAGCATCTGCGCGGCGCCGATGCAGAACTCCACCACCTCGAGGCCGCGCTGGATGTCGCCCTTGGCGTCCGCCACGGTCTTGCCGTGCTCGCGCGCCAGCAGGTCTGCCAGGGCCTCATTGTCGCGTGCGGCAAGCTCGAGAAACTTCATCATCACGCGGCCGCGACGCTGCGGGTTGGTCGCCGCCCAGGCCGGCTGCGCCGCCTTGGCGTTCTCGACGGCGGCACGCACCTCGGCGGCGCTGGCCAGCGGCACGCGCGAGGCGACTTCGCCGGTCATCGGCCAGTAGGCGTCGGTGAAGCGGCCGGACTGGCCCTTCACATGCTTGCCGCCAATAAAATGGGTGAGCTCCGCGACCATCGTTTCCTCCACGAGTGGGGCGGTTCGGGCCGCCCGGCATGCGCATCCCTATCATTGCCATCCGCGCACCGCTATGGGAGTTATGAACGCATGCCCGTGCGACGATGCCCATAAGGTGGTGGAGCCGATGAGCCGGTTCGATTGGGACGACCTGCGCTTCTTTCTCGCGGTGGCGCGCGCCGGCCGGCTGACCGTGGCGGCGCGCCGCCAGGGCGCCGACCACGCCCCCGCCCGCCGGCGCATCACCGCGCAGGAAACCGCGCTGAAGGCGACATTGTT
>JBEIIL010000147.1:0-8154 GCA_040380755.1 Methylobacteriaceae bacterium | reverse complement strand
TTGTCGCCGAGCGCCGCCAGCACCGGCCGTGTCTCCTCGAACACCGCCCGCGGCGCCGCCGCCATGATGGTCAGGGTCCCGCCCGCGGCGCCCGTGACGCCGCCCGAGACGGGTGCATCGATGAACCGCCGTCCCGCCTCGGCGATGCGCTCGCCAAGCGACTGGACGGCCGCCGGCGGGCAGGTCGCCATCAGCACCACAACGCCGCCGGCCGACAGGGCGGCCAGCGCACCCGCCTGGAACAGCACGGCCTCGGCCTGCGCCATGTTGACGACCATCAGCACCAGCACGTCGGCCCCGGCGGCAGCCTCGGCGGCCGATGTACACCCGCTCCCGCCGGCCTCGACAATCGCCTCGATGGCGTCCCGCCGGACGTCGAAACCGCGCACCCGGAACTGCCGCTGCAGCAGGTTCTTCGCCATCGGCAGGCCCATGGCGCCGAGGCCGACAAAACCGACGGTGGTCATCGTTCTCACTCCTTCGCCGCTCCGGTCATCGCCGGCACGCAGTGCCCGACGATGACCGCTTACAGGATTACGAGCGGCCATGACCCCACAAGGGTCCTGGCCATCAGCGAGCCCCAGCGACGGATGTCGCTGTCCAAGAATGTGCTGACGATGGGATCAAGATCACCGAATAGACCCGTACCCTCGACTGCGGTGTGTCGGAGAGGCAGGACCGGACAGGAATGCGCCGCGGCGACGATCACTGCGGCGCAGGACGTTCAGACGATACGCTTGCCGGTTTCGGTGTCGAACAGGTGCACCAGGGCCGGATCTGGGGCGATCGTGATGGTCTCCCCAGGGCCGGCCTGGACGCGTTCGCGGAACACGCAGACGAGCTCCTGGCCGCTGATCTTGGCGACCACCTGGGTCTCCGAGCCGGTCGGCTCGACCACGACGACCTCGGCCGGCAGGCCGCTCGCCGACAGCTGGAAGTTCTCCGGCCGGATTCCGTAGGTGACGGGCCGGCCGTCGGAACCGGCCGGCGCCGTGGTGAGCGGATAAACTGCGCCGCTGTCCGCGACGAAGCTCGGCGGCGACCCAGCTCGGATCTTGCCCTTGATGAAGTTCATCGACGGAGAACCGATGAAGCCGGCGACGAACAGGTTCGCCGGACGGTCATAGAGATCGAGCGGAGCGCCCATCTGCTCGACGATGCCGTCGTGCATCACCACGATCTTGTCGGCCATGGTCATGGCCTCGATCTGGTCATGTGTCACATACACGGTGGTGGTCTTCAGCCGCTGGTGCAGCTCCTTGATCTCGGTGCGCATCTGCACGCGCAGTTTGGCGTCGAGGTTGGACAGCGGCTCGTCGAACAGGAACACCTGCGGATCGCGCACGATGGCGCGGCCCATGGCAACACGTTGGCGCTGGCCGCCGGAGAGCTGGCGCGGATAGCGCTCGAGCAGCGGCATCAGGCCGAGAATACCGGCCGCCTTGTTGACGCGCGCGTCGATCTCGTTGCGCGGCGCGCCGCGCAGTTTCATCGAGAACGCCATGTTGTCTGCGACCGTCATGTGCGGATAGAGCGCGTAGTTCTGGAACACCATCGCGATGTCGCGTTCCTTCGGCGGCACGTCGTTGACGACGCGGTCACCGATGAGGATTTCACCGCCCGTGATGTTCTCGAGGCCGGCAATCATGCGCAGGAGGGTCGATTTCCCGCATCCGGACGGCCCGACGAGGATCACGAACTCGCCGTCGTTGATCCCGATATTCACCCCATGGATCACCGCAGTGGTGCCATAGGCCTTCTTAACGTCGCGGATTTCCACGGACGCCATGATGTCCTCCCAATCTCGCCACGGGCCATGCCACGTGTCGGCGAGCAATGCTTCGTTTGGGATGCCGGGCGCGCGCAGATTGAAACCGGCTTGCCCGGCCCCGCTTCCGCCGCCATCATTGCATGCACGGGCGTGAAATCAAGGCACCGGCAGAATCGGCAGTCTGAAACGGTTGAATCTGCGCTATACCGACCGCACAGGGCCGAAATCGCGCCAGAGGAGGATGACTTGAAGTCGATCGACGTGCTGATGACCGGCGCCATGATGCCCTTGATCGTGGACGGACTGGACGCCGCCTTCACGCTGCACCGGCTGCATGCCGTGACCGACAGGGACGCGTTCCTGACCGAGGTCGGGCCCCGCATCCGCGCCGTCGCCACCGGTGGCCATGCCAAGATGGATGGGGCCTTCATGCAGCAGCTTCCGGGCCTCGAGATCATCGCCAATTTCGGCGTCGGCTACGACTCGGTGGATGCCGTTTGGGCCGGTCGCAACGGCATCGTCGTCACCAACACGCCGGATGTGCTGAGCGAAGAGGTCGCCGACACCTGCCTCGGCCTGCTGCTGATGACGGTCCGCGAACTGCCGCAGGCCGAGCGCTGGCTCCGCGCCGGGCACTGGGAGGCCAAGGGCCCCTATCCGCTGACCCACAACACACTGCGCGGCCGCAAGGTCGGCATCCTGGCGCTCGGCCGCATCGGCAAGGCCATCGCCCGACGCTGCGAGGCCTTCGGGCTGGAGATCGCCTATCACGGCCGCAACCGCCAGGCCGACGTGCCCTATGCCTATTACCCGACCCTCACCGGTCTGGCGGCGGCCGTCGACATTCTGATCAGCGTCGCGCCGGGCGGGCCGGACACGCATCACCTGATCAATGCCGAAGTCCTGGCGGCGCTGGGACCGAACGGCACGCTGATCAATATCGGCCGCGGCAGTGTTGTCGACGAGGCCGCCCTGATCGCGGCCCTTGAGACGCGCACCATCATGGCGGCGGGCCTCGACGTGTTCGAGCACGAGCCGAAGGTGCCGGACGCGCTGAAGGCGATGGACCATGTGGTCCTGCTGCCGCACGTCGGATCCGGCTCCCATCACACAAGGCGGTTGATGGGGCAGCTTGTCGTCGACAACGTAGTATCCTGGTTCGCGGGCAAGGGGCCGTTGACGCCGGTGGCGGAAACACCGTGGCCGAAGTCCGCCTGATGGAGACGGCACCCATGGCAAACCGGCAGCGCCGCGGCGCGCTCCTCCTCGTGGGCGGCCTCGCGCTGATCGCCGCCGCAACGCCGGCGGCGGCCCAGACGCGGCCCGAGACCGCATCGCCCCTGCAGCGTGTCGTGTCGGGAACGTTCGACCTCATCGACATGAAGACGAAGAAGGTCTGCCGGATCAACCTCGCCCCCAACCCCGCTCCCAAGGGCGGGTTCGTCGTCGGTGCGCCGCCGACCTGCCGCCGCACCCTGCCGGCGATCACGCCCGTGGTGGCCTGGACGTTCGGCGCCGACCAGTCGATCACGCTGCAGGATCTTGCGGGTGCGCCGGTCGCCACCTTCAAGCCGGACGCGACGAAGCGGCATTTCCGGTCGGTGACCGACGCGCAAAGCCTAGACCTGAAGCCCGTCGGACGCGCAGCGGAGGGTGATCGTGCCGATGCCATCGCCAAGGCGCTGACCGAGGCCACCCTGACGGACCTGCCGCCGCTCGATCCGGCCCGCCTCGCCGGGCTCTACAGCTTCTCGCGCGAGAAGAACAAGCCGATCTGCTCCATGGACATCACCACCGCGCCGGCGGGCCGGCGCGGCCACTATGTGGCCAAGCTGTCGGGCGGCTGCATCGACGGCGGCATGAAGATCTTCGATCCGATTGCCTGGTACACGGACCGCGGCCGGTTCTATCTCGTCGCCCGCAAGGGGCACGAGACCCGCCTGGCGCCCGACAAGGACGGAATCTTCCAGAAGGACCCGCCGACCGGCGCGCAGCTGTTCCTGAAGAAGCAGTGACGGGCCGGTCTGCGCTTTCCGCGCAGTCCGGCCAGCCGCTCAGGCGATCCGCCCGCCCAGCTCGTCCTCGACATGCGCGCGGATGATGTCGTCGAAGCTCGATTCCGCCCGGAATCCGAGCGCGAGAGCCCGCTGCGGATCAAAATCGCGCGCCCAGCCGGACACGATCCGCATGATCGTCGGATCGGGCTCGCGCCGGATGCGGGCCACGGCCCGGTCGCCGGCGATCCGCCGCAGCGCCTCGATCTGCTCGCCCACCGTGCAGGACAGGCCCGGCATCGTCAGGTTGCGGCGCGGCCCGACAGTCTCGCCGTCGAGTGTCGCCGCATGCAGGAGGAAGCCCACCGCGGACCGCGGCGAGGCATGCCAGTGTCGCACATCCTCGGAGACGGGCAGCACCGCCTCCAGCCCGGCCAGCGGCTCGCGGATGATGTTGGAGAAGAAGCCGGACGCCGCCTTGTTGGGCGTGCCCGGCCGGACGCAGATCGTCGGCAGCCGGATGCCGATGCCGTCGACGAACCCCTTGCGGGTGTAGTCGGCCAACAGGAGTTCGCCGATCGCCTTCTGGGTGCCGTAGGAGGTCAGCGGCGTGGTGAAGAAATGATCGCCGATCTGCTCGGGGAATGGCGCGCCGAACACCGCGATCGACGAGGTGAACACCAGCCGCGGCCGGTACCGGTCGCCGAGCGCACGGATGGCCTCGAGCAGCTTCCAGCTGCCGTCGAGATTGATCCGGTAGCCCTTGTCGAACTCCTGTTCTGCCTCGCCGGAGACGATGGCGGCGAGGTGGAACACCAGGTCGGGACGGTCCAAGACCAGCATCTCGGCCTGGCCCGGCTGCGAGAAATCGGAGGCGACCGTTGTGACGGCAAACGGAGCATTGGCCGGTGCAGCCGGCTCGATCACATCGTGCAGGGTCGCCCGCGTGATCGCGCGGCCACCAACATGGCCGTCGGCGACGAGCCGCTGGGTGAGCTTGCGGCCGACCATGCCGGCAGCCCCGATGATGAGAATATGCATGGAGTGTCTCCGGATGGTGGCGTGCCGATCACGCCGGATACGCCTTGGATGGGTCGGCCAGCAGTTTTGGCAAATCCGCTGACCGCTCCCGGCAGGCTTGGGTCAGAGCGCAAACCCGCCATCGACCAGGAAGATCTGGCCGGTGGTGTAGCTCGCCTCGTCGCCGCCGAGATACACCGCCATGGCGGCGACCTCCTCCGGCTTGCCAAGACGGCCGATCGCCTGCCGGTCGATAAAGGCCTGCCGCACCTTGTCGACCGGCTGGTTGGTGTCCCTCGCCAGGGTCTCGATGCGATCATCGAGGGACGGTGACTCGATCGTGCCGGGGCAGATCGCGTTGGAGCGGATGCCCTTGCGGATGAAGTCGGCCGCCACCGCCTTGGTCAGGCCGATCACCGCCGCCTTGGTGGCGCCGTAGACATAGCGGTTGGGGATGCCGCGGACGGAGCCCGCGCCCGACGCGATGTTGACGATCGCGCCCTGCCCCTTGGCCAGCATGCCCGGCAGGAAGGCCTTGATCATGCGGTGCATCGACCGGACGTTGAGGTCGAAGGAGAAGTCCCAGGCCTTGTCGTCGCACTCCAGGATCGTGCCGTGGTGCACGTAGCCGGCGGCGTTCACGAGGATGTCGATCGGCCCGACCTTGTCGGCAAAGGCGGCAATCTGCCGGTCCGAGAGCACGTCGAGCTTGCGGCGCTTCGCCCGCGCGATGCCGTCGAGCTTGTCGACGTCACGGTCGGTCGCCCACACGGTCGCGCCCTCCGCCACATAGGCTTCGGCGATCGCCCGCCCGATGCCCTGCCCGGCTGCGGTGATCACCGCCACTTTCCCCTTCAGACGCCCCGCCATGGATGCTCTCCCTTGTGCTTTTGTTCTGGTCCGTTGGTCGTCGGCTCAGCGCCCTTCGGCCCTGTTGCCGCCAAGCGGCGTTTTCTGGACACCCTCGGCCGTGAAATTCGACGGATCGAGCCACGCTTCGAACGCGGCGCCGCGCGCCGGCCACTGGCTGTCGAGCATCGCATACCAGGCCGTATCGCGATTACCGCCCTTCACCACCATGTGCTGGCGAAAGACGCCCTCGAAGCTGAATCCAAGGCGCAGCGCCGCCCGTCGCGACGGAGCGTTGAGCGCATTGCATTTCCACTCGTAGCGGCGGTAGCCGAGATCGTCGAACACGTGCCGGGCGAGCAGATGCTGGACCTCGGTCGCGTGCGGGCTGCGCTGCAGGGACGGCGCATACAGGACGTGCCCGACCTCGATCACGCCGTTGGCAAGATCGATCCGCATCAGCGACAACCGTCCCACCGCATGCCCGGTGGCCACGTCCACGACCGCGTAGAAGAATGGATCGGACAACGGCGCCACGCGCTGCGCCCAGGCGGCCACGTCGGCCGCGCCGGCAGGCACCGGATCGGCCAGGTAGGCATAGAGATCCGCGGTCCCGGGTCCCGAGAGGTGCGCGCCGAGCGACGCGCCATGCCGGTCCGGATCGAGGCGCTCCAGCCGCACCAGGCGACCCGCCAGCACCCGCCCGTCGGGCGGCTGACGCGCGGTCCAGCCTGAGAGGTCCGTCATCGTGGCCTCAATGATTGTCGCGGGGCGTGCCCTTGGTGTGGGCGACATCCTGGTACTTGACGGCCGGCTTCAGCACCATGCCGTCGCCGAGCTGGTCGACGATCCCGCGCTGGATCTCCTGCCACGGTGTCTGGCTCGGCGGCACCGGATAGCCGCCGCGCTTCTGCAGGGCGGCGCGGCGCTTGGCGATTTCCTCGGCCGAGATCAGGATATCGGCCGTACCCTTGCGCAGGTCGATCCGCACCTTGTCACCCGTCTTGAGAATGGCGAGCCCGCCGCCGGCTGCGGCCTCGGGTGAGGCGTTGAGGATCGAGGGCGACCCCGACGTGCCGGACTGGCGGCCGTCGCCGATGCAGGGCAGCGAGGTGATGCCCTTTTTCAAGAGCGCTGCCGGCGGCTGCATGTTGACGACCTCGGCCGCGCCCGGATAGCCGAGCGGACCGGCGCCGCGCATGAACAGCATGCAGTTCTGGTCGATCTTGAGCTTCGGATCCTCGATGCGATGGTGATAGTCCTCCGGCCCGTCGAACACGACCGCCCGGCCCTCGAAGGCCTCGGGATCCTTCGGGTTGGACAGGTAGCGGTTGCGGAACTCGGCCGAGATCACGCTGGTCTTCATCACCGCGTTGTCGAACAGATTGCCGCGCAGCACGATGAAGCCCGCATCCTTGACGAGCGGCGTGTCGATCGACCGGATCACGTCCGCGTCCTGCACCGGCCGGTGGCGGCAATTGTCGCCCATGCCGTGCCCGTTCACCGTCAGCGCGTCCTCATGGATGAGCTTCTTCTTCATCAGCTCGTTGACCACTGCCGGGACGCCGCCGGCGCGATGATACTCCTCGGCCAGGTAGAAGCCGGCCGGCTGGACATTGACGATCAGCGGCACCTTGAGGCCCACCGTCTCCCAGTCCTCGACGGTCAGCGGCACGCCGATGTGGCGCGCGATCGCGTTGATGTGGATCGGTGCGTTGGTCGAGCCGCCGATCGCCGAATTGACCACGATGGCGTTCTCGAACGCCTTGCGGGTGAGGATGTCGGATGGCTTCAGGTCCTCCCACACCATCTCCACCGCGCGCCGGCCGGTCTCGTAGGCGATCTGCCCGCGCTCGCGATAGGGGGCCGGGATCGACGCGCAGCCTGGCAGCGACATGCCCAGCGCCTCGGCGAGCGAGTTCATCGTCGAGGCGGTGCCCATGGTGTTGCAGTGGCCCGGCGATGGTGCCGACGATGCGGCGATGTCCATGAACTCGTCGTAGCCGATCTCGCCCTTGGCCAGCCATTCGCGTGCCTTCCACACGATGGTGCCCGAGCCGGAGCGCTCGCCCTTCCACCAGCCGTTGAGCATCGGCCCGCCTGAGAGGACAATCGCCGGAATGTTGACGGTGGCGGCCGCCATGATGCAGGCCGGCGTGGTCTTGTCGCAGCCCGTCGTCAGCACGACGCCGTCGAGCGGATAGCCGTACAGGACCTCGACGAGGCCCAGATAGGCAAGGTTGCGGTCGAGCGAAGCCGTTGGCCGCTTGCCGGTTTCCTGGATCGGATGCACCGGGAACTCGAAGGCGATGCCGCCGGCCGCGGTGATGCCGTCGCGCACCCGCTTGGCGAGCTCGATATGGTGACGGTTGCAGGGCGACAGGTCGGAGCCGGTCTGGGCAATGCCGATGATCGGCTTGCCGGACTGAAGCTCACCCCGCGTCAGGCCAAAATTGAGATAGCGCTCCAGATAAAGCGCGGTCATGCCCGGATTGTCGGGATTGTCCCACCACAGCTGCG
>JBEIIL010000146.1:0-8315 GCA_040380755.1 Methylobacteriaceae bacterium | reverse complement strand
TTGCGGCCCGCACGGGATGGATGGTGCCCAGGAGAGGACTCGAACCTCCACGACTTTCATCACTGGTACCTGAAACCAGCGCGTCTACCAATTCCGCCACCTGGGCACAGGTGCAGTGGGGCGTCTCTTACGGGCGCGCCGGGCGTGTTGTCAACGGCAAGGCGCCTGCGGCACGGGCTTTTTCCGGGATGCCGGGGAACGCGCGTGCGGGTGCGACGTTTCGCGATCGCCTGCCCTCTTGCCGCGCGGCCGGAAGAGACGACATTGGATCCAGGAGTGCTGCCATGTCCCGGATACTGACGATCCCTCCCCGCGAACACCGGGCCTTGCGCCTCGTGCTGCAGCAATCGGCGCTCGGCGCCGCGCTGGGCCTGGCCTTCGCCGGCGCGCTGGTGCTTGTCGACGCGCACGGAATCGGCTCGCTGATGGTGCGCTCGGACAGTGGTCTTGTCGCCTTTGCCATGCTCGCCGTGGGATTCATGGTGACGGGCGGAAGCCTCGTTGCGGGCGGCGCCATCATGCTGATCGGGTCCGGCGAGCAGCGCGGCGATCGCCCCGATGGCGGAATGCCGGTCCTTGTGCCGGTGCGAGTGGCTGGGCGGGAGCGGGCGGGCTTTCGGCTGCGCTGACCGGCCGGCGGTTTGCTGCCGCAGCGTCGATCGGGCCGATTTCGCGCGTGCGAAAAATGCTCTATGAGCCTCGTGTCGCGACCGCTGGAGAGCCCGCCATGAGCAACCCCTCGCAAGACCTCGTCACGGTGTTCGGCGGATCGGGCTTTGTCGGCCGGCACCTGGTGCGGGCGCTGGCCACGCGTGGCTACCGGGTGCGTGTTGCGGTGCGCCGGCCCGATCTCGCAGGCTTCATGCAGCCCTTCGGCAGCGTCGGGCAGATCCATCCGGTCCAGGCCAATCTGCGCTTTCCCGAGTCGGTGGCGCGCGCCGTGGCGGGCGCCTCGGCGGTGGTGAACCTCGTCGGCATCCTCGCCGAAGGCGGCGCCCAGAGCTTCACGGCCGTGCAGGACGAGGGCGCGCGGAGCGTGGCGCAGGCGAGCGCCGCGGCGGGCGTCACCCGGCTGGTGCAGATGTCGGCCATCGGCGCCGATGTGAACTCCGGATCAGCCTATGCGCGGACCAAGGCGGCCGGCGAGGCCGCGGCGCTCGAGGCGGTGCCCGGCGCCGTGATCGTGCGGCCGTCGATCGTGTTCGGCCCCGAGGATGCGTTCTTCAACCGCTTTGCCGCGCTGGCGCGCTTCGCTCCCGCGCTGCCGCTGATCGGCGGTGGCGAGACCCGCTTCCAGCCGGTGTTTGTCGGCGACGTCGCCGAGGCGATCGCCCGCGCGGTCGACGGAACGGCCCAGGCCGGCACCGTCTACGAACTCGGCGGCCCGGAGGTGAAGACCTTCCGCGAGTTGATGCAGTATGTGCTCGACACCACCGGGCGCAAGCGGCCACTGGTCCCAATGCCGTTCGGCATGGCCAAGGTGCAGGCCCGCATCCTCGAGGCGGTGAAGTACGCGACCTTCGGGCTGCTGCCCGAGGCGTTGCTGATCACCCGCGACCAGGTGACCCTGCTTGAGCAGGACAATGTGGTATCGAACGCGGCCATCGCCGACGGCCGGACGCTGGCGGGGCTCGGTATTGCCCCTGAGCTGATCGAATCCGTCGTGCCGTCCTACCTGTACCGCTTCCGTCGCAACGGCCAGTTCGACACCAGCCGCTACGCCTGAGGCGAGCCCGCGGCCCGCTCACGGGTCGCCAGCCGCTTGTGGATATGCACCATCAGGGTGGTTCCGAACAGCGGCGTCAGCAGGTTGACGACCGGCACCAGCGCCATGCCGGCCAGCAGCGCTCCGGCCAGCAGCACCGTCGGTCGCCGTCGGCCATAGAGCGCCAGGACGTCAACCCTCGGCCGAAAGCGGCCCGCGGCCAGGGCGAAATACTCGCGCCCGAGCAGATAGGTGTTGGCGACGAAGAACGCCGCAAGGTTGACGCCTGGGATGAAAAAGAACAGCAGGGCAAGCAGGTTGACGCCGAGCGCCGTCAGCGCGAAGCGGCCCGCCTCGGCCAGCGCGGTGGCCACCGGCAGCGGCGTGCCCGGCGGATCGCCCGGATAGCTCTCCTGCTCGACCCGCGCAGCGACATCGTCGAGGAAGAAGCCGGCGACGAGCATCGACACCGGCGGGATCAGGTAGGCGAGGCCGAAAACCAGGCCGAATCCGGCCAGCAGAACCGCATAGCCGTCGATCCACGGATACTGCGCTACTGCGGCGGTGCCGGCGAACCACCAGGAGAACAGCCGGGTCAGCAGCGCCCAGACGAGCGCCAGCAACGCGATGGTGAGCGCCAGCGACTTCCACAGCACGGCCCTGAAGGGCGGCGACAGGATCTGGCGCAGGGCGGTGACGGCACTTTCAACGATCATCGACGGGGTCCGGTTGCAGAACACCGATCCAACAGCTTCGGCACGGCGAATTCGGGGCGGGCTAGAGCGGATGCTGACCTGATTGCATCAGGTCGTCCGCTCTAGCTCATTGCCTTAGCATCATCTTTGTCCGCCAACCGGTGCCCACTTGGCGGGATGATGCTCTAGTCGATGCCGGCCGCGGCGCCAGGATCGAACAGGCCGTGCAGCCGTGCGGCGGCGGCGCGGGCGAAGTGCAGCGTCAACGCCCGGCGGGTCGCCGGCGGCATGCGGTGCTCGTCGGCATCGCGCAGGATTGCAGCCCCATAGGCATCGGCGATGATCAGGCCGGTCTCGGCGGGCATGACCTCCGGCGGCATGGTCGACGGAATGGCGAAATAGAGCCGATCGCAATGGCGACGGTAGTCGGGCCATTTGCTGTCGGCGCGCAGGTCCGCCAGGCTCGACTTGATCTCGACGATCCAGATGGCACCGTCGGCGCCGAGCGCGACGAGGTCGGCGCGCCGGCCGGAGGCGAGGCTGAGCTCGGCAAGCATCGTGAAGCCCATGCCGGCCAGCAGCCGGGCTGTGCCGCGGGCGACCGCCAGGGCGGTCGGTGACTGGCGGCCGTCCACCGGCAGATCGGCCGCCGGCAGGCTCACCGGTAGGCCCCCGGGACCATGATGCGCAGCAGCGAGCCCGCCACCGCAAAGCCGATGACGCCGCAGCATACCGCCGCCACGGTGAAGCCCGTCCGGCGGACCTCCGGTGTGCCCAGAAAGACGGGAAGGCCGGCATGGAACACCACCGCCCCCCACAGGCCGAGCACGGCGAGGCCTGCCAGAGGCGGCAGCGCCAGCGCGGCGCCAGCCAGCCAGACCGGCGTGAACGCATAGGCAACCAGCCGGGTCGCTGCGTCGCTGTCCGGCGGCGTGTCGAAGCGCGGGGCTAGCGCCGAAATCGCGAGGCCCAGCACCGGCACCAGCAGCACCGACAGGGCCCAGCCGACGGTGGCGCCCACCAGCGCCGCAAACGGGTTCACCCGCGCGGCGCCATGGGCGAGGGGCAGCGCGTAGCCGACGACCGCGGCGCCGACGAAGCCGGCCACCGCCGGGATGGCGGCGAGCGGCATTACCCAGTCACGATAGAGCTCCTTCAGGGGCACAGGTGCGGCGGCAAGGGCCGCCAGCCGGGCCTGTGGTGTCAGCACGAGGCGGATGGCGCGCCCGATCATGCCGGGGGCCCGGCCCGGGCGTCGTCGCGGATCATCGCGGCAGCCTTTTCGGCGATCATCATGGTCGGCGAATTGGTATTGCCGGAGGTGATGCGCGGCATGGCGGAGGCGTCGGCAACGCGCAGGCCGGCAATGCCGCGGACCCGCAGCCGGGCATCGAGCACGGCCAGCGGATCGGTATCGGCGCCCATCTTCGCCGTGCCGACCGGGTGGAAGATGGTGGAGGAGACGTCGCCGGCGGCGCGCGCCAGATCCTCCTCGGTGACGATGGCGGGGCCGGGCTTGTACTCCTGCGGCCGGTAGCGGGCCAGTGCTGACGCGGCGACGATGCGGCGCACCAGCCGCAGGGCGTCGGCCGCGACCCGGCGGTCCTCCTCCTCGGCAAGGTAGTTGGGCGAGATCGCGGGCGGTGCCAGCGGGTCCGGCCCGGTGATCCGCACGGTGCCGCGGCTTGCAGGCCGCAGGTTGCAGACGCTGGCGGTAAAGGCCGGGAACGGGTGCAGCGGATCGCCGAACTTGTCCAGCGACAGCGGCTGGACGTGAAACTGCAGGTTCGGCGTCGCGTAGTCGGGTGACGACCGGGTGAACAGGCCGAGCTGCGACGGCGCCATGGTCAGCGGGCCGGTGCGGCGAACCGCGTACTCAAGCCCCATCAACCCGCGCTTCAACCATGACGCATAATCGACGTTCAGGGTGCGGACGCCCTCGACCTTGTAGACCGGGCGGATCTGCAAATGGTCCTGCAGGTTCTCACCAACCCCCGGCAGGTCGTAGCTTACCGCGATGCCGTGCTGCGCCAGCAGCGCGCCTGGGCCGATGCCGGAGAGCTGCAGCAGCTGCGGCGTGGCCACGGCACCGGCGGAGAGCACCACCTCGGCCGCGGCCCGCGCCAGCACCCGCGAGCCGTCGCGGCGGCGGAAAATGACGCCCGTGGCCCGGCCGTCCTCGACGACGACACGTTCGACGTGCACGCACGTGTGCAGTTCGAGATTGGGCCGGGGCAGGATCGGCTTCAGGAAGCCACGCGCCGCGCTCCAGCGCAGCCCGCGCTTCTGGTTGACCTGGAAGTAGGACGAGCCCTCGTTGTCGCCGCCGTTGAAATCGGCAACCGGCCGGATGCCGACCTCCTCGGCCGCCTTCTGGAAGGCGTCGAGGATGTCCCAGCGCACGCGCGGGTGCTCGACGCGCCATTCGCCGCCGGAGCGATGGGCGGCGCTGGGCGGGGCGATGTGGTCCTCGTGCGCCATGAAGGCGGGCAGGACGTCGTCCCAGCCCCAGCCCGGCAGGCCGAGCTGGCGCCAGCCGTCATAGTCGGCCGCCTGGCCGCGCATGTAGATCATGGCGTTGATGGCCGAGCAGCCGCCGATGACCTTGCCGCGCGGATACGCAATGGCGCGGCCGTTCAGGCCCGGCTGCGGCTCGGTGCGGAGCATCCAGTCGGCGCGGGGATTGCCGATGGCAAACAGATAGCCAACCGGAATGTGGAACCAGATCCAGTCGTCCATTCCGCCGGCCTCGAGCACGAGGACCGAGCGCGCCGGATCCGCTGACAGCCGGTTCGCCAGCACGCATCCGGCCGAGCCGGCGCCGACGACGATGTAGTCGAAAAGGCCTGCATCCTGCAGGTCCGCCGCTGTCCCGGCTGCCATGCCGTCCCCCCGTGTCGCGGATGGCATGGTGCCCCCGCGATTCTGCGCAGCGGATGTAGCATCCCGCGCGGCAGCGGTCGCCGGACAAGAGCCCGGCGCCGCGCCAGGCCAGCGCTCAGCGCGCCGCCACCATGACGATCTCGACGGTGTAGTCCGGGGCCGCCAGCCGCGCCTCGACGGTGGCGCGGGCCGGGGTGTGGCCCTTCGCCACCCAGGCGTCCCACACAACGTTCATCTGCTGGAAAGTGGCGATATCGGCGAGGTAGATGGTGGCGGACAGGATCTTCGTCTTGTCCGAGCCGGCCTCGGCCAGCGTCTCCTCGATCTGGGCGAGGATGTCGGCGGTCTGCTCGCCGACGCCCTTGCCCTTGGCGGCGTCGGCGACATGGCCGGCGAGGTAGATGGTGTTGCCGTGCACGACGGCGTCGCTCATGCGCGGGCCGCAGCCGATCCGTTCGATGCTCATGGTGGGCTCCCCTGTTGCCGCCTTCCGGTTAGACCGGGACGGGCACGGGAGCAAGGCTGGAAGGGCGATCCCCCGGCAGCGCAGGCTGCCGGGGGACGGATTGGTCAGCCCGCGAGGGCGCGCGACAGGCCGAGGGTCAGCAGCGACGGAATGCGGTAATCCGGGAACGCCTTGGCGATCTCGGCGGTGATGGCGGGGGCCTGGTCAGGCTTGCCGAGATTGGCGGCGAGCAGCGGCTTGACCGCCTCCAGATAGCGGACCAGCCCGGCAAGATCGGCCGGCGCCGTCGGTTCGCCGTGACCGGCCAGGATCACCGGGACCATGCGGCCGAGCCCGTTCGCACTGGAGCTGGTGGAGGAGGTGCGGCCGATCCTGCGCAGCATCCAGCGCGGGCTGAGGCCGGCGCAGCCCTTCGCACCGGCCCGTTCGACACGAACCTTCCAGTTGGTGGCGCCGGATTTCTGGGCCCCCGCCTTCGGGCGGTTCCTCGCCGTGACGGGGCACGATGCACCGGGCGTCATTCTGGACTGGATGGGTCCGCGCGAATCGGCGCTGCTCGACGTCGCCGACGACAGGATCGACTTTGCCGTGGCGCCAAGTGGGCTGAAGCCGCCGGACGGGATTGACGGCGAGGCGCTGGGCGCCCTGTCCTGGCAGTGCTTCATGCGCCGAGAGCACCCCGCGGCGGCGGGACTGGGGCAGCGCAGCCTGGTCGCGCTGGCCGCACCTGATGGTCAATGTCGGCAACAGGCTGCAGGGCCCGGTGCATGCTGCGACAACGGACGCCCGGCTGGAGCGGCGCGTCGCTGCGGTCGTGCCGAATTTCGCGGCGGTTCCGCCGGTGCTGGCCGCCACGGACCTGCTGGCGACACTGCCCACCGCCATGATGGGCGACGGCCTCGCGCATTACGACCTCGTCGCGCGGCGGTACCGTTCCGGGTTCCGCCGATCCCCCACAGCCTGTTCTGGAGCGCGCGGCGATCCAACGATCCCGCGGTGCTGTGGCTGCGCCAGCAGTTGACCCCGTTGCTGCGCGCGGGTCTGGCCTGAAAGTGCCTGCGACGGAAAAGGGCGGCCCTCAGGGCCGCCCTTTCCGCCGGGGCCGGACCACGCGGGTCCGGCCGGATGTCGTTGCGCCTTACTTGGCGGCGAGCAGGCCGCTGACTTCGAGCAGAATGAGCTCGTTGTCGTCGGCCTTGTTGGGCTCGCGGCTGGTCGAGAACGGCAGATTGTTGTCGTTACCGACCACGATGTGGCGGCCGTCGACCACATCGACGTTCTCAATGGTGCAGAACGGGAAGGTGAGCACGCCGTTGTTGAGCGGCTTCTTCGCCTTCTTGTCGGGGTCCTGGATCGCCATCAGGTCGATGTAGCCGATCTTGCGCACCGGCTTGCCGACAGTGGCGTCGGTGAGCTCGACCTTATAGATGCGCTTGAACTTGGCGATGTCGGGGAAGCAGTCCGTGCCGCGGGTGCCGGTCGGGCAGGCCTTGTCGGTCGTGCCCTCGCCGTTGTCACGCTCGATGATCAGGCCGGTGGTGCCGTCGATCATGTTGAAGTCGCCGATGGCGTTGCCGTTCTGCTCGAAGGCGTAGAGCCAGGAGCGGCCGGTCCACTTCTCTCCCACCACGTCGAACTCGAGAATGCGGGCGGCTTCCTTGCCGTCGACCTTCTCCCAGTCCTTCTTGTCGGCGTCCCAGAGCGGGCCTTCCAGCAGGCCGTAGAGGAACTTGCCGTCCTTGGAGCCACCGAAGCCCTCGTAGCCCTTGGACCGGCGCAGGTTGACGTTGGTGTAGGTCATGCCGGGTGCCGGCGGGCTGCCCACGGCCCAATGCTCGGGCGAGCGCACGGGCTTGCCGTCGGCCATCGTGTCGAACACGCCCATGACCTTGCCGGTCTTGTCGGCCTTGATCACGTAAGGGCCGAACTCGTCGCCGATCCAGAAATGATCGCCGACGATCTGGAAGCCCTCGAGGTCGAAGTCCGAGCCGGTGAGGTAGCGCTTCGCGGTGCCCTCGTGGACGATGCGGAACGGAACCTTTCTGTCCGGATCGCTGAGGAACACGGTCTCGAGGTGCTTCCAGGTGCCGGCCGCCCAGTCGGTCGACCAGCGGTTGAGGTACAGCATCGAGTCGGGCGAGTTGGCCTTTGAGCCGGAGCCGTTGTCGGTGATGATCCAGAAGCTGCCATCGGCATTCACCTTGATGCCCGAGTGACCCTGGATCGGCTGGCCCTTGAACGGCAGCTTGACTCCGGTCTCGCGCTCGAACGACTTGCTCATCACGGTGCCGAGCGCGTCGACGCGCTTGCCGGTGGTGTATTTTCCGGACACCTGGAGATCGGCCGGCGCATCGGCCGGGGCCGGAATGAAGGTTTCGGCCGGCAGCACGGCGTGGCCGGCGAGCTTGGCCGGGAAGGCCTGCTGGGCAGCAGCCGGCGCGACAGCGAAGGCGAGCGCGACGCTCGCGAGAAGGATGGTGCGGATCATGAGGGGGCCCCCGGTGGGTTGACCCGCCGCTTGTGGCCGCTGGCCGTGACCCTGGCGTAACGGTTGCGTGAAGCGCCG
>JBEIIL010000145.1:0-8369 GCA_040380755.1 Methylobacteriaceae bacterium | reverse complement strand
CGACGGCGTCCGCATAGAGGATCACGAGTTCGGGCGTGATGTGCAGGTCGCGGCTGAGAACATCGCCGACCTCGACCATGTCCCAGTAGGTCTGCGAGTTGGCCTTCAGCCCGTCGATGAAGGCGCGGGTCTGTTCGGCCTGGATCTCGGTCATCGGCACCAGCGGGTCGACCGGCGGCAGTTGCGTGCTCATGGGGTGTTCCTCGTGTGAGCGGCTCAGACGCCAACGTCGACTTCGACGAAGCCGACCGTCTTCTTCTCGCCGGCATCGTTCTGCGCCCAGACATCGACGGTGAAGCGAAAGCCGTTGCCCTTCGGCGTCTTGTCGCGGACGACGCCACCCGTCTCGATGATCTCGTTGGCGGTGGTGGAGGCGATGTATTTGCAGACGATCTTGGCGTTGCGGAAGAAGTCGGCGCCGAACCAGTTGACGCACATCTCGGCAATATAGGCCGACGACATCTCGCCGGTCTGGATCGGCGCGGCGAGGCCGGTCTCGCGGGCGTAGTCCGGATCCCAGTGGTTGGGGTTGAAGCGCCCCCACAGGCGCGAGCCCATGAGCTGGATCACGGCCCTTTTCCTGACCCCGATCAGCGTGAAACCGACGGGCGTGTCGACGGTGATCCGCCGGGCTGGCTTTGTGTCTGCGGTCATGGCGCTCTCGGGGTCAGTCGCGAACCGGGGGTTCTGCGGGCTTTGGTCATGGTGTCGCCAGCTGATCCCGGACGATCTCGGCGAGCAGGAACTTGCGGGCCCGACCGGACGGCGTGGTCGGGATCTCTTCGACGCGGATCGGCAGGACGTGCCGGGGCACCTTGAAGCGGGCGAGGCGGGAGGCGCAGAACGCGATCAGCTCCTGCGGCGTGGTCGCAGGTTCGGGCCGCAGCACGACGCAGGCGACCCCGATCTCGCCCATCCGCTCGTCCGGGAAAGGGACGACATGGGCTTGCAGCACGGCGGGGTGGGTGACCAGCAGGTCCTCGATCTCCGAGGGCAGGACCTGCTCGCCACCGCAGCGGTAGGACTCCTTGAGCCGCCCGACGAGCGTGATGTAGGCGTCGCTGTCGAGCCGGCCGAGGTCGCCGGTGTGCAGCCAGCCATCCGCCGTGAAGGCTGCGGCCGTCTCGGCGGGCTTGTTGTAGTAGCCGGCGGTGACGCCGATGCCCCTGGCCTGCAGCTCGCCGGTCTCGTCCGGGGGAAGGACAGCGCCGGTCGCCGGGTCCACGACCCGGTAAACGACGAGCCGGCCGTCCAGGTCCGGATCGGCGGCCGGGCCGACGTCGCGCAGGCGCCCGTTGGTGGTCAGCAGGCGCTCCATGGGATCGTCGGGGCGGGTCACCGTCGACGAGGCGGTCACTTCGGTCATGCCATAGCCTGTGGTCAGCTCGGCGGGGCCCAGGCGGTCAAAAATCTGCTGCCAGATATAGGCCGGCGAACGGCCGCCGGACGACAGCATGCTGTGGAGCGAGGAGAGATCGTAGGTCCTGGCCTGCACGGCATCGAGCAGCGCCAGGGTCATGGTCGGGATAAGCAGGACATCGGTAGCGCGATGGCGCTCGATCCCGGTGAGTGTGTCTGCCGCGTCGAACTTCAGCTGCGGGATGATCGCACCGCCGACGAAGAGCGCGGCCAGCAGGCCCTCGACATAGCCATACACATGATACATCGGCAGCGAGAACAGGATCCGCCGCCCATCCTCGAAGGCCCGTCCATAGGTGCTGCCGAAGGCCGTCCGTAGCAGCATGTCGTGGGTCAGCATCACGCCTTTTGGCGGGCCGGTTGTTCCCGAGGTGTAGATGATGTCGGAATTGGCGGCCGGCCCGGGATGGTCGACCGCGGGCAGCGGGCCTGCCGATCGGCAGAACACGTCGAAGGTCGGCACGCCATTCCGCACCGGTGAATCCGCGCGCGGCAGCACCACGACGGTCTTGAGTTTTGGGAAGTGGCTGCCGCCGGCTGCGGTCTCCCAGCCTGGCGCCAGGCCGTCCAGGAAGCCCAGATAGTCGAGGTCGCGGAAGCGGTCCATCGCAAACAGGAACACCGCGTCCGACTGGCCAAGCACATAGCCGAGCTCGTCCTGCCGGTTGAGAAAGTTGATCGGGACCGCGACGGCGCCGGCCCGCGCGATTCCGAATTTGATCGCCACGAATTCCGGATGGTTCGCCATGAGAAGGCCAACATGGTCGCCCGGTCGCACACCGCTGGCGATCAAACCCGCGGCGACCTGCACAGACCAGTCCCGGACCTCCGCATAGGTCCAGGTCCGCGTGTCGGTGATGAGCAGCGGACGGTCGGGGTAGAGGGCCGCCATGCGGTCGAGCAGCTGATCGAGCCGCAGCGGCTCCCAGACCGGAAACCGCAGCCGGAGAGCCTCCTGGCGCTCGGCGATCGAAAGGGTCGGAACCAGGCGGCGCGGACCTTGCGGCATCGATGAGGCGCCGGTCGTTGCCATGGCGTGTGTCCGTCCCTGTGCCGCTTCGCGAAGGTGTCTACCTGATGGTAGTCAACTCTTACTCGCTGGTTCCGGGGAGTTCACAGCGCGTCGCACGGCTTGTCAAGCTGAGCAAAAAAATGGGCTTGCAGATCGGATAACAATGCGTACAGATATCTACCAATGAGTTTTTGAAGCTGCTTCCAGCCTGCGCTGCCAGCCCTCAAATCGGGCGCGCGCTCTGGTCGGCGGCCTGCACAATGGGAGAGGGAGCATGCCCGAGGCGCTGGATGCCCTGATCGTCGGTGCCGGCTTTGCCGGCTTGCGGGCCCTGCACACCTTTCGGTCGAGCGGCAAGGACGTCGCGGTCATCGAGGCCAGCGGCGGCATTGGCGGCGTCTGGCACCACAACAGCTATCCCGGCGCGCGCTGCGACGTGGAAAGCTTCGACTATTCCTACAGCTTCTCGCCGGAGCTCGAGCAGGAGTGGCGCTGGAGCGAGCGCTACGCCACCCAGCCGGAGATCCTGCGCTACATCAACCACGTCGCCGACCGTTTCGACCTGCGCAGGGACATCGTCCTCAACACGCGCATGACCGCGGCCGTCTATCAGGAGGCGGAGGGGCGCTGGCTGGTCTCGACCTCGACCGGCCGGACGTGGTCGGCGCAGTTCCTCATCCTGTGCCTTGGGCAGCTGTCGACCACCAAGGCTCCGCACTTTCCCGGTCAGGACGGCTTCAAGGGACGGATCATCCACAGCGGCGAGTGGCCGCTCGAGCCCGTAAGTTTCGCCGGCAAGCGCGTGGGCATCATCGGCACGGGGTCGTCGGGCATGCAGATGACCCCTGTCATCGCCCGCGAGGCCGGCCATCTCACGGTGTTCCAGCGGACCGCGAACTACAGCATCCCGGCCGCCAACGCTCCCGTCACCGACGAGGAGGACCGCGCGGTCAAGGCCGCGTATGCGGAACGGCGGCAGGAGGCCCGCAACTCGCCGACCGGTCTCGGCTTCAAGCTCAACCGCGTCTCCGCCCTCGACGTCACCCCCGACGAGCGGGAGACGACCTACGAGACGGCCTGGAACCGCTGGGGCTTCGGCTTCGCGCTGGCCTATCACGACATCCTCCTGTCGCAGCCGGCCAACGACACGGCAGCGGAGTTCATCCGCCGGAAGATCGCCGCGAAAGTGGCGGACCCGGCTGTGAGAGAGAAGCTCATCCCGCGCAGCCATCCCTTCGCGGCGCGCCGGCCGTCGGTCGACAGCGGTTATTTCGAGGCGTTCAACCGCGACAATGTCGAACTCGCCGACATCCGCGAGGCGCCGATCGAGGCCTTCACCCCGGATGGCATCCGCACGGCAGCCAGGCACCACCCGCTGGACATCGTCATCTTCGCCACCGGTTTCGACGCCTTCACGGGCTCGCTGCTGAAGCCTGACATCGTCGGGCGCGGCGGGGTCACGCTGAAGCAGACATGGGCAGACGGGCCGCGCAGCCAGCTCGGCGTGGCTGTCGCCGGTTTCCCCAACCTGCTGATTGTCGCAGGACCCGGAAGCCCCTCGCTGCTCAGCAATGTGATGATCTCGATCGAGGAGCAGATCGACTGGTTCGCCCGCATGATCGCCGCCATGGACGCGCGCGGCCTCATGGTGATCGAGGCCGACGCAGCGGCCGAGAGCGAGTGGGTCGCGCATGTCAACGAGCGTGCCCGCGAGACGCTCTACATGACGACCAACTCCTACTACAACGGCGCCGAAGTATCGGGAAAGCCTCGTGTCTTCATGCCCTATTCGGGCGGCGTGCGTGGCTATCGCCGCATCCTCGAGGCCTGCGCGGCCGACGGCTATCCGGGTTTCAGCTTCGTCGCCCGCCCGCAGGGGACTTTTGCCCCCGCGCGCGTTGCGGCGCCTGTCCGCTGATCGGTGGTGGTGATGAAGGCGTTCACACCATGAAGATCGACTTTGCCGGACAGGTTGCCATTGTCACCGGTGCCGGCGGGGGAATCGGCCGTGCCGTGTCCCTCGTCCTGGCGCAGGCCGGGGCGAGCGTGCTGGCGGTCGATCGGGATGAGGGCAACGGGCGCGGGACGGTCGACCTCGTGGCCGGCGCCGGCGGCACCGCACGCTTCGTGCGGGCCGATGTGACCCGGGCGGATGACGTCCAGGCCTATGTGGCAGCCGCGATGGTTGCCTGGGGGCGGATCGACATCTTCATGAACAATGCCGGCTGGCAGGGGCCTGTCGGGCCGCTCGTCGACTGCCCGGACGACGCGTTCGACACGGTGATGGCCGTCAATGTCCGGGGTGTCTTTCTCGGCCTCAAGCATGTCCTGCCGGTGATGGTGGGGCAGAAGCGCGGCGCAGTCGTCAACACGGCCTCGCTGGGGTCCTTCGTGGGGACGCGCAACCTGGCGCCCTACATCGCCAGCAAGCACGCGGTCATGGGCCTGACCCGGACAGTCGCGCTCGAGGTGATCCGCGACGGCGTGCGGGTCAACGCCGTGTGCCCCGGCCCGGTGGACACGCCCCTGCTGCGCGACATCGAGGCAGACCAGGCGGACGGTGACCCGGAGCGGCTGCGTCAGCGCCGGACCGCCTCGATTCCGGAGGGACGCTATGGCGAACCGGTGGAGATCGCCAACGTCATGGCGTTTCTGGCATCCGACCTCTCGACCCACATGGTGGGGCAGGGCGTGCATGTGAATGGCGGGAGCTATTCATGATGCTTGCGCTCGCCATCGCCCGGGATTGCCGCACTCTCGCGAACCGTCGTACCCATGACGACATCATCACACGCGGGCCCGCCAACGCCCTCGGGACAACAGCACAGGCACTTATCCATGGCGTCGAGCAGCAACGGGGACAGTCCCGGCCGGCAGGCCCGCAGCTCCCCCAGGCAAAGGCCGGAGCCGAAGCCCGGCACAGAACGCATTCGCGTCCTGGTCTCGGAGCTCAAGCGCGAGCGAATCCTCTCGTCTGCCATCGACCTGTTCTACGAGCAGGGCTACGCCCGGACGACGCTGGACCAGGTGGCGAAGTCGCTCGGCGTGACCAAGCCGTTCATCTATCAGTACTTTGCCTCCAAGAACGATCTGCTGGCGGAGATCTGCTCGCGGGCGATCCGCGATGCGCACGACACGCTCAACCGCACGCTGACCCAGCAGGGCACCGCGACGGAAAAGCTCAAGACCATCGTGCGGGACTTCACCCACACGGTTTTGGACAACCAGGCCAACGCGGTCATCTACAGCCGCGAGGAGAAGGAACTCGAGCCGAAGGATCGCGAGACGATCAAGCGGATGCGCAGGGACTTCGACCACAGGCTGGTGGACCTGCTGGAGGAGGGCGTGCGCCAGGACGAGTTCGTGATCGAGGATCTGCGACTGACCGCCATGGTGATCGGCAGCATCGTCGGCTGGTCGCCGGTCTGGTACCGGGCGGGCGGGCGCCTGACCAAGGAGGAAGCTTCCGAGCGCGTGTCCTCGCTGGTCCTCACCATGGTCGGCGTCAAGCCACCGCGTGCACGGCGCGGATCGAAAAACGCGGCGCTCAGCGCGGTCAAGGTGCCCGAGGGGCGCTGACCGACCGGCAGCCGGCGCCATGGGCCTGCCGCTCGACACAGCGGAGAGCAGACCGTGGCTGAACCTGTGAGCACGCCCGTGCCGCTTCGCTCCATGGCCGTCGTCGGTGGTGGCACCATGGGGGTGGGCATCGCCTATGTGTACAAGGTCGCCGGCTGCGACGTTTGGCTGGTGGAGCCCGATGCCGCTCGGCAGGTCACTGTCCGTGACATCCTGCGCAGGGCTGCCAGTGCGGGTGTCGCGCGCGGCAAGCTGACGGCCGATCAGGCGGCGGCCGTGCAGGAGACGATCAACATCGTCCCGGCGGCGGGTGCGCTGCCGCGCGGTCTCGACCTGATCGTAGAGACGGTGCCTGAGCACCCTGACCTGAAGGAGGCGGTGCTGCGCAAGCTCGACGGGCTCGAGCCGCGCATCCTGGCAACCAACACCAGTTCGATTTCGATCGACCGGCTCGCGGCCGTGACGACCGCTCCGGAGCGGTTTCTCGGCATGCACTTCTTCAATCCGGTCTGGTCGCTTCCCATGGTGGAGCTCGTGACGGGGGCCCGCACCAGCCTCAAGGCGCTGGCGCTGGCGCGGTCCTTCGCCGAGGCCACTGGCAAGACCACCATCGTGTCGAAGGACATTCCGGGCTTTGCGACCAGCCGCCTCGACGTGCTGTCGGCCATGGAGGCCATCCGCATGCTCGAGGATGGCGTGGCCAGCGCCGAGGATATCGACAAGGCGATGACGACGGCGTTCCGCCACCCGGTGGGACCGCTGCGGCTTACCGACATCGTCGGGCTGGACGTCCGCCTCGACATCGCCCGCTACCTGAGCAAGGCGCTGGGCGACCGCTTCGCGCCGCCGCAGCTTCTCCAGGACAAGGTTGCCCGCGGCGAGCTCGGCGTGAAATCCGGCCGTGGCTTCTACGACTGGTCCGACAGCCGCTTTTTCGAGGCCAAAACGGAGCGGACTTCACCATGATCCAGCTTTTCGGCTCATCCCTCGTCGACACCGCCGAGCACCACCCGATGCTGCGCGACAGCGTCAGCAAGCTGGCTGGTCGCTTCGGCCGCCGCTACTTCCAGGAGCTTTACAAGTCTGGTCAAAAACCGGTCGAGCTGTGGAACGAGCTTGGGCGGGCCGGCTTCCTCGGTGTGCATGTCTCAGAGGAGTATGGCGGAGGCGGGTCCGGCCTCGCTGATTACCACGTGGTGGTCGAGGAGGTCGCCGCACAGGGCTGTCCCATCCTCTCGCTGGTGATCAACTCGATCTGCTCGCCGATTATCGAGCAGCACGGCAGCGAGGAGCTGAAGCGCGACTGGCTGCCCGGTCTCGCCAGCGGGCAGCGCCGGCTCGCCTTCGCCATCACCGAGCCGGATGCCGGCACGAACACGCACAGGATCACCACGACGGCCCGCAAGACCGGCAATGGTTGGTCGCTCAGCGGCACCAAGTACTGGACGTCTGCGGTCGACGAGGCCGATGCGCTGATGGTCGTCGCGCGCGGAGAGGAGACCGACGCACGCGGGCGCTCGCCGCTGTCGCTGTTCATCGTGCCGGCCGACGCGAAGGGCATCAGCAAAACGCCAATCGAGACGGCGCTGCACGTGCCCGAGACGCAGTTCATGGTGTATTTCGATCAGGTGGAGCTCGATGGGGGCTCCCTGATCGGGGCGGAAGGGCAGGGCCTGAAACAGGTGTTTGCCGGCCTGAACCCCGAGCGCGTCTGTGCGGCGGCGTTCAACAACGGCTTGGCGCGCTTCGCCCTCACCAAGGCGTCGCAGTACGCCAAGGACCGCAAGGTGTGGGACGTGCCGATCGGTGCGCACCAGGGGATCGCCCATCCGCTGGCCAAGGCCTACATGGCGGTCCAGCAGGCCAGGCTGATGACCGCACGGGCCGCGCAGCTGTTCGACCTCGGCTCGGCCGAGGCCGGCGAAGCGGCCAACATCGCCAAGTTCGCGGCGGCCGACTCATCGCTCGAGGCGCTCGACCAGGCCATCCAGGTGCATGGCGGCAACGGCATGGCACTGGAGTACGGGCTGGCCGATCTGTGGTTTGTCACACGGCTGCACAAGACGGCGCCTGTCAGCCGCGAAATGGTGCTGAATTTCGTCGCGCAGCACAGTCTCGGCCTGCCGAAGAGCTACTAGGCCCAGCCATGACCAAGGCGTTCGCCGACATTCTTCGCGACCTGGCCGGGCGGCAGCCCGGAGCCCTGGCTTTGACCTGCGGCGAGGACACGTGGACGTTCGCGGACCTGCACGCGCGCAGCGCGCGGACGGCGCAGGCACTGCGGGCCGAAGGCGTCGGCCCCGGCGACCGGGTGGGCGTCCTCTCGCGCAACTGCAACGAGTTCTTCGAACTGATCTTT
>JBEIIL010000144.1:0-8409 GCA_040380755.1 Methylobacteriaceae bacterium | reverse complement strand
GCCGGGCAAGAGCCGGGCCGGTCGGTAGCAAGGTGGTCGAGGGGAAGCGCCGGTCATGGGCCATCGCGACAAGCATCGAGACCTGTCGACCCTGCCCTACCGACCCTGCGTCGGCGTCATGCTGCTGAACCGTGACGGGAAGGTCTTTGTCGGACGACGCCGCGCCGAGGCCGGCCCCGAACATGTCGATGGCGGCCACGCCTGGCAGATGCCCCAGGGCGGCATTGACGCCGGCGAGGCGCCCTATGACGCAGCGCTGCGTGAACTGGCAGAGGAAACCAGTGTCACCACGGTGACCTTCGCCGCCGAGGCCCCGGACTGGCTCGCCTACGACCTGCCGCCTGCCATCATCGGGCGGTCCTGGAAGGGACGCTATCGCGGCCAGACGCAGAAATGGTTCGCCTTCCGCTTCGACGGCGACGAGAGCGAGATCAACATCGCGACCCCCGCCGGCGGCCACAAGGCCGAGTTCGACGCCTGGCGCTGGGTCACCATGGCCGACCTGCCGGGTCTGATCATCCCGTTCAAGCGTCCGGTCTACGAGCAGGTGGTCGCGGCTTTCGCCCATCTGGCGCGGCCCTGACATCCGCTGCCGTGAACCTGCTGGCTCAGTGCGTCGGGCGGGACCAGCCGGGAACAGGGACGAGGATGGGGGCGGGGCGTGGGACAGACGGGTTGGTTCCCGAACCAGACCCGGGACGCCCGCCGGCGCCCGGCCGCCCTGGTGACGGGCCGACGTGACCCTGTCCGCCGGTGCCCGTGTCGGGTGTCGTGCCCTGGGTTCCATTCTGCGTGCCGATCTGCACGTCGGCCCCGATGAACAGCTGCGGCTGGGTGCGTCCACGCGGTACCGGCAGGTCGGCACAGCCATTGTAGGGCTCGGCCCGCACCGGTCCCCGGTGCTGGCGCACGCTGTCGACCACGGCATAGGATCCGTAGTCGGGGCACTCTTCGGCCCTGCCGTCATCCATTGTCGCGCGGCTGCCGTCGGCAAGACCGGGTCCGGCAAGAAGCATCATGGCTGTCGCGATGGCGAGGATTCGGATCATCATGGCAGCCTAGTCGTCGGCGGTTAACGGGCCGCGAAGGTCTGTGGAGTGCACCCTGTCCGATCAAAACGGGGTGCTCTCCAGTCTGCTGTCGGCAGACTATGGCTGGCGCTCAGCCGAGGCAGCTGCCGCCCTCGCGAGGGCCCGCTCCCGATGCGCCGTGTAGAGCCCGCTGGCGGCGATCACCAGCGCGCCGGCGGCCGTCCACGGTCCCGGCAGAGTGCCGAAGACGACCAGCCCGCACACGGTCGCGCTGATCAGCTGGGTGTAGCTGAACGGCGCCAGGACCGAGGCCGGCGCCCGGCGGAAGGCCATCACCACCAGCCAGTGGCCGGCCGTCGACAGCACCGCCATGAACACGCCGAGACCAATGTCGCGCGCCGTCATCGGGCCCCAGAAGAAAGGCACGAACGCGCACAGCACCACGAAGCCGGCCAGAGACGAATAGGCAAGCGTCGTCTCGGGCGGATCGCCGGCACCCAGCCGCGTCAGGATTGCGGCCACTGCCCAGCACAGGGCCGAGAGCAGCGGCAGCAGGGCGGCCGGGTCGAACGCGCTGGTGCCGGGCCGCACGATCATCACCACGCCGGCCAGCCCGACCAGCGCGGCGATCCAGCGGCGCGCGTCGACCCGCTCGCCGAGCAGCGGGATCGACAGCGCGGTGATCATCAGCGGCGCCACGAAGCTCAGCGCCGTCATGTCGGTGACCGGCAGGTACCGCAGCCCGCTCATGAAAAACATCGCCGCGCCTGCCAGCGCGACGCCGCGCAAGACCTGCACGCCGGGCCGCCGCGACGACAGCAGCCGCGGACCGCGCGCCACCAGGCCGACCGGCACCACGATCATGACGAACACCAGAAAGCGCAGCCATGTCGCCTGGATCGGCGGGATCGACTGGGTCAGCACCTTGGCGGCCGTGTCGGAAATGGCGAACACCACGGTCGAGGTGAGCACGAGCGCGATGGCCCGCAGCGGATCCTGCGCGATCCAGCCGGAGGCGGGGGCCTGCGGGGGGGGCGGGGAGGGCTCCGCGGCGGGGGTCGGCGGCATGGAGCCTCGGCTGGCGCAAACGCATCGCCAGAAAGCCAGTCTTCCGCGGCCAGGGGAAGGCCGGGCGACGCAGTCCCGGCATGCGCAAGGTTGCGCCTGGCACCGATCCCGTCCAAGGACAGTGGTTGGAGAAGCGAGACATGGTCAAGGCGGCAGCGAAACCCAAGGCACGCAAGAGGGTCAATCTGGCGCTGCAGGGCGGGGGTTCGCATGGCGCCTTCACGTGGGGCGTACTCGACGCGATCCTGTCCGACGACCGACTGGAGATCGAGGGCATCAGCGGCACCAGCGCCGGCGCGATGAACGCCGCGGTGGTCGCGTGCGGCATCACCCAGGGCGGCCCGGCGGAGGCGCGCATGAAGCTCCGTGAGTTCTGGCGGGCGGTCAGCGTCGACGGCCGGCTGACGGCGCCGCAGCGCGCCCTGTTCGACATGCTGCTCCAGCCCTGGCGCAAGGCCGGGGCTGGCGGCGGCTGGATGGGTGCCGCGCAGGCGATGCTGTCGCCCTACGACCTCAATCCGCTCGACATCAATCCGTTGCGCGACGTGGTCGAGGCCCAGATCGACTTTGCCGCGGTGCGGGCCTGCGAGTCGCTGCAGCTCTTCATCGCCGCCACCAATGTCCACACCGGCAAGGTGCGGGTGTTCGAGCGCGGCGAACTCACCGTCGACATGCTGATGGCTTCGGCAGCGCTGCCGACCATCTTCAAGGCGGTCGAGATCGACGGTGAGCCGTACTGGGACGGCGGCTACATGGGCAATCCGGTGCTGTTCCCGTTCTTCTCGGGCACCCGGACCGAGGACATCATCCTGGTCCAGATCAATCCGCTGGTGCGCCACGACACACCCGACACGACCGGGGAGATCCTCGAGCGCGTCAACGAGATCACCTTCAACGCCGCCCTGCTGCACGAGCTGCGCGCCATCGATTTCGTCCGCCGGCTGATCGATGCCGGGCGGCTTGATGCGACCCACTACAAGCGGGTTCGCCTGCACCGGATCGAGGCCCAGAAGGAACTGAACGCCTTCGGGGCCATATCCAAGATGCAGGCGGACTGGAGCTTCTTCGAGACGCTGCACGCGGTCGGGCACAAGGCCGGCATGGCGTTTCTGGCGGCGCATTTCGACGATATCGGCCGCGAAGGCACGCTCGACCTGAAGGCCGAACTGGCGTGAGGCCGCCGGTCGGCGTTTGACCGGCCTCAGACCGGCCCGGTGAAGCGCCAGACGCTGGTGCGCTTCACCTCGGCGTCCTCCAGGTCGCGGGTCGTCACGATCTGGAAGGTCGCCAGGCTCTCCAGCCGGCCGCGCGGCAGGTAGGCCCGACCCGGGTCGCCGATCAGCACGATGGCGCCCCGTTGGGCCAGGCCGGCCAGCCAGTCCGAGACGGCCTCCGCCATGTCGCGCTCGTAGCAGACGTCGCCTGCCAGCACCACGTCCCAGCCGCCGTCGCGTCCGACCAGGTCCTCCTGCGTCGCCGCGATGGCGACACCGTTGGCGGAAGCGTTGAGGCCGATCGCGGCAAGCGCGAAGGCGTCGATGTCGACGGCCTCGACCCGGGCCGCGCCGGCCTTGGCCGCCGCGATGCCGGCAAGGCCGGAGCCGGCAGCGAAATCCAGCACGCGCAGGCCTGCGACCGTGGCTGGCCGATCGAGCACATAGCGCGCCAGCGCCTGGCCGCCGGCCCAGGCGAAGGCCCAGAACGGCGGCGGCAGGCCGATCTCGCCGAGCTGCTTCTCGGTCTGGTGCCACAGCGCGGTCGAGTCGTCAGCGATGTAAAGCGCGATCTCCGGCGCATGCGGCACTGGGAGCAGGCGGGTGTTGGCGCGGATGAAGCCCTGCGGATCCTCGGTGACGCTGCGGCTCACAGCGGCCTGTCCAGCAGGCTCCGGTAGAGGGTCACGACGGTGCTGCCGACCTGCGTCTCGGTGTAGCCGTCGAGAATGGTTGCGCGCGCGGCAGCACCCATGCGGGCGACGCCGTCCGGATTGGCCGCCATCGCCACCAGCCGGTCGGCCAGTGCGTCGGCGTCGTCGCGCAGAATCAGGGCGCCGTTGATGCCGTCCCGGACGAGGCTGCGACAGCCCGACACATCGGTCGCAAGAAGGGCTCGGCCGCAGCAGGCCGCCTCGACCAACATCCGCGGCATGCCCTCGCCATGGGACGGCAGGATCGCGACATGGTGCTGCCGCCAGACGGTGGCGACATCGGTGGTGGATCCGCGCCAGAAGATCCCGCTCTCCCGGCCCCATGTCTCCAGCGTCGGCAGGTCGATGCTGGTGCGGTTGGCGGGGTCGGGGGCGCCATAAAGCGACAGCGTCACGTTGGCGCCGCGCGCCCGCGCGATCCGCACGCCCATGACGGCGACATCGACCCCCTTCGACCACAGCATGCGCGACACCATCGCGGTGCGTAAGGGATTTGCGGGTGGCATCGGCGTCGCCGGATAGGCGTCGGGATCGATGCCCGGACCGTTGACGATGGCGACTGTCCGCGGATCGGACGGATCAAGCCCCAGCGTCGGCGGGTCATCCCGGTTCTCGAACAGATAGACCGTGCCCGGCCCGCCGATCCCATGACGCAGCAGGAGGCGGATGCCCGCCCGCGCCGCCCGCCAGGGGAGGGTCGGCCGGCCGCCGAGCGGACCGAGTCCGGTCACCGCGCCGACCAGGCGGCGCACGCCTGCCAGCCTGGCCGCGACGCCGCCAAGCACGATTGGGCGAAGCGCGATCAAATGGACGATGTCGGGCGCCTCGGCGCGCATCAGCGCCGCCAGCGCCTGCAGGTTGCGCCAGACGGCAACCGGGGCCATGCGGCCGCGCTCGGCTTCGACCGGCAGCAGGCGGAAGCCCTCGGCGGTGATGGCTGCGCCCTTGTCGCGGACCCGGCAGGCGACGGCGACATCAAATCCGGCATCACGCGCCGCGCGCGCCATCGGCAGGAAATGCGAGCAGAAGAACCAGTCTTCGGTCGCCACATAGAGGAGGCGGGGCGTGCGGGCCATGCGGCCCCCTTAGCACGCCGCAGCGCCGCTGCGAGCCCCCGCGTTCAGCGCGAAGGCGCAAGCGCAGCGAGCGCACGCAAAGGTTGCCGGCCGGCACAGGGGCGGACGGACGCCGCCGCCTTGCGGGCCGCATAGCCCGGTCCGGTCGCCAGCACGGCCCGCAGCTGGGCGAGGCCGGACGGATCGGTCACGAGGGCGGTGGCGGTCAGCATGCGAATCTCCCCGGCGCCAACGCTGCGCCATGGTGAATCTTCGTCAGGCAATCCGGTCGCGGTCGGGCGCAACCACGGCGGAAATGCGAAACTGTGCGGGCGAACTGCGGCGCTCAGGCCGGCGCCAGCGCGCGCTCCCAGGTTTCCCCCGCCAGATCGTGGCCGAAACTGTGGTGCGGCTCGGACGCGGTCAGTTCAAACCCCTCGGTCTCGTAGATCCGCCGGGCGGCATGCAGGATGTCGTTGGTCCACAGCACCATGCGCCGGTAACCAGCGGCGGCTGCGAAATCGACACAGTCGCGAACCAGGCGCCTGCCAAGGCCTGTGCCGCGCGCCGCGGGCTCCACATAGAGCAGCCGCAGCTTCGCCACGGTCTCGTCCTTGGCAACGACGAGAGCCGTGCCCAGCATCACCCCGTCACGCTCGGCGATGAAGGCCCGCTCCCGCAACGGGTCGTTTGACGTCAGGAACGCCGACGCGATGCCTGCCACCAGCGCCTCGAAACTGTCGTCCCAAGCATATTCGGCGTTGTAGAGAGCCGCCTGGCGCGAGACCAGCATGCCCATGTCGCCCGGCCGGTGGCGGCGCACCGTGATGGGGGCCTCCACCCCACCGAGCTGGCGGGCGATCATCGCCATGCCGTCGACCACCGCCGCCCGCCCGGCCGGCGCCAGCGGCGCGAGGCGCCGCGCCAGCTCGCTTCGCGTCCGCTCCTGCAGCGGCGCGAGGGCGGCATGGCCGTCGCCTGTCAGACTCAGCCGGGAGCGCCGCGCGTCGCCGGCCACGGTGCCCCGGTCGACCAGGCCAAGGCGGCCGAGCCGCCCGAGGATGCGGCTCAGATAGCCGGCATCAAGCCCGAGCTCCGCGGCCAGGACCGAGGCCGTGGCATCATCGCGGTGGGCGAGCTCGTACAGCACGCGCGTCTCCGCCAGCGAGAACGGACTGCCCAGATGAGACCGGTCGAGCGGCCCGAGCGCCGCGGTGTAGAACCGGTTGAACCGCCGCACGGCGTCGATCTGTGCCGCCAGATCCGCATCCACGATCCGTCCTCCCTGCTGGCGAGGGTGGCGACAAACTTGACGGAGTCAAGGATTGCTTTTGTGCTAGTGCCCTATCGCACCGCCGTCGTGTCGGCGATAATGGTCGACGGAGACCATCATGACCCAGCCGCCGACCCTCCCGACCAACCAACCGCCGGCCGTCCCGGCCGGCAGCGTGCCCGCCGCGGCGGCCCCGGCCTCCGCCACCTGGCCGTTTGTGACCGGCGCCATGCTCATGGCCCTCGGGCTGCTGTGCGCCTGGCGGGTGTTTGTCGGGCCGGGCGAGAACCCGTTCCTGATCGGCATCCTGCTGGTGATCGGCGGTCTCTCCGAGGGGCTTCACGCCATCCTTGACCGCTCCTGGCGTCAGTTCGTCACCGAGCTGGCGCCTGCGCTGCTGTTCGTCATTGCCGGCCTGATGGTGGTCACCGACCCCCAGACAGGATCCTTCGCGCTGACCCTGATCGTGGCTGCCGCGCTGGTGACCGGCGCGGTCTACCGCCTGGTGTCGGCCTTCCGCGGCCAGCCTCTTGGCAGCTTCGCCACGCTGGGCGTAGCCGCGGGCGTGGCCGTGGCGGCCTGGCTGGTTCTGCTGTGGACCTGGCCACGGTCCGGTTTCATCGTCCTCGGCAGTGTCGCCGCCGGCGTCCTGCTGTTTACCGGTGCCGCCTGGATCCGTCTGGGACTGGCGCAGCGCGAGGCCGCGACAAAGGGCTGACGGCTGGCGGGCCGCCGATGCCGCCTGACATCGCTTGCTCAGGCCGGTGTGATGCCGCCGATGGGGATGAGGCCTTGGCACATCAGGACTTCTGCCCCAGAGCACAGCCGGGGGCAGCGTCCGATCCGGGCGAAAAACAACGATTTTCGCCGCAATTGCGGTGACAAAATTCGAATAAAGAACCGTTGCCGAAGCAAACAGCCGGGCAAGGAATCGCCATCAGGAGTCAGGTTGCGGCAACCAAGAGCTGTAACCATGCGCAACATTCTCGCCGACACATCCGGTTCCTTCTCGGTGGCCATGGCCGTCAGCCTTGTCCCCCGTCTGGGCTTCTCCGGCGTTGTCGTCGATTACGTGCGCGCCGTCACCTTGCGGCAGAAGCTGCAGGCATCGGCCGATACGGCGGCGCTTGCCGGGGCGGCGGCCGACACCGCGGACGCCGCCGGCCGTGTGCTGGCGCTCGCCCAGGACAACATGCAGGTAACGCTAACGCTTGCAACCGACCGTTCGGTCTCGGCCTTCTCGGTCTCAGGACAGTGGCCCAGCCCGACGAATTTCGAGACGGTCGCGAGCGCCTCCATCGCCCATGCCATCCTCACCGCCGTTCCCGGGATGCCGAAGGCTCCACGGTCTCGGTACGGGCGGTGGCGCGGCTCTACCAGCCGATCGTCGCTGGCGCGGCACCCCGGGTCAGCCAGCTTGACCCGGAGGCCGGCGACGACAACCAGACCGCGGTCTACTGCTGCGACCCGACCAAGCGGCTGGAAGCCTCCCGCGGCCGTTCCCTGAAGACGGTGATCGCCGACAATGGCGGCACGACCTACAGCTTCACCATGCCGACCTGCCCGCAGGGCTCGACGCTGTCCTACAAGCTCCGCAACGTGCGCAACATGCGCACCACCCCGGCGCGGTGGAACGACCCCCTGGCCGAGCAGTACGAGTATGTCTCGGATACGACGCTCAAGGGGTATCGCCAGTCCTACAATTTCGGGGCCTACGAGTTCCTCGAGACGGTGCTGTGCGACACGCTGGAACAGTGCAAGCCGCGAAGCCAGGGCGGCGTGCTGCCCGAGG
Source organism: Methylobacteriaceae bacterium (assembly GCA_040380755.1). GTDB lineage: Bacteria > Pseudomonadota > Alphaproteobacteria > Rhizobiales > Beijerinckiaceae > Alsobacter. Next base: position 263 of record JBEIIL010000144.1, on the reverse strand, counting down.
GCAAGAACCGTACGGCGCAGACGGCGACCGACGCCTGCTCGCCCGGCAAGTTCATGTATTGCGGCTGGGAGGACCGTCCGCCGGGCTATGGCTGGACGGACCGCGACAATGACGACATCCGGGTGATCGTCGGATGCCCGACCATCACCCGCGGCGCGCGGCAGGTCTTCCTGCTGCGCTGAGGCCGCCTCAGTCGCGCCCGCGTCCCTTGTCCTGCGCCTTGCGCAGCGCCTCGGCCAGCGCCCCGCCGGCGCCAGCCGGGG
>JBEIIL010000143.1:0-8493 GCA_040380755.1 Methylobacteriaceae bacterium | reverse complement strand
TCGGCCAGCGGATTGCGCAGCAGCCCGATCTTGCATGACGGCAGGGGCGGAAACCCGTCCGACGGTCCCAGCACCCGCATCCCCGGCCGTACCGCGCTTTCCGGCAACACGCCAACCGCAAGCCCGGCCATCACCGCCGCGCCGACCGCATTGGAGTTCCAGCTGGCATACAGCACCCGGTGCGCCCGCCCGATCGCATCGAGACGCTCGGTGGCTGCCAGCCGCCAGTCGCAGGTCGGCCGGCCCAGTGCCAGCGGCACCGGCGTCTCCTCGTGGACGGTGTGGCGCTGCGATGCCACCCACAGCAGCCGCTCCCGGCGGATGATTTCGGAGGGGCCGCGCCGGTCCACATGGGTAACGATGGCCAGGTCGAGATCATTGGCCTGCAGCCGCTCGATCAGCATCGGCGACGGCTCGCACACCACCGTGACCTCGACCTTGGGGTTCGATCGCGAGAACCGCCCCAGGATCTCGGGAAGGTAGCGGTCGGCATAGTCGTCGGGAACGCCGAGCCGCACCCGGCCGGCCAGTTCGGCGTCGGCGAAACTGGCAATGCACTCGCTGTTCAGCCGCAGCATCCGCCGCGCATAGTCGAGCAGCCGCTCCCCGTCCTCGGTCAGCCGGGAATGGCGTCCGTCGCGCTCGAACACCGGCTTGCCGAGGCGCTCCTCGAGCCGCTTCATCTGCATCGACACGGCCGACTGGGTCTTGTGGACCACGTCGGCCGCCCGGGTGAATGAGCCGCTGTCCGCGATGGCGACGAAGGTCCGGAGCTGGTCGATATCGAGCAAGGCGGCCATGTCGCACCCATCGTGTCGGTCCGGTGACATTGATATAAAAATATGATCCCGTCCATTCCAAACATTCGTTTCTCAAATGAGAACTTAAAGGGTAGAGTCACGTCGATCGAAATGATCCATTTTTGACCCCGGAAGCGGGTCGCAGCCGCAGGGAGCGACCGATGCACTCCACCCGGATACTCACCTCCGCCGGCGCGAGCCGGCCCAATCTCGTTGGCCGCCTGGCCATGATGTGGAAGACCTGGCGCAACCGTCGCGCCGTCGCCGATCTCCTTGCCATGGATGATCGCCTGCTCAGCGACATCGGCGTGTCGCGCGGCGACATCCACGAGGCCCTTGGCTGCCGCGCCGTTCCGCCGGGCGACATGCTCTCGGCGCGGGCCTCGCGCCAGCGTCAGGCCGAGATCCAGCGACTGCGTGCCGCGCGCCGCGACTCGACCGCCGTCGCCATGACCGACAGTGCCGCGGCTGGCCGCGCCGCCTGATCGACGACCAGACCCCTCGGTCGTCCGACTCCGGGGCCCCGCGCAGGCGGGGCCTCTTTTTATGCCGTACCCGGGTTAAGTCGGTTCCGTGCTGCCTTTGGGTGCGGGCGGCTTCGGATCGCCCCACATCTGGCCGATGATCGCCGACAGCGCCTGCAGGTGCTGGTCCTGGGCTTCGCGGCCGGTCTGGACGAACTGTGCCATCGCCTCCATGCCGAGCTCTGCTGACGTCGGCGGCGGCGGCAGGGGAGGCCCCGGCGGTGGCGGCGGCTCTGGCGGTGGTGTGAGCATCTGCTGGAACAGCCGCGCATAGGTCAACGGGTCGAACGGATTGACCTCAGGCTCGGGCTCCGGCCGCGGCGCCGGGTCCTCGCCGGGCACGCTGGCCTTCGCCAGCCCCCCGATCAGCTCACCCCAGTTTTCGGCAATGCCGGCGCCCGGATGCGTCTTGGCCAGGGCCTGGCCGAAAGCCCCCGCAAGGTGACCGGCAACGACCGGCATCATCTGCTGGATCACGCCGCTGCCAAGGCCGGACGTCGCTCCCACCTGGGCCGCAATCTGCCGGCCGGCGTCGCCGCCGCCAAACAGCGCCGCCAGCGGATTCGTGGCGCGGGCCGGTTGCGTGACCGCCGCCATGCTGGCGATCAGCGATGGCCACAATTGCGGGTTGCGGGCGAGGTGTTGGAGCGCGACCGTGTAGGCGGGCAGAAGCGCGTCAACCGCGATCTGCACTTGCGCTGGCGACATCGCGAACTGCCGGCCCATCGCCTCGAGGGCCTGGCCGCCCTGGGCCTTCTGCAGCGTCTCGAACAGGTTGATCATGGGGCGAATCCCCTGCGGCGATCGACCAGTCTAGGTCGTTCCCCCGGCGTGCGCCATCGCTGCCGGGTCCGCCGACAGGCGGTCGACACACCGGTACGCGACGATCACGCCCGCCACGCCGAACACCACCGCACCCACCGCCTGGCCGAGCAGTGCTCCCTCGGCCCCGCCCAGATGCGCCCCGGCGGCGACGAACGGCACCGTGCCGAGCGTCGCCTTGCCCCAGTTGAACCCCGTCGCCAGCAGCGGGAAGCCGAGATTGTTGAACGCCGAGTTGGCAACAAACAGCGCGCCGTGGAAAATCCAGCTGCCCGCCAGAACCGTGCAGAAGAAAACCACGAGACGCGCCGTCTCGCCCTGCGCGGCGAACATTGACACGATCCCGTGGCGGGCTACGAACAGGACGATCCAGGCGGCGACGACACAGCCGAAGCTGAACAGCAGCCCGTCGCTGAGCGTCCGCCGCACTCGCGCGCCAAGCCCTGCGCCGAGGTTCTGGCTGAAGATCGGCCCGATTGCGCCACTGAGCGCGAACACGATGCAGAATGCCACCGGCGCCAGCCGGTTGGCGATGGCGTTCGCGGCCACGGCCTCTTCGCCGAAGGCCGACAGCGCGGCGGTGATGTAGCCGAAGGACACCGGCGTCGCGACGTTGGTCAGCACGGCCGGCAGCGCGATCGCCCCGATGGGCCTGACATCGTCGAGAAGCTGGCTGATCTGCGGTCTTGCCACCAGGTCGTGCACCCGCACGGCCCCCACATAACCGATGATCGTGAAGATCAGCCGCGACGCGCAGATCGCCCAGGCGGCACCGTCCGGCCCGAGGCCCAGCCCGAAGATGAGCAGCGGATCAATGGCGGCCGTGCCGATGCCGCCGGCCAGCGTCACATACATCGCGCGCCGCGCATCACCGACCGCGCGCAGCACGGCCGAATAGGCGAGGCCGAGCGCCATCAGCACGTTGGACGGCATGGCAATGGCCATGAACCGCCACGCCACGTCATGCGCCTCGCCGGCGGCGCCGAGCAGCGTCAGCAGCGGTCCCATCCACGCCATCATGGCAGCTGCGACGAGAGCTGATGCCAGCGTCATCAGCAGCACGCCCGAGCCGCCCAGCCGCCGAGCCCGGGCCCGGTCACCGGAGCCGAGCGCCCGCGCCACCACGGCCGAAACGGCGATCATCATGCCGATGTTCACCGACGTCGACAGGAAGAAAACCGTCGTGGCAAAGCCGACGCCGGCGGTGACGTTCACTTGTCCGAGCCAGGAGATGTAGAGCAGCGACAGCAGGTCGACGGCGAAGATCGCCGTCAGCCCGACCGCGCCGGTGGCCGACATCACGGCCACGTGCCGCATGATCGGGCCACGGGTGAAGACGGCGTCCGGCCTTTCGTCCGTGGCGGTGCTCACGGCGCGCCACCATTGCTGCCGATCGCCTCGCGGGTTTCCTCGGACAGGGCACGGGACCTGGCCTTCGGCTTTGTCAGCGGCTCGGGCGTCAGGCGCGGAACGGTCGACAGGTCCGGCGCCCTCACCGCGCCCTCGGCGAACTGCCGCGCGAGCCGCACCTGGTCGCGCTCGCGCACCGCACTGCGCACCTCCTCGGCCCGTTCCGGATCGGTGCCCAGCGCAACCAGCGTCTCGCGACCGAACTCCAGCGCCGACACCAGCGTCTCGCGCAGCTGGTAGTCGACCCCCTGGTTCATCAGGTCGACCGCATGGATCCGGTCGAAGGCCCGCGCATGCAACCGCGCCAGCGGGAAATGCTCGCGCACAACCTCGGCGATCGTCAGCGCCGCGGCCCTGTCGTCGACGGTCACCACCACCACCCTGGCGTTGGCGGCCCCGGCGGCGCGCAGCACGTCGAGCCGCGTGCCGTCGCCGTAATAGACCTTGAACCCGAACCGGGCCGCCGCCTGGATCCGGCTGACGTCACGGTCGATAACGGTGACGTCGATGCCGTCGGCGAGCAGCACCTGGTTGACGAGCTGGCCGAAGCGGCCGAAGCCGACGACGAGGACGCTGCCATGGGCGCCGTCGAAGCTGCCCGGGTCGAACTCCGGCTCCGGCCGGACGGCCTCGCGCCGCACCAGGATGGCCTCGACGAGCTTGGCGGCCAGCGGCCCCAGCACCATGGTGAGGGCCGCGACCGCTGTGGCCATCGCCGCATGGGCCGGCGCCAGCAGGCCAAGCGCTGCGGCCAGCGGCAGCAGCACGAAGGAGAATTCGCCGGCCGCCGCCAGCAGCACGCCGGCCCGCCAGCTGTCGTCGACACCCGAACCCGTGGCCCGCAGCAGGCCGGCGGCAATCAGCGTCTTGCCGGCGACCAGCAGCATGGCCAGCCCGAGCAGCAGCGCCGCATTGTCGCGCACCAGCGGCAGGTTGATGCCCATGCCCACGCTCATGAAGAACAGTCCGAGCAGCAGCCCGCGGAACGGTTCGATATCGGCTTCGAGCTGGTGCCGGAAATTCGATTCTGCCAGCAGCAGACCTGCCAGGAAGGCGCCCAGCGCCATCGACATGCCGGCCAGGCTCATCGCCAGGGCAGCTCCGAGCACGACCAGCAGTGCGGCGGCCGTCATGACTTCGCGGGCGCCCGACCGCGCCAGGATCCGAAACAGCGGATTGAGCAGATAGCGGCCCGCCACCACAATGGTGGCGATGGCGCCGATGGCGATCGCCGTGGCCTTCAGCCCGTCGCTGAGACCTCCCGTCGCCGGCCCTCGTCCCAGCAGTGGCACCAGGGCGAGGATCGGCACGATCGACATGTCCTGGAACAGCAGCACCGCGAAGGTGCGCTGGCCGTGCGGCGTTTGCAGCGTACCGCGCTCGTCGAGGATCTGCAGCGCGATGGCCGTGGCCGACAGGGACAGCGCCAGTCCGAGCACCAGCGCTCCGGCGCTGCCGATGCCCAGCAGCAGGGCCGCCGCCATGACGACAGCGGCGGTGGTGGCGAACTGGGCGAGGCCCAGCCCGAAGATGTCGCGGCGCATCGCCACCAGCCGCGACAGCTTCAGCTCCAGCCCGACCACGAACAGCAGCAGCACGACCCCGAGTTCGGCCACCGCGCTGACCGTCGCGGCATCGTTGAACAGCCGCAGCCCATGCGGTCCGATCACCAGCCCGGCCGCCAGATAACCGATCACCGCCCCGAGGCCGAGCCGGCGGCACAGCGGCACCGCGATCACGGCGCCCGCACAGAAGATCAGGATCGGCGTGATGAAGCTTGTATCGGGATGATCGGCCATCGGGTCCGCGGAGGTCGGGTTTCGCCGCACCATAGGCAAACCGGCCCGCCGCGGCGAGGGCCGATCCGCCGACGTGGCCTTGCATGGCTGCAGGTCGCCATCTTGACCTGCCGCCGCGGCCTGTCCACAAACGCGGATCGAGGCCGCGATCCGCCATGACCGACACCAAGCCGCCCCTCTCCGTGCTGCTTTGCGCCCCACGCGGCTTCTGCGCTGGCGTGGTGCGGGCGATCGACGCGGTCGAGCAGGCGCTCTTGCGCTACGGGGCGCCCGTCTATGTCCGCCACGAGATCGTCCACAACCGCTTCGTCGTCGAGGAGCTGCGCCGAAAGGGGGCGATTTTCGTCGACGAGCTGAGTGAGGTCCCGGCCACCGGCGCGCCGGTGATCTTCTCGGCCCATGGGGTGCCCAAGGCCGTGCCGGCCGAGGCCACCGGGCGGGACCTGTTTGCCATCGATGCCACTTGTCCGCTGGTCACCAAGGTGCACCGCGAGACCGAGATCCACCACCGCCGCGGTCGTACGGTGGTGCTGGTCGGCCATGCCGGCCACCCCGAGGTGGTCGGCACCATGGGCCAGCTGCCGGACGGCGCCGTGATTTTGGTCGAGACGCTGGCCGACGTCGCCGCGCTCGCGCCGCCCGATGCCGGCGCGCTGGCCTTCGTCACCCAGACCACCCTGTCGGTGGACGACACCCGCGAGATCGTCGACGCCCTGCGTGCCCGGTTCCCGGCCATCGTCGCGACGCATAAGGAAGACATCTGCTACGCCACCACCACTCGGCAGGAATCCGTCAAGGCGGTCGCGCCGCGGGTCGACGCCATGCTGGTGGTTGGCTCGCCGAACTCCTCGAACTCGCAGCGCCTGCGCGAGGTCGCCGAGCGCGCCGGCTGCAGGGTCTCGCGCCTGGTGCTGCGCGCCGCCGACATCGACTGGGACGAACTCGGCACCATCGGGTCTCTGGGCCTGACCGCGGGTGCCTCGGCCCCCGAGGTGCTGGTCGAGGAAATCCTCGAGGCCTTTGCCGAACGCTACGATCTCACGGTCGAGACCTTGTCCACCGCCGACGAGAGCGTGTTCTTTCCTCTGCCGCGCAATCTGCGCCCCGCCGCGGAGTAGGCCGTGGCCGTCTACACCGAGATTGCGGACGACGAGCTTGCGGGCTTCGTCGCCAACTACGACATCGGGCCGGTCCTCTCCGCCAAGGGCATCGCCGAGGGCGTCGAGAACTCGAACTTCCTCCTCCACACCGGGTCGGGCTTCTACATCCTGACGCTTTACGAAAAGCGGGTACGGGAGGCCGACCTGCCGTTCTTCATCGGCTTGATGCAGCACCTGGCGGATCGTGGCATCACCTGTCCGCTACCGGTGCGCCGGCGCGATGGCGGCGCGCTGGGCCGGCTTGCCGACCGGCCGGCCTGCATCGTCACCTTTCTCGACGGCATGGGTATACGCCGGCCCGGCGTCAACCATTGCGGCGCTGTCGGCGAGGCACTCGCCCGCCTGCACCTCGCCGGCGCCGATTTCACCATGGCGCGTGCCAATGCATTGTCGGTGGCAGGCTGGCGGCCGCTCTACGAGGCCGCGGCGGCGCGCGCCGACACGGTGACGCCGGGCCTTGCCGACGCCACGGCCCGGGCACTGGCCTCGCTCGAGGCCAGCTGGCCTGCCGGGCTGACGACCGGCGTCATTCATGCCGATCTGTTTCCCGACAACGTGTTTTTCGTCGGCCCGCGCCTGTCCGGACTGATCGATTTCTATTTCGCCTGTACCGATGCGCTCGCCTATGACCTCGCCATCGGCCTCAATGCCTGGTGCTTCGAGGCCGACGGGTCGTTCAACCTGACGAAGGGGAGGGCGATGATCACCGGCTACGAGCGGGTCAGGCCGCTGGACGCCGCCGAGGTGGCGGCCCTGCCGGTGCTGGCCCGTGGCGCGGCGCTGCGCTTCATGCTGACCCGCCTCGTCGACTGGCTCAACGTGCCGCCCGGCGCCATGGTGCGGCCGAAGGATCCGCTGGAGTACTACCGCAAGTTGCGGTTCCACGAGCGCGTCATGACCGCCGCGGACTATGGCCGCGTCGGCCCTGGCGCGGCCGCATGAGCAGTCCGCGCGTGACGATCTATACGGATGGCGCCTGCTCGGGAAATCCCGGGCCCGGCGGGTGGGGTGCGTTGCTGTTGTGGGGCGAAAGCCGTAGGGAGCTCTGCGGTGGCGAGCCCGCCACCACCAACAACCGCATGGAGCTGACCGCCGCCATCATGGCGCTGGAGGCGCTGAAGCGGCCGGTGGCCGTCGACCTGTGGACCGACAGCCAGTATCTGCGCCAGGGCATCACCGGCTGGCTGCATGGCTGGAAGGTCAATGGCTGGAAGACGGCAGACCGCAAGCCCGTGAAGAATGTCGAGCTGTGGCAGCGGCTCGACGGGGCGCGCAAGCGCCACGACGTCGCCTGGCACTGGGTCAAGGGCCACGCCGGCCACCCCGAGAACGAGCGCGTCGATGCGCTCGCCCGGGAGGTCATGGCGCCCTTCCTGCCGCCCCGTACGGCTCCGGCGCAGCCGCCCGAGCCGGGCCCGGGCTAGCCGCCCGAGCCGGGCCCGGGCTCGCCGCCCGAGCCGACGAGCCGGCTCAGAGCTGCTTCAGCAGTGCCTCGGCGCCCGAGGCATCCGCCTTGGAGGGAGTATCCTCGACATTGAGGACTGACACCACGCCGTCGTCGACCACCATGGAATAGCGCTGCGAGCGCGTGCCGAGGCCGAACCCGGTGCCGTCCAGCGCCAGCCCGACCGCCTTGGCGAAGTCGCCATTGCCGTCGGACAGGAAGGTGATCTTGCCCTCGCCGCCGGTCGCCTTGGCCCAGGCTGTCATCACGAACACGTCGTTGACGCTGGTGACGCAGATCGCGTCGACGCCCTTGGCCAGGATCGCCTCCGCATGGGTGATATACCCCGGCAGGTGGTTCTTGTGGCAGGTCGGCGTGAAGGCGCCGGGCACTGCAAACAGCACGACCTTGCGACCCTTGAAGATCTCGTCGGTGCTGCGGGCGGCCGGGCCGTCGTCGGTCATAATGCGGAACGTGGCCGCGGGAAGGCTGTCGCCGACTGCGATGCTCATCAGGGTCTCCTATGGAAGGCCG
>JBEIIL010000142.1:0-8588 GCA_040380755.1 Methylobacteriaceae bacterium | reverse complement strand
CTGTTCGACGCGCTCCAGGACGTGCCGCGACCTGTCCGGGTGGCGTGGCTGCAGCGCCGGGTGGTGGAGGGCGAAAGCGGCACGCTGGCGCGGATGCTGGCCCGCGACCTGCTGGCCGAAAGCCGCCTTCTGCCGCAACCGGAGGCGCAGGACGCGCGGCTGATCGCCGCCAAGGTCGTGCTCTACGCCTGGGCGGTGATGCAGATCGACGGCGAGGCCTGCCGCGATGCGTCCTCGCCGGGTGACATCGTGCACTCCACCAGGGTGGAGTTCAGGCCGCTGCTGGAGTGGCTGAACGAGAAGCCGTCGTCCACCCGGCAGGCGCTCGTCGCCGACGTTCTGGCGCTCGAGGCCGAGACGGCGCCGCGCCGGCGCGACGACCTGTTCCTGTGCCGGCGCGGCCGGATCTCCTATTCGCCCTGCGGCAGCGAGCCGGTCTCGGCCAACTGCCTGCGCAACATCCGCACCGCGTCGCGCTATTTCCTGCCGGCCGATGTCACCGGGCCGCTGCGCGAGCGGATGCGCTTGCGCATTCAGGTGGCGCTGGACCGGTTCGCCGCGCCGTAGACGGTCCGCGGTATCGCAATCTGGCGTCGCCCGTGACCGCCGCGTCGGCCCGCGATAGGCTGATGCGGGGCACAGGAGACAGCCATGCTGGTGGCGACGACGCACGAGATTGCCGGCTACCGCATCGTCCGGCATGTGGGCATGGTCAGGGGCGTCGTCGTGCGCTCGCGCTCGGTCATCGGATCGATCGGGGCGTCGCTGCAGTCGCTGCTGGGCGGCAATATCAGCCTCTACACCACGCTGGCCGAGCGTACCCGGCAGGACGCGTTCCAGCTGATGGTGGCCCATGCCCAGGAGGTCGGGGCCAACGCCGTGGTGGGGATGCGGTATGACGGCGCCGACATGGCGCCCGGCATCACCGAGGTGATGGCGTATGGCACGGCGGTCGTCGTCGAGCCGGTGTGAGCCCTTGCCGCCCTTCGGTGCCGATCCGGTGACGGCACCTGCCCACCGGCGTGCGGACACCCATCGGCCTGGGCGCCGCCGTGAAGGGGCTTGCATCGTCGCAGGCGATGCGGCATCAAGCGCTCCGCGGCGTTCAGGTGCTGCGGTGGCCGGCAACGGCCGCTGAAGGAGTGTAGCTCAACTGGTTAGAGCACCGGTCTCCAAAACCGGGGGTTGGGGGTTCGAGTCCCTCCACTCCTGCCAATTCGCAAGGGGCCCCGGACGCTGAGCGTGCGGGGCCCCTTGCAGTTTCAGGCCGAAAAGCCGGAGCTGGCAGGCGGATCAGGAGTCCTGCCGGTGCGCCGCGGCGGGGAAGCCGGGTCCGCTCCAGCCTGGGCCGGAGGAGCCGACGGTCTCGGCAGACACGGCCGGCACCGTCTCCGGCGACAATGCGCGGCGGGCCACCACGAAGAACAACCCGGCAATCACGAACGGCGCCAGCAGGACGTGGCCGTACTGGGCGATCTCGATCGGGAACAGCGGCAGGGCAAAAGCGAGAATGCCGAACTCCAGCTCGCCCCGGCGCAGGCCGGTGCGGGCGACCTCGCCGACCAGCCAGCACAGCGGGATCGCCAGCAGCATCAGGTCGTAGCGCAGCATGAACGGCGTCGTGAGCAGCGCGCCGGTGACCATCACCACGCCGGCGGCCATCGAGCCGGGACGCTTCCGCGTGACGACCGCCAATGTGGCGATGACGATCGCGGCGGCGATGCCCTGCGCCGCATAGGCAACCTCGAGCGAGGCCCCGGCCAGCCGCAGCATGGCAAAGATGCTTTGCATCTTGTAGTCGCCGATGTGGTTGTAATTGAGGGCTTTCTTGGCGATCTCGGAGATCGCCACCCAGCCGGGCCACACGTCGAAGCCCAGCACGGCGATGGTGGCGAGGCCGAAGGCGACGACCGTGACGCTCGCCGCCACGATCGTGTCCCAGCGCCAGGACAGCAGCAGGAAGATCGGCACCAGCACGCCGAACTGCGGCTTGAAGGCGAGCAGGCCGAAGCACACGCCGGCGAGGATCGGTCGGCGCTCCATGCACAGCAGCGCGGCGCCGAACAGGGCCGTGGTCAGGAAGGCGTTCTGGCCGTGCAGCACGGTCATGAACACGGCCGGGAAGGCCAGGATCGGCAGCAGCCCGAGCTGCGGCGGGCCGATGCGGCGCAGCACAGCCACGCTGGCGACGAGCGTCGTCGTATTCCACACCACCATCGAGACCCAGTAGGACATCTTGGCGAGCGGCAGCACGATCAGCAGGAACAGTGGCGGGTAGAAAAAGGCGAAATAGTCAGTCTCGTTGGGGAAGACGACCTTGTGGGCCGCGGCATGCAGCTTCATCACGTAGACGTCGGCGGGGTTGCCGTTGAGCGCAATCAGCGAGGCGGCGTAGAAGCTGAGGAAGTCAGACCCCATCGGCGGCTGCTTGCCATCGAAACTCAGGGTCATCAGCTGGATCGCGGTCTCGATGCAGTAGAGCATCCACGGCAGGCCGCCAAACATCAGCGCATAGAAGCGGATCTTCCTGGCATCCAGCGGCGGCGCGGTGCGGATCGACTCAAGCATGCGGCTGAACATGGATGCCTCCGGTCGAGGTGGTGAGACAAGCGACGCTCAGCGCCGCCAGATGAGCCTGGCGCTCAGCGCGTAGTTCCATGCCGCGCCCATGAGAATTCCGGCGAGGCCGGCGACGGCCCAGGTCTGCTGGTGGTCGAACAGCCAGGAGGCGACGCCGATATTGGCCACCGCGCTGAGCGAGCAGATGCCGCAGAACAGGGCGAGGCCACGCAGCCAGGCCCAGCCGCGCAGGCGGGCATTGCTGTAGGTCGTCATGTTGTTGATGGCGAAGTTGACGCCCATGGCGATGACGGTCGCCAGCGTCTGCGCCATCATGAACCCGGCGCCGGCGGCGAGGCCCAGGCGCAGCACGGCCATATGGACCACGACGCCGATGCAGCCGACCAGCATGAAGCCTGTGAAGCTCACCGGGACGGCGCCACGGGTCAGCTTGTTGACGAGGAAGCCGAGGAAATCGAGCGCCACCTTGGCGTCGAGCTTGGATTCGCCGGCATGGCGCTTGCGAAACTCGAATCCGAGCTCCTTGACGCGCAGGGTCTTTTCGGTTGAGGCGAGAATGTCGGCCAAGATCTTGAACCCCTCGGTGCACAGGCGCGGCGCGGTGTCCTCGACGATCTCGCGGCGGAGCATGAAGAAGCCGCTCATCGTGTCCTTCACGTCGGTGCGCAGGACCTTGGCGGCCAGGCGCCGGCCGAGCTGGCTGATGAACCCGCGGGTGGCGTTGAAGCCGGTGGAGGCGGCGCCGCCATCGACGAAGCGGCTGCCCACCACCATGTCGGCATGGTCGGCGCGCAATTCGGCCAGCATCTTCGGCAGCAGTGTCTCGTCATGCTGCAGGTCGCCGTCCATCACCGCCACATAGGGGGCGGAGGAGGACAGCATGCCCTCGATGCAGGCGCCCGACAGGCCGCGGCGGCCGACACGACGCAGGCAACGGATGCGCGGATCGCGCCGGGCCAGCCGCTTGGCGAGCTTGGCGGTGCCGTCGGGGCTGTTGTCGTCGACGATGACCAGCTCCCAGGCCACGTCCTGCAGCACGGCGTCGAGGCGGGAGGCCAGCTCGCGCAGGTTCTGGCTTTCGTTGAAGGTCGGGACAACGACGGTCAGCAGGGGAGCGACAAGGCGCTGGGCTGACGGGCCGGCATCCGGCGCCGGTAAGGCAAATGCGACGGCCATCGTGGCCTTACTCCTGACAACTTCGACCCGGACCGTATCCGTCGGCGCTTAAGGAACCGGAAAAGCGAACCCTGCGATCGCGCTGCATGGTTTCCATCCCTTGACCGGCGCGCGGCTTTGGCCTATCGCATCGGTCCTTCCCAAGATGTCATCGGTTCCTGCGGCCACCCGGCCCCCGAGCGCTTGGTTGATCCAAGGGGCGCTCGCCGCCCCGGCGTCCGGTGGTGGTGATGGCCCGAACAAGCCCGTTTGAATTCCTGCAGCAGGTCCGCGCCGAGGCGGCCAAGGTGACATGGCCGACCCGCAAGGAGACGCTGGTCACGACCGCGATGGTGTTCCTGATGGTGGTGGTCGCCAGCGTGTTCTTCCTGCTGGTCGACATCGTCATCCGCTGGGGCCTCGGCCTCGTGCTCGGCGTCGGGCGCTAGGGAGAAGCGGGATGAGCATGCGCTGGTACATCGTCCACGCCTATTCCAACTTCGAGAACAAGGTCGCACAGTCGATCCGCGACCAGGCGGCGCAGCGTCACCTGACCGAGCGCTTCGAAGAGGTCATGGTGCCGACCGAGAAGGTCGTCGAGGTGCGGCGCGGCCGCAAGATCGACACCGAACGCAAGTTCTTCCCCGGCTATGTGATGGTGAAGTGCGACCTGACCGACGAGGTCTACCACCTCATCAAGAACACACCGAAGGTCACCGGCTTCCTCGGCACCGACAAGAAGCCGATGCCGATCCCCGACCGCGAGGCCGAGCGGATCAAGGGTCAGGTCGCCGACGGCGTCGAACGCCCGAAGCCCTCGATCCAGTTCGAGATCGGCGAGCAGGTGCGCGTTGCCGATGGCCCGTTCGCATCGTTCAGCGGCACGGTCGAGGAGGTCGACGAGGCCCGTGCCCGTCTCAAGGTCGCGGTGTCGATCTTCGGCCGCGCCACGCCGGTCGAGCTCGAATACGCCCAGGTCGAGAAGGTCTGAGCCACACCCTCCGGGCACGCCGCAGCCGGCGCGCCCTTGTCCTTTTCCCCGCCTTCGGGTAGGGAGACGCGCCCCGGACAGCGTGCCGGGGCGTTTCACTGCGGGAGGCATGCCGGTCGCCAGCCGGGGTCCATGCCGCACCGCAACCTGCAAACCCGGCACGGAAGGGTGTTCGTCCCGGCCGTGCCAGCCGGCGTTTCCGGAAACGGGCGCCGGGTCTTTGAGGAGCAGCCATCATGGCGAAGAAGATCACGGGTTACGTGAAGCTTCAGGTGCCGGCCGGCGCGGCGAACCCGTCGCCCCCGATCGGTCCCGCGCTCGGCCAGCGCGGCCTGAACATCATGGAGTTCTGCAAGGCCTTCAACGCGAAGACCGCGCAGCTCGAGAAGGGCACCCCGATTCCGGTGATCATCACCGCGTATCAGGACCGCTCGTTCACGTTCGAGATGAAGCAACCGCCGGTCACCTTCTTCCTGAAGAAGGCTGCCAACCTGAAGCTTGGCAAGAAGCCCGCCTCGGGCCACAAGACGCCGGGCCGCGGGTTTATCGGCAAGGTCACGCGGGCGCAGATCCGCGAGATCGCCGCCGCCAAGATGCCCGACCTCAACTGCGACAGCATCGAGTCGGCATCGGCGATGATCGAAGGTTCCGCCCGGTCGATGGGCCTCGAGGTGGTGGGTTAAGATCATGGCAAAGACAGCAAAGCGCGTTACCGCCCTGCGTGACGGGGTCGACCGGATCAAGCTCTATCCGCTCGCCGACGCGGTGAAGATGGTCAAGGACCGGGCCACCGCCAAGTTCGACGAGACCATCGAGGTGGCGATGAACCTCGGCGTTGATCCGCGCCACGCCGACCAGATGGTCCGCGGCGTCTGCAACCTGCCGAACGGCTCGGGCCGCACCGTGCGCGTTGCCGTGTTTGCGCGCGGCAACAAGGCCGACGAGGCCAAGGCCGCCGGTGCCGACATCGTTGGCGCCGAGGACCTGGTGGAGCGCATCACCTCCGGCCAGATCGACTTCGATCGCTGCATCGCCACCCCCGACATGATGCCGCTCGTCGGCCGTCTCGGGAAGGTGCTGGGCCCGCGCGGCCTGATGCCGAACCCGAAGGTCGGCACGGTGACCCCCGACGTCGCCGGCGCGGTGAAGGCCGCCAAGGGCGGTGCCGTGGAGTTCCGCGTCGAGAAGGCCGGCATCATCCATGCCGGCATCGGCAAGGCCTCGTTCGAGGTCGAGAAGCTGGCACAGAACATCCGCGCGTTTGCGGATGCGGTCGCCAAGGCGCGCCCGTCGGGCGCCAAGGGCACCTACATCAACCGGATCGCCATCTCGTCGACGATGGGCCCGGGCGTGAAGGTGGACCCGGCCTCGGTGATCAGCAGCAGCGGTCAGCAGCAGCAGGCCGGCTGAGCCAGCCGGTTGCGCAACGGATTCCGAAGGCCCCGCTCCGGCGGGGCCTTTTGATTTGCGCGGGCCCGGCCCGCTCCACGCCGGCCCCGCGTGGGCCCACAACGGAGACGACCCATGGCCAGGATCCGGCGCAAGGCGAACGAGAGCCCCTTCGTCCTTTACAACGTGATCTATGAGGACGGCACCCGCTCGTCCAACCGCAAGGTGGCGCGCGAGCTCGTCAACGGGCTCGAGGGCGACTCGGCCGTCAAGGCCTCGCTGGAGGCGCAGGACCGCGACATCGCCGAAAAGTCGGGGATGCCGCGGGGGCCGATCAAGCGCATCGAGCGGGTGCCAGAGTAGACGAGGCTTACTTCGACAGGTAGGCGCTCGACTTGAGCTTATCGCGGATCTTGACGAATGTTTCCGACAGCTGGCTGCCGTCGGCCGCGTTGAACAGATGGGCGCTGTCCGTAGCGCAGCCGTCGAGCGCCGAGCTCGTGACCTGGTATTGAACGTAGTAGATCTCGATGCCGGCCGCCTTGATCTTGCGGCACAGCGCGAGCGTTTCGCCGTCGAGCTCCGCCTTCGTCGGCACGTAGGACGGGTTGTCGGGTGGCCTGTCCTTCTCGTTCTCGCAAAAGACATTCGGGTTCGACACGCTCTTCAGCTTGCAGCGGAAATAGTCCGGCGACGGCCAGTTCTCGCCATCGGTGAACATCACGAGGGCCTTCTTGGCGGTCGCGGTCGGGCGCTGCGAGGCCTTGGACGCGTTGAACATGAAATTGTCCGCGGATCCGCCCGGCCACCAGCCCTGCGGGTGGAGTTTCGCGTCGAACCGGCCACGCCATTTCGGCGACAGGTTGTACCATCCCCACAACAGTCCGTGATCGATCCGCGTCCCCTGGTCCCAGGGGACCAGCATGTCGATCTTGGCCAGCAGGTCGGCCTCGGAGTCGGTCAGTGGCTGCATGACGAAGCGCCGGTCGGGGCAGGGCAGCGGGACGCGGTAGCCGCCGGTTCTGCTGCTGACCCATGACGACTGGGTGTCGTAGCGCTGCAACCAGGCGACGAACGACTCCGGCGGCGTGTCGTCGAGCGTGGCAATCGCGCCCGGAAGCTCCGGGCAGAACGTGTCCTCGTTGCCATCGAGGATCTTTATCCCCGGAAACGCGGTCTCGAGGGCTGATTTGGCCATCCAGCTGACGTCCCCACCCTGGATTGGCCACTGTAGCGACTTGATGTCCTGCTTCTCGCCGTTGCGCACCTGGCCGTACCAGTTATAGCCGCGATCGATCTTCGGCCAGCTGTTGGTGTTGTACGGCGGCGACCAGCTGTTCAGCCGGTCGACGGCAACCCGGTCGCCGAAAGGCACGATCGCCATGGTGGTGCCGGGGCTCTTCATCATGTCGGTGACGAAGGTCTTGGCCTGTGCCACGGCGGTGGACCACTTCCCGGGCCGGTCCATCGAGCTGGTGACGTCGAACGCCAGTGCGATCTCAAGGTCTCTGCTAACCGGCATTTTTCCGGAGGCGCGGGCCTTAATGAACCTCACGTAGCGCTGCGACGGCACCCTTCCCAGAATTGTATTGGTGTATGTCTGTGGCCTGAAGAGCGGTCCGAACAGCTCGGGCACCCCCATGGAACCCTCGAATGACACAGTCTTTGTGTTCTTATCGTAGGTGGTTGACGAACTGGGCCAGTTAAATCCCTTTATGTCTTTAGATCCCAATTCGGTAAAATGATTATGGACAAGCATTATCCATTTATCGGTTGCTGATCCGGAGCCAGAGCCATAGTCATATTCGGGATTGTATTTTGAGTTAAACGGCGCAGTTACGATGTGCAAGACCAAACTGTCAACGATCGACTGGAGCTTGTCGCGCTGCATAAGCATGTAAGTGTGCTCGACGGCAAAGGCCGCAGCGAAGGCCAGCGGCAGCAAGGCCACGGCAAAGAATACGCCGAAGGCTCCGCGGATGTCGGCGCGGAACCGCACAAGATGCGACCGAAGCGTCTGCATGACGCGATACTCCCTGGCTCTCCGGAAATCCGGGGCCCGAAAACCGGGCCGGCCTGTGGCTATGGGCTCTGGCGCGCGACCAAACGGACGCGGGCCGATGAAAAATTCAAACCTGCAATGAGGGCACCCTAGCAGAGCCGGATTAGCACTCCGTTGCCGAGACGGCGGCGGGATGGCCAGCTGCGGCCTGCTTCGGTCATCGGGGAAACTTGGCTGCTGGCGCGTGACAGCGGTGCCGCGATCCTGTTCGATGCGGTCGAGCGGGAGCTGGAGGGTGGTGATGCGGCGGTTTGCGAGGGGGATGGCGGGTCTGGCGGGGCTGCTGGCGGGCCTGCTGCCGGCCGGCGGCGCGCAGGCGCGCTGCGAGCGCAGCGACTACCGGATCGTGCCGTCGCAGAACAAGGGTGCGGAGGTGGCGATGCGGGCCTCCAGCGGGCGTGACTGCGTCAT
>JBEIIL010000141.1:0-8902 GCA_040380755.1 Methylobacteriaceae bacterium | reverse complement strand
TGGTGCAGGCCGGACCCGCGCGGCGCTGGGGGCAGACAGCTCCGCTGGGTGCGACCCTCCGGCCGGCACCGGGCACGACTTCGGCCTCACCAGCCCCGGACGCAGCGCAGGCTATTGCAATGCCGGGCGCGGGTTCGGCCGGTCTGGCCCCCTCGTCCGTTCCGCCTGCCACGGCGATGACCGAAGTCCCGGCCTTGCCGGCGCGGGACATTCCGCTGCCACTGCGGCGTCCGGCCGAGCTGCAGGCGCAGGCGGCCCCCGGTGCCGCACGCACCCTGCTGGCACGGCGCACCCGCGAGGCGGCCGCGCCGGCGACGGCACCCGACGACCGGTCGTTCTTCGAGCGGTTGTTCGGAGCGAGCAAAAGCCCCCGCCAGGCGCTGGCCTATGCGGCGCCGCAGGACGACGCGGTCGAGGCGACCCGGCCGCGGCTGGCACCTGGCCCGGCGCCGGTGGCGCGTACCACCGGTCCGCTCACGGCCGTCTACGACATCTCGTCGCGCAGCGTGCTGATGCCGAACGGTGAAAGGCTGGAGGCGCATTCCGGGCTGGGCGAGCGCAAGGACGATCCGCGCTACGTGCATGAACGCATGAAGGGCGCGACGCCGCCCCATGTCTACGAGCTGACCATGCGCGAGCGGCCGTTCCACGGCGTGCGGGCGCTGCGGCTCAACCCGGTCGGCGGCAGCGCGGCGATCCACGGCCGTGCCGGACTGCTGGCGCACAGCTATCTGCTCGGCCCGGGCGGCGATTCCAACGGCTGCGTGTCGATCCGCGACTATGACCGGTTCCTGCAGGCCTATCTGCGCGGCGAGGTGAAGCGCCTGGTCGTTGTCGCCAGCGCCAACTGACGGGTGTTTCGACCCTACGTCTTCAGCCGGTAGCCGGTGCGGAACACCCAGATGATGGCGCCGAGGCTCACGGCCATGAACAGGGCGATCATCACCACGCTGAGGCCAAGCCCGACATCGGAGACGCCGAAGAAGCTCCAGCGGAACGCGCTGACCAGATAGACGACCGGGTTGAACAGCGCGATGGTCTGCCAGGTCGGCGGCAGCATGCTGATCGAGTAGAAGCTGCCGCCGAGGAAGGCGAGCGGCGTCACCACCATGGTGGGGACGATCTGCAGCCTGTCCCAGCTTGTCGCCCAGATGCCGATGAGGAAGCCGAACAGGCTGAAGGTGACGGCGATCGACACCAGCAGGGCGACCATCCAGACCGGGTGGGCGACCTCGAACGGCACGAACAGCCGTGCCGTCGCCAGGATGATCAGCCCCAGCAGCACCGATTTGGTGGCAGCCGCGCCGACATAGCCGATGACGATCTCGGCCGGCGAGACAGGCGCCGACAGCACCTCGTAGATGGTGCCGGCGAAGCGCGGCATGTAGATGCCGAAGGAGGCGTTGGCGATGCTCTCGGTCAGGATCGACAGCATGATCAGGCCCGGCACGATGAAGGCGCCGTAGCTGACCCCGTCGATCTCGGCCATGCGGGCGCCGATGGCGGAGCCGAAGACGACGAAATACAGCGTGGTGGTCATCACCGGTGCGGCGATGCTCTGCAGCAGCGTCCGCAACCAGCGCGCCATCTCGAAGCGGTAGATAGCCTGGACCGCATAGAGGTTCACGACTGGCCTCCGACAAGACGGACGAAGATCTCCTCGAGCGAGGTCTCGCGGGTCTCGAGGTCGCGGTAGGCAATGCCCAGCGCTGCGAGGCGCTGCAACAGGCCGGCGATGCCGGCGCCGCCAAGCTGGGCGTCGAACGTGCAGGTCAGGGTCAGGCCATCCGCCGACAGGGCCAGCTGTTCGCCGGCGGCGGCGGGCGGCGCGTCGGCGAGCGGCGCCTCCAGCGTCAGCACCAGCTGCTTGGTGCCGAGCTTGGCGAGCAGGCTGGCGGTGTCCTCGACCAGTACGATCTCGCCGCGGGAGATGACGCCGATGCGGTCGGCCATCTCCTCGGCCTCCTCGATGTAGTGGGTCGTCAGGATGATGGTGACGCCGCGGTCGCGCAGGCCGCGGACCATCTCCCACATGCTGCGGCGCAGCTCGACATCGACCCCGGCGGTGGGCTCGTCGAGGAACAGCACCGTCGGCTCGTGCGACAGCGCCTTGGCGATCATCACCCGCCGCTTCATGCCGCCCGACAGCGCCATGATCTTGGCATCGCGCTTGTCCCAGAGCAACAGATCCCGCAGGACCTGCTCGACAAAGGCCGGGTTCGGCGCCCTGCCGAACAGGCCGCGGCTGAACCGCACAGTGTCCCACACGGTCTCGAAGAGATCGGTCGACAGCTCCTGCGGCACGAGGCCGATGCAGGTGCGGGCCGCCCGGTAGTCGCGGATGATGTCGTGACCGTCGACCGACACGCGGCCCGTCGTCGGCGTGACGATGCCGCAGACAATGCCGATCAGCGTCGTCTTGCCGGCACCATTGGGGCCGAGCAGCGCGAAGATCTCGCCCTTGCGGATCTGCAGGTCGACGCCCTTGAGCGCCGTGAGGCCGCCAGCATAGGTCTTCGACAGACCCTCGATGGCGATGATGGGTTGCACGGGGGAGTTGTCCTGCGCGTGGGGCGGCCGGCCCGGGCGGGCCGACGATCGGGCGGCATCCTAGCGGGCATGGCCGGTGACAGAAACCGGCATGGCCTGCGGCCATCCGTCAGCAGCCCCGCATCCGGGCAACGATCCGGGGAGGTGGCCGGTTCCATCCGGTCTGGACCACCCGACCCGATACCGGGTTTAATGGACGGAACCGCGATCCGCGGACATCGGGGGAGGACACGCCATGATCTACGAACAGCGCATCTATCGCTGCCTGCCGGGCCGGATGCCGGCGCTGCTGACGCGGTTCGAGACCAAGACGCTGGCGCTGTGGGAGCGTCATGGCATTCGCCAGGCCGGCTTCTGGACGACGCTGGTCGGCGAGTCGAACCTCGACCTGACCTACCTTCTGGCGTGGGAATCGATGGCCGAGCGGGAGACGAAGTGGGCCGCCTTCATGGCCGACCCGGACTGGATTGCCGCCCGCACGGCCTCGGAGCGCGACGGGCCGATCCTCGCCAACGTCGCCAACGCCTTCCTGCAGCCGACGACGTTCTCGTCGGTGCGGTGACGGCCGGGACGGCGCGAACGGACCGGGGTTGGCAGCCTGTTCGACCAGCCCGCGCCGACCCTTCCTTCCTAGTGTGCCGGCAGCAGCGCCTGGACCTGGAATCGCAGGGTCCAGTTGGCGCCATCGGTCGGCTTGACCACGTTGTAGAAGGCCTGGACCTGGGCGTTGATCGGCAGTTTTTCCAGCCGGAACAGCCGGCCGATGCCGCCGCCGACAGGGACTGTCCACTTCTCGCCGTTCTTCGTCAGCCAGTTCGCCGTGATGACCGGGCCCGAGGTCAGGTACCAGCCGTCCGGCAGGTTGTAGTTGATGAAGGGCTGCAGCGTGAACAGGTTGACGCGGCTGTTCTGGGTGCCGGCCCAGATGTTGTTGACGAGGGCGCCGACCACCCAGGGCCCCTGGATGGTCAGGGCGACAAAGCTTGGGCCGCCGCCCCATTTGTTGGTGCCGAGCGTCTTGTCCGTGGCTGTCGGCAGATACAGGATCGGACCGGCGCCCCAGATCACCGCGCCGGAGTGTGCCGGAGACAGGAAAAACGACGGCGTCAGGTTGCCGAGCCCGAACTCGCGCTGGCCTGTCGGCGTCAGCTGCGGCTGGTAGACGAGCGGCGTGATCCAGCGCGTGATCAGGTTCCAGTCGTCGTTGAGCTTGAACGGAATCACGGGCTGGAAGTTCAGGACGTTCTGGTCCTGCTTGTAGCGGCCGTAGTTGAAATTGGTGTTGTTCTGGAGCGGCAGGCTGATCATGTTCGCCACCGGGTTTTGCGCAGCCCGGCGAAGCGCGTCCGCGTTCTCGCCTTTCGGCGCGGACTCAGTTGACCCGGCCGCGGGAGCCGCAGGGGCGGCCTTCGCCGCCGCGGCTGGCCGCGCCTTGGCCTTGGTCTTGGCGGGGGCCGCGAGGGCGGCTCCCGCAAAGGCCAGGGACAGCGCTGCGGCGAGCGCGAGGGTCCGGGTCAGAACCATCGTCAGCCCCCTTTGTCCGGCGTGTCAGGGCGCGGGCGTCAGCGTCACCGTGGTGACACCGGCGGCGATGTTGATGCCGGTCTGGCCCTCGACTGAGAACGGCTGCAGCGAGAAGGCGCGCCCCGTGCCACCGATCAGGGCATTGGCGCCGACGCCGACGCCTGCCGTGGCCTGGGCACCGACGCCCGCATAGGTGCCGGCAAGCGCGCCCTTCGGAACCCCGCTGTCGGCCGCAACCACGCCCCAGACCAGATGGCCCGCGGCGACAGCGCCGATGGCCACGCCATATTCGGCGATCTGGCCGGTGTAATTGTCGGGCATCCCGCCGGCATCCGCCTTGAACGTGCAGACCATGGTCTGCTTCTGGAACACGAACATGCCGACGCCGGCGGAGACGTCGCAGCTGAGGACGCCGACCTTGGAGCCGGATTGGGCAAGCGCGGGTCCGGCCAACAGGACAGACAGCGCGGCAGTGGACAGTGCGGTGACGAGCTTCATGGTGGCTCCCTCTTCCGTTCGGAGTGCAGGTTTGCAGATTGATGACCGGCCTTGGCGGGTGATCAGGCGAGATCGGCGGCGAATGACGTGCCGTCGGGATGACAGGAATGGCGCCGCGGGCTGGGGCTGCGGGGCCGAGCCCGCTGGATGGCTCCTGGGCCAATTTTTCTAGCGCCGCGATATTGCGGGCCAGTCACACGTTCGGCCGGCCGCGCGCCAGGCGCGGCCGACCCCGCAGGCACCCTGCGGCCTCAGCGGGCGCAGGTCTCGACGTAGCGCAGCCGGGCCACGAAGTCGAGCGACCTGGCGTCGGCCTGCTTGCGGCAGTCCGCGATCTTCGTGACAAGGCCGTCGATGCGGTCGATCAGGGTGTCCTTGTAGTCGTCGGAGACCGGCTCGATGTCGCCGGGACGCCAGGTCTTGGCGAACCAGGGCTCCAGCGGCCCGTAGAGACGCAGGATCGTGTTCCAGCCGGTTCCAGGCACGGTCTGGACCCAGTTGGCCTCCTTGCCGACCGGAGGCTTCGGGCCGAAGAACACGTCAACGGTGCCGTCGGGGTTCTTCTGCAGGCCCTTGGTCTGGCTGCTGACGCTGGGGAAGCGCTGGTCCGTCTGGATCATCGAGCGGGTCTGGTTGCTGTAGAGGATGACCGACCAGAAATCCTTGACGGGCACGTTTGGCGGAAGCCGCAGCCGGTAGGACTTGCCGCCGTCGAGGGCGTTGCCCAGCGCGTCGCGCGCCGTCCAGGCGTATTGCGATCCAAGCCCGACCATCTTCTCCTCCATGGCCGGCGTCACGCCCGTCGCCATGAAGTAATAGAAGATGTAGCCGTCGAGGTTCAGAACGCCGGGCTGCGACTGGAACTTGTAGCCCCCGACGAATGGCAACTGCCAGTAGGCGTCCTTGTAGTAGTAGTCGGCCGGCTCCGGCATATGGAACGAGACGGCACGGGCCGTTGCATCGCCGACGGCTGCGGCTTCCGTCAGGATCGCCTTCATGCGCGCGTCAGGGGCGAAGGGCTTGCCCTTCTCGATGCCGATGGACGCCCAGTAGCCGAGGCGGACCTGATCGAGCGACTCGCTGGGCTCCTCCTGGACGGCCTGGTTCAGGAGCTCCCAGTAGCGGAAGTCGGCCGGGTTCACCATGTTGAACGGCTTGCCCGACATGTCGACGAAGGTCGGCGCCCTGGTGCTCGCCTCCTGGCCCAGCGGATAGATCCTGGTGGCGGCCTTCACCGCGTCCACGCCCGGCTTCGGGTTGCCGTCGACGAGGAAGCTGCGCCAGATCACCAGGTTGCTGAAGGTGGTCGGCCGGACCACATGGTAGCCGTCCGGAACCAGGCCGGTGTAGCCCGGCGGCAGCACAAGGAACCTGCCGCCCTGGCCGCGATCCGGCCCGGTGATGCCGACGTCGGACACCCAGCGGTACCAGAGGTCATTGACGAGGCCGAGCACCTTGGGCGGCACCTCGATGACCAGCGGGCCGTTGCGAAGATCGATCCAGAACCAGGTGTAGGGCGTGTTGTCATTCGCGGTGAGTTCGATGGTCTTCGCGTCGACCATCTGCTCCCAGATCGGAACGGTGGCGTTCACCGGCCCGATGGTCCGGATGGCGTTGCGGTTGCCGACCTGGTTCACAGCCGGCAGGGCCAGCAGATAGGCCTGGACGGCGCGCTGGAAATCGAGGTTGTCGAGCAGCGTCTTGGCCGTGTCCTTGTCGGGGAAGCCATCCGTGAACCTGAGCGTGCCGAGCCGGGTCTCGATCTTGTCGGGCGCATAGACACCGGAGGGACGCTGCGTGGAGAATTTCAGCGCCGGGTTGCTCGGGGGGCCATCGAGCGGCTGCGCGCACGCGGGGCCGATGAGGCTTGCGGCGACGAGGAGGCCGGCAACGAGACGTCGTTTTGCAGCAATCATTTTCACGTGCTCCGGGGACGCGATGAAATTCTGACTTCGCGCACCTCATTAACCTGGCTAAAAATTGACTGCTTTCGTTTTGGGGACACCGGTCGTGAGGCAGCAGTTGTCCTCCGCATTCCAGCGGGCCGGGGCCTTCGCGCACCTCGCGGCCGTCGTGCGCAGCCTCGGCGGCTCACCGGCCGGCGTCAGCGACGGGCTCGGGATCGACCTCGACGTCTTGACTGCCGACGATCTCCTGCGGTTTGCCGATTGCCTCGTCCTGCTGGAGCGTGCCGCCGAACAGACGGGCTGCGGCCATGTCGGCCTGCTGATGGGCGCCGAATACCGGTGGGCGCAGCACGGCATCATCCAGCGTCTGGCCAAAGAGGCCCCGACGCTGCGTGAGGCCCTGCAGGACTTCGTCAACTGGCAGCTCGGCTACACGAGCGGCGCCGCACTCTACCTTCACCGCTTTGGCCAGGACTACGCGCTCGGATACGGCATTTACGACCGGGCTTCACCCGGTAGCCGCCATCTCTACGAGGCGGTTGTCGCCATCGGCTGTGACATGCTGCGTGACCTGACAGGCGGGCGTGTTGCGCCGCTGGAGGTCCATCTCTGCCACGCCGGCCCGCAGGACGCTGGGATCTACCAGCGGATCCTGCGGGTGCCCGTTCGCTTCAACCAGGGCCAATCCTGCCTCATCGTGTCGGGTGCCGACATCGACTTTCCCCGTCGGACGGCCAGTCCGGACCGCCGCGAGGCCTTGATCGCGCAGATCACCGCGATGCTGGGCAGGCCTGCGGGCCAGATCGGAGCCCGCGTGCGCCATCTGGTTCGCCCGCGGCTGCTGCGTGGCGATCCGTCCATGGCCGGAATGGCACGCTCTCTCGGCCGCGGCGCGCGGACCCTTCGCCGGCAGCTTGCTGCCGAGGGCACTGTCTTCGAGACGATCCGCGACGAGGTTCGCTTCAACGCCGCCCGCGAGCTCCTTGCCCTCACCGACCTTCCGGTGGGTGAGATTGCGGATGCCCTCGCGTTCGCCAGCCATTCGGCGTTCGGCCAGGCCTTCCGGCGATGGAGCGGAACGAGTCCCACGGACTGGCGACACCTGGCCGCCGGATGATGCGCGATCCGACCTGTCCGGGCGGGGATTGCCAGGGGCTGGCGGACCCGTCTATGCGAAGATGCGGGTTGGGGACGCCGCGAAACCCCGACCCTGGACGGCGGGTGGACGGGCCATCCACGGCCCTCGCTCCGCCAGTATGCCGACGAGGCTCTTGATGACGGCCGAACCGTTCGACCCAGCGCGCGCCGACCAGGACGTCACCCTCACGGTGACGTGGGGCGGCCTGCAGCACCGGCTGGAGATCGAGGCGCCGGACTGGGCGCTGATCCTGTCGGGTGCCGGGCTGGAGCTGGAGGGCGAGGACTTCACCGCAGGGCGTGACAGCTTCGAGACCGAATGGGACTTTGCCGGCGGCCTCGACGGACCGCTGCAGGTGCGGTTCTCGCGCATCGATGCCGACGAGTGGCACACGGGCTTCTCCGGCATCCTGTCGGACGCCGTGATCGCACCCACCGAAGCGTGATCGCGCCCGGCTTTTGGCTCGGAAAAGTTGCAGATAGGATCCGCCGCACGCAAGGGAGGACACCATGGGCGTGCGCGACCGGACCGAAGCTGCACTGGCGCGGATCGCCGCCGCGCCTGACGCAGCGATCTTCACCCGGGTGTATGCGGAGCGCGCCCGCGCCGAGGCCGATGCCGCCGATGCGCGGCGGCGCGATGGCGTAACGCTGGGGGCGCTCGACGGTGTTCTCGTCTCGATCAAGGACCTGTTCGACGTTGCCGGCGAGACCACGCTGGCGGGATCGCGGCTGCTCGCAGGCCAGCCGCCGGCGACCGCCGACGCCCCGGTGGTGGCGCGACTGCGACGCGCCGGCGCGGTGATCCTCGGCAAGACCAGCATGTCGGAATTCGCCTTTTCGGGCTTGGGGCTGAACCCGCACACCGGCACGCCCGGCAACGCGCGTGATCCGGCCCGCATCCCCGGCGGGTCCTCGGCGGGGGCAGGCGTCGCTGTCGCGCTCGGCCTGTGCGACATCGCCATCGGCACCGACACCGGCGGGTCGGTGCGCATTCCGGCCGCGTTCAACGGCATTGTCGGGCTGAAGCCGACGGCCCGGCGGGTGCCGACTGCGGGCGCCTTCCCGCTGTCCTTCACGCTCGACTCGATCGGGCCGCTGGCCGCCACCGTGCAGGCCTGCGCCGATGCCGACGCGGTGATGAGCGGCGGCGAGACCGGCCCGTGGGAGCCGGCCGCTCTCGGCGGAGTGCGCATCGGCGGGCCGCGAGGCCGGGTGTTTGCCGCCCCGGGGCCGGCGGTGGCGCAGGCCGTCGAGGCGACGCTCGGCCGGCTCGCGGCGGCCGG
>JBEIIL010000140.1:0-8993 GCA_040380755.1 Methylobacteriaceae bacterium | reverse complement strand
TCCTTTGTTGGTCTCCTCCGCGGGGGGGGGGGCCCCGCCTTTCCCCCCCCCCCCGCCG
Organism: Methylobacteriaceae bacterium; assembly: GCA_040380755.1. Taxonomy (GTDB): domain Bacteria; phylum Pseudomonadota; class Alphaproteobacteria; order Rhizobiales; family Beijerinckiaceae; genus Alsobacter. The sequence continues at coordinate 8,935 of JBEIIL010000140.1, read as the reverse complement.
CTGCCGGTTGCTGTCAGTAGAGGCCGCCGGTGCCTCTGCCCACGGCGCGGTCGGCTTCCGGCGACACCGACAGGGGTCGAGCACCCGCCTCGCCGATCACCGAATAGGTATCGGGAGGTGCGGTGCCGGGCTTGAACGCCTCGAGCAGGCCGCCTTCGCCGCCGCCGGCACGCATGCCGGTGCCCGCTGACACCCGGATCAGCTTGATGCCTGGCGGTACCCGGAATGGTGTCGCCGGTTTGTCGGCCAGCGCCAGCTTCATGAAGTCGCGGAAGATCGGCGCTGCATATTGGCCGGCTGTCGCCGAATTGCCGAGCGAACGCGGCTTGTCGTAACCCATATAGACGCCGACCGCGAGATCCGGCGAAAAGCCGACGAACCACACGTCCTTGGCGTCGTTGGTCGTGCCGGTCTTGCCCGCCATCGGCTTGCCGACGTCCTTCACCACCTGAGCGGTGCCACGCAGCACAACACCCTCGAGCATCGATGTGACCTGATAGGCGGTCAGCGGGTCGAGAACCTGTTCGCGCTTGTCGATCAGGCGTGGCTCGTTCTGGTTGGCGAACTTGTCGGCATCGCAGGCGATGCACTGGCGCTCGTCGTGGCGGAAGATGGTCTGGCCCCAACGGTCCTGGATGCGATCCACGAGCGACGCCTTGATGCGCTTTCCGCCGTTGACGAACATCGAATAGGCGGCGGTCATCCGCATGACCGTCGTCTCGCCGGCTCCAAGCGACATGGCCAGCACCGGCAGCATGTCGTCATACACGCCGAAGCGCTTCGCATATTCGGAGATCAGCGGCATGCCAACGTCCTGCGCCAGCCGGACCGTCATCAGGTTCTTGGAATGCTCGATGCCATAGCGCAGCGTCCGCGGGCCGGCCGACTTGCCATCGTAGTTCTCCGGCCGCCACATCTCCTGGCCAGCGCCCTGGTCGACCTCGATCGGTGCGTCGAGCACGATCGACGACGGCGTGTAGCCATTGTCCAGCGCCGTCGCATAGACGAACGGCTTGAACGAAGAGCCAGGCTGCCGCAGCGCCTGGGTCGCGCGGTTGAATTTCGACTGGTCGAAGGAGAAGCCGCCCACCATGGCGTAGACGCGCCCCGTGTAGGGGTCCATCGCCACGATCGCGCCCGACACCTCGGGGAGCTGGCGCAGCCGAAGCTGTCCGGGCTTGCCGTCCATGGGCTCGACATAAATCACGTCGCCGGGCGCCATCAGCTGCCGCACCGGGCGTCGGGCCCAGCGGGCGCCGTCAGGGTTGAGAACGGCGGTTTGCCGCTCTTTCGTGACCTCGCCGGAGGCCTCTCGCGCCGGCTGCAGCCCGATACGGGCCACATCGCCCTGAATGTCGAGCACCACGCCCAGCCGCCAGGGCTGGACGTCGCCCAGCGTCGGGATCTCCGCCATGGCGAGGCCCCAGTCGCGGCCGGTGAGGTCGACGCGCTGAATCGCGCCGCGCCAGCCTTGCGCCTCATCGTAGCGCACCAGACCGTCGGCCAGCGTCTTGCGGGCCATCAGCTGCAGCTTGGGGTCAAGCGTCGTGCGAACCGAGAGACCGCCCTCGTAGAGCTTCTTGCGGCCGTAGCGCTCCTCGAGTTCGCGGCGAACCTCCTCTGCGAAGAAGCCGGCGGCGATGGAGTTTGGCGACAGCGAGCGCGGATTGACGGTGAGCGGCTCGCGCTTGGACTTTTCGCCGTCGGCCTTGGTGACATAGCCATTCTCGACCATGCGGTCGACCACGTAGTTGCGTCGCGCCAAAGCGGCCTGCGGATGCCGATATGGGTGATAGTTGTTCGGAGCCTTCGGAAGTGCCGCCAGATAGGCGGCTTCCGCCAGCGTCAGCTCATGCACCGACTTGCCATAGTAGTTCAGGGCCGCGGCAGCGACGCCATAGTTGCCAAGACCGAGGAATATCTCGTTGAGGTAGAGCTCCAGGATCTTGTCCTTGGTGTAGGTCGACTCGATCCGCAGCGCGACGAGCATCTCCTTGATCTTGCGATCAAACGTCTGTTCGCTCGAAAGCAGGAAGTTCTTGGCAACCTGCTGGGTGATGGTCGACGCGCCCTGCGGCCGCTGGCCCTGGTCGCGTTTCATGTAATACAGGCCGGCGCGCAGGATGCCCTCGGGGTCCACGCCGCCATGCTTGTAGAAATTTTTGTCTTCGGCCGAGAGGAACGCCGCAACGACGATCTTCGGCACGGCCTGGATGGGAATGAACATCCGGCGCTCGGACGAGTACTCGGCGAGCAGCGACCCGTCCCCGGCGTGGACGCGGGTCATCACGGCAGGCTCGTGGTTGGCGAGTTGCGTGTAGTCGGGAAGATCCCGGGAATACTTCCACATCATGAAGCCGGCGCCGGCCGCCCCCACAACGAAGACAATGGCACCGGCCGTGAACATGATGCCGATCAGGCGAAGGACGTACCGCATCGAAAGCCGCGCCGCTTTTCAGGTCAGTTGCCAGGGAGGGAGCCGTTCGGCCCCCGGAGGTCGGGACGCGAGCGCCCCCAGGCCTTGGGCCCGTTTGCCGCATCGTGCCGCGACCACCTTGATTAGATCAGTCTACCATCGCCCGGGACTTGCCGACACCCCGGGAGATGGTGTCAGAAGCCGTGACGGGTCTTTGTGGTCAAAACACGACACTACCCCCTCAGGGGACTTGTCCGGGGCGTGCCGGCGGCAGCGGAGCCTGGGCCTGCTGGGCCATTCGCGGACCCAGAAAACCCGTGATCGCAGTTGTGATCGAATCGGTTGTGCGATCACGCCAGTCGGCTGCGGTCAGCAGCTCGACGTCGCTCTTGCTCGACAGATATCCAAGTTCGACAAGCACTGACGGAACGTCGGGGGCCCGCAGCACCCGGAAGCCGGCCGAGCGATGAGGGTTCTTGTTCAGGCGTGACGCAGCCGTGATCTGTCCGACAAGCGAACGGGCGAACAGATGGGAGTAGGTGCGTGTTTCGCGCCGCGTCAGGTCGCTGAGGATGCCGGCGATCTCTTCGCCATCCTCCGTCGATTCCACACCGGCAAGGCTGTCGGCGCGGTTCTCCGATTCGGCGAGCCTCGCAGCCTCGGCATCCGAAGCGCGGTCGGAGTTGGTGTAGACCGTGAGCCCACGGACCTCGGGGCTCACCGTCAGGGTGTCGGCATGGATCGAGACGAAGAGGCTGGCATTGGCGGACCGCGCCAGGCGCACGCGGTCGTTCAGCGCCACAAAGCTGTCGCCATCCCGGGTCAGCAGCACACGCACCTGCCCGGTGCGTTCGAGCTTGTCCTTCAGGGCCTTGGCGAAAGCGAACACCACGTCTTTCTCGAGAATTCGGCTCAGCCCGATGGCGCCGGTATCGATGCCGCCATGGCCGGGGTCGAGGACCACCAGCGGTCGCCGGTCGCCCCGTGACGGCTGCACCGGATCCGCAACGGCAGCGGGCGCAGCGACGGTCGTGGCGCGCGTGTAGGCATCACGGTCGGCCTTGCGAAGCTCGAGCGTCAGGGTCGCGGCGGCACCGCCCAGCACGGGCTCGGCCAGCAGACGGCCCGGCAGGGCCGGGTGGGCCAGCTCCACCACGATGCGCGAGCGGCCCGGACCAATCAGGCCCCAGCGTACCGACTTGACGAGGCCGCGTGGCTTGCGGCCCACATCAGGAGGCACCTGAAAATTCACCTCGGGCAGATCAATCACCAGTCGGTCCGGCTTGTCGAGGACGGTGACCCTTGGCGTAACCGGTGCCGACAACGTGAACTGGATCCGACCTGCCGTGGTGTCGCCGGAAATCTGAGCATCAATCGCGACCGGAATCGATTCGGCGTTGGTGGCCGCTCCTGGCGCCTTCGTCGGCTGTGCTACGGCGACACCTGCGGCGAGCAAGGCTGCGCCGAGGGTGGAAAGTGCCAATTTTCGGCGCCATGCTGTCGCTCGCGGCATCCCGGTCCCGTCCGGCCGGCTCAGATGCTCGGCCTGCGCTGAAAACACCCTGTTTCTAGGCTATAGGCCAGAGCTGGTTAACCAATCCTGCGCAGCCGACGGCGCTTTCCGCCTGTCCGTGTCAGCCCGGCCACACTCTATTCGCTTGCCAAATCTGTCCCGGAGACCCTAAGAGTGAGCGTCTCGCCCGCCGTGTCCCGTCGGCCGGGTTGCCCGCTCCGCGGCACCCCGTCGGCACCGGTTCTTGGAACTTCGTTCCAGTTCTTCCGGATCTTGCACGGCGATGCGGGCATTCGGCCTCGATCGTGGCGCATCACGTGCCCTGCGAGGCGAACGGGCCCGGCGCCAGCCGGACGCCCGCCCTGTGTCGAGGTCTTTAGGTGTGAGCAGCATGCTCCAGACCCGTCGTGAGCCTTCGCAACCGGATGCCGCTGCGCACCGGACGGAGTTCCGTCGGAACCGCTCGCGCCTCCCGGCTTCAAGCGCGACTGAAACCCTCGCCGGCCCCCGGCGACAACCGTGCGCCGCTCTCCGTACCGACCGTTTTCTTGTCGCTGTCTTGCCGCCGCCCCGTCCGGGCGCAGCGGCGCATTCGTCCCCGACAAGCCTGGCCGTCCCGCGGGAGCCGCGCCTATGAGAGTCTCTCATGGCCAACAAAATGCTGATCGATGCCTCCCACCCGGAGGAAACCCGTGTCGTCGTCGTCCGCGGTAACCGCGTCGAGGAGTTCGATTTCGAGTCTGCCAACAAGAAACAGCTTCGCGGCAACATCTACCTGGCGAAAGTCATCCGGGTAGAGCCTTCGCTGCAGGCCGCCTTTGTGGACTATGGCGGCAACCGGCATGGCTTCCTCGCCTTCAGCGAGATCCATCCCGACTATTACCAGATCCCCGTCGCCGACCGGCAGGCGCTGCTGGCCGAGGAGGCCCGCCATGAGCGCGACGCCGACGAGGCGGAGGAGCGCCACCATCGGCGTCGCCGCGGCAAGGGCCGCCCCGCAAAGGCAGCAGCCGCCGACACGTCGGAGGCCGTGACCGGCGAGGACGCGGCGGAGGCGGCCGAAGACGCCGATGCCGCCGCCGATGACGCTGCGTCGGATGTGTCTGACGACACCGAGACCACGCTTCAGGCCGATAGCCCGGATGCAGCGGACGCTCCTGAGGCCGCGGACGCCGCGCCCGCTCGCGCCGCCGACACCGGTGACGACGAGGAGGATGACGAGCCCGCCGAAGAGGCCGACGTCATCGAGCAGGTCGGCTCGGAGGATGCGCTGGAGGAACTGCCAGAGCGGCCGCGAGCCCATCGCCGCCAGTACAAGATCCAGGAGGTGATCAAGCGGCGCCAGGTTCTGCTCGTCCAGGTCGTCAAGGAGGAGCGCGGCAACAAGGGAGCGGCGCTGACCACCTATCTGTCGCTTGCAGGTCGCTATTCGGTGCTGATGCCCAACACCGGCCGCGGCGGCGGCATTTCCCGCAAGATCACCAACGCTGTCGACCGCAAGCGCCTGAAGTCCGTCGCCCAGGAGTTGGAGGTGCCGGACGGCATGGGGGTGATCCTGCGCACGGCCGGTGCGTCGCGCACCAAGGCCGAGATCAAGCGCGACTTCGAGTATCTGATGCGGCTGTGGGAGACGGTGCGCGAGCTGACGCTGCAGTCGTCGGCCCCTGCCCTCACCTATGAGGAAGGCTCGCTCGTCAAGCGTGCGATCCGCGACCTCTACAACAAGGACATCGACGAGGTGCTCGTCGCCGGCGAGGCCGCCTACAAGGAGTCCAAGGACTTCATGCGCATGCTCATGCCGAGCCATGCCAAGAACGTGAAGCCCTACCGCGAGGCGCAGCCGCTGTTCGCCCGCTTCGGGGTCGAGGCGCCGCTGGATGCGATGTTCTCCAACCAGGTCACGCTGAAGTCGGGCGGCTATATCGTCATCAACCAGACGGAGGCGCTTGTCGCCATCGACGTGAACTCGGGCCGCGCGACGCGCGAGCACAACATCGAGGACACGGCGTTCAAGACCAATCTCGAGGCCTCCGATGAGGTGGCCCGCCAGCTGCGCCTGCGCGACCTGGCCGGCCTGATCGTCATTGACTTCATCGACATGGAGGAGAACCGCAACAACCGCGCGGTGGAGCGACGCCTCAAGGACGCGCTCAAGAACGATCGCGCGCGCATCCAGGTGGGTCGCATCTCGGCATTTGGCCTGATGGAGATGTCGCGCCAGCGCATCCGCACCGGCGTGCTGGAGGGCTCCACTGTGCTCTGCCCGCATTGTGCCGGCGCAGGGATCGTCCGCGCGGTGCCTTCGGTGGCGCTGCATGTCCTGCGCGCGGTCGAGGAGACGCTGATCAAGAGCAACGCATACGATCTGGTCGTGCGCACGCGGACCGAGGTAGCGCTCTACATCCTGAACCAGAAGCGCAGCCACCTGCGTGGCCTCGAGGACCGCTTTGGCGTCAACGTGACTGTGCTGGCAGACGACAGCCACACCGGCACACATGCCTTCGCCATCGAGCGGGGCGACGCAGTGGCGAATCCGCGGCCGATAGCGGCGCCGGTCGTGCTCGTCGACAGCATCGCGATGCCGGATGAGGACGAGGACGTCGCCGATCCGGCCGACGAGGACGATGCCGAGGACACGGTGGTGGCCGAGCGGGCGCCGCGTGAGGATCGGGGTCCGCGTGAGGATCGCGGCGAACGCCGCCCGGATGCCGAGGCTGCTGACGGAGCCGGCGGGCGGCGCAAGCGTCGTCGCCGGCGGCGGCGGGGTGGCCGCAACGGCGAGGATCGCGAGAGCTTCGCCAATGGCTCTCCGATGCCGCTCGATGCGCCGCAGCCCGACGTTACCGGCGCACCGTTCGGCGGCACCCGAACGTTCGAGCCGGGCGAGGATGCGGTCGCGGCGCTGTCGCTGAACGAGGCCGAGGGCGGGGTTCCGCCGGCTGAGTCCGGTGACGAGCGCGCCGGACGGCGCCGTCGTGGCCGTCGCGGCGGCCGCCGTCTGCGCGGTGAGGGCGAGTTGCCCGAGGGTGCGGTTGAGACCGTGGCCGATGGTGACGCCGGCGAGGCCGGTGACAGCGTCGCCGTGGTTGCCGATCAGGCCGAGACCGTGCCCGCCACGGTGGAGGCTCCGGCCGACGCCGAGACTGTGCCGACCGAGGTCGTGCCCGAGGTCCAACCCGAGGCGCCTGCGGCCAAGCCGCGCCGCAGCCGGGCCCGCAAGCCGACCGCCGCAGCGCTTGCCGCAGCAGAAGCCGAAGCGGCCAGCAAGCAAGCCGCCGCTGCCGAAGCCCCCGCGGCGGAGGTTCCGGCCGTGACAGCGCCGGCACCTGTCGCGGCAGCGCCTGCTGCGGTCGTGGCCGAGCCTGCCATCCTGGTCGCGGCCGAGCCCGCCCTGGTCGTGCCGGAGCCTCTGCCCGAGCCCGTGACGACCGAGCCGGTGGTGATCGGCGCCGAGCCGACGGAGCCCCGCAAGGCCGGCTGGTGGGCGAAGGCGAAGTCGGTGATTGCCGGCGGCTGACGTCAGCGGCGCCGTTCAACCGACATGAGAACGGCGCCGCAGGGCGCCGTTTTTCGTTGGCTCAGCCGAGGCTGCACTTCAGCCTCCTTCGGCGCTGCACCTCAGCCCACCGCCGTCAGGAACGTCCCGATTCGCGCCACGGCCTCGCGGCAGGTTGCCTCGCTGCCGGCGAAGGACAGCCGCATGGTCCGGGAGCCGCGGTCGAGATCGAAATCGAGACCCGGCGTCGCCGCGACACCGGCCTCGGCCAGAAGCCGACCGCAGAAGGCAAGCGAGTCGTTGGTGTAGCGGCCGATATCGACATAGGCATAGAAGGCGCCGTCGACCGGCAGGAAGTCCGGCAGGCCAATCCGCGGCAGCTCGGTCAGCAGCATGGCCCGGTTGCGGGCATAGCCGGCCTTCACGATTTCGAGCTCGTCGGTTGCCGAAAAGGCGGCCTCGGCCGCCACCTGCGAGAGGTAAGGCGCGGAAATGAATAGTGACTGGGCCAGCCGCTCGACGGGGCGGACAAGCGCCTCCGGCAGCACCATCCAGCCGATGCGCCAGCCCGTCATACAGTAATACTTCGAGAAGCTGTTGATCACGACGGCGTCGGGATCGGCCGCCAGTGCCGTGGCTGCCGGAGCCTCGTAGGTCAGGCCGTGGTAGATCTCGTCGGAGACGAACCACAGCCCGAGGCGCCGGCAGCTGGCGCCGAGATCGGCCAGTGCCTGCGCGCCCATCATGGTTCCGGACGGGTTGGCGGGGCTCATGGCCAGCACGCCGCGCAACGGCTCGACCGCGTGCACGTGTTCGACCGCGGCGGCGGTCATCACCCAGTCGGTCGCGGCGCTGGTCTCTATGGTGACGGGCACCAGCCCGAGCGCCTCGAGCACGTTGCGGTAGGCCGGATAGCCCGGGCTCGCGATCGCCACCCGGTCGCCGGGCTCGAACATCGCCAGAAAGCCGAGGATGAAGCCGCCCGACGAGCCCGTCGTGACGCAGACACGGGACGCCGGCACCGCGACCCCATAGCACTCCCGGTAGTGCCGGGCGATGCGCTCACGCAGCGATGGCAGGCCCAGCGCCTCGGTGTAGCCGATGCGGCCGTGGGCGAGAGCTGCCTGGGCCGCCTCGATCACCGCTCTTGGGGCCGGGGCCGAGGGTTGTCCGACCTCCATGTGCATGACGGAACCACCGGCAGCTTCCCGCGCATTGGCAGCGGCCAGCACATCCATGGCGAGGAACGGCGCGACGGCACTGCGCCGCGACGGCGACAGTGGAGCGGCGGAGCGTGGAAGACCAGGTCTGTCGTGGGCCATGAAACTGCCGGTTTTGACGGGCCATTGCGGCACAGTCCCTCACGAATCCGTGCGCGCGCGTCATTTGACCCTGCGCGGCACGGCCCGTAAGTCTGGCCGCGGTGAGCCCGATGCTGCATTCTGATTCAACCCATAGCGCGCCGGCAGGCCGGCGGGGAAGTCGCATGCGTCGGCCTGGGCGGCTGGCC
>JBEIIL010000139.1:0-9029 GCA_040380755.1 Methylobacteriaceae bacterium | reverse complement strand
GCGGCGCTCGCGACCCTTCTTGTCGGACGCGCGCTCCAGCGGCGCGTGAACTGAGATAGCACCGACGAGATCGGCTCCCGGTCGCTCGACCCTCACCGTCATCGCGATGACGTCTTTGGCTTTGGATACTGAGACGTCGTCAAACTGCAAATCGAGGGGACGGTCTCTCAATCGCAAGATCAAGCGTCCGGTCGGTGGGATCACGCGCCCGCTCCAGCGCATCGAGCCGCGCGGTGAATTCCCCCACCAGCGCTGCCTTCTTTGCGTCGGAGAGCCAGGACGCGCCGACGCCCGCAAGGCTCAGCTTGCGCGCCTCTGCCACATGTCAGCCATTGGCCGAGAACAGGGTGCGCGGTGCTGTCAGAGGGACCAGAGACACCCTGCAAAAGCCCGGCCGGGCGATCCAAGGATGGGGAGCAGGTCAGGAGCGGGTCCATCAAAGAAAGCAGCGAGGCCATTGTTCGATGCCAAAAGGGCGCAAGCTTCGCGGCTGATTTACACGTTCGACGCTGATGAAGAAAAAAGCTGAAGCTTCCGGCATGATGCCGGATGGTGCGTTCGCCCGCCGGAGCGCCGCAGGATGGCGGGGCTGTTTCCTCGCGCTCGATGGGCTCCGACGTCGCAGCTCCGGCTCAGCCCGCCGGAGGGACTGCGACCGCGCGGCGGCGCTCCTGCCAGATCCGGCGCAGGACGGCGGCGAGGCTGAGCGCCGCCAGGGCCAGGATAACGAGGGCGATCGGGCGGTCGAGCATGATCGCGGGGCTGCCGAGCCCCATCACCATGGTCCGCCGGAGGTTCGACTCCATCATGCCGCCGAGGATCACGGCGAGGACGAGCGGCGAAACCGGGAAGCCATTGCGCTGCATGAGCCAGCCAAGGACACCGAAGGCCAGCGTCACCCACACGTCGAAGGGGTTGTTGTCGATGGCATAGGCGCCGATCAGGCTGAGCAGGCACACGAGGGGCACCAGCACGCGCCGGTCGATCTGCACGACCTTGGCAAAAAGCCGCGCACCCGCCAGGCCAAGGATCACAAAGGCGATGTTGGCCGAGATCATGCCGGCGAAGATCTGGTGCACGAGGTCCGGCCGCTCCTGGAACAGCATGGGGCCCGGCTGCAGATTGTGGATCGTCAGGGCTCCCATCAGGACCGCGGTGGCGGCATCGCCCGGAACCCCCAGTGTCAGCATCGGCAGGAGGTCGCCGCCCGTGCTGCCGTTCTCCGCCGACTGGGCGGCGGCCACGCCTTCCGGCGCGCCCTTGCCGAACCGGGAGGGATCCTTCGACGTGCGCTTGGTCTCGGCATAAGCCAGGAAGCTCGACGTTTCCGCACCCACCCCGGGCGAGATGCCAATGATCAGCCCGTACATGCAGGAGCGCAGATAGACGCGCCACATGCCGATGATCTCGCGGGCCCGGGGCAGGACGTTGCGCACGGCGGGGGGCACAGGGGGCAGGGAGGACATCTGCTCCATCTGCCGGAAGGCCTCCGCCAGGGAGAACAGGCCGATCATCACGGCCACGAAGTTGAAGCCGCCGCTGAGTTCGGAGTAGCCGAACGTCATGCGCTGGAAGCCGCCGATCGGGTCGATCCCGATCATCCCGACGGCGAGCCCCACGAGCACCGAGACGAAGCCTCTCAGCAGGGAACTGCCGGCAAGGGACATGGTCACGCTCAGGCCGAATACGGCGAGGGCGAAGTACTCCGGCGCCGAGAAACGGAGCGCGAAAGTGGCCAGGAGCGGCGCAAAAAGCGTGAGGGCGAAGGCCGAGAACAGTCCGCCTATGCCCGACGATATGGTGGCGATGCCGATGGCGCGGCCCGCCTCGCCCTTCTGGGCCATGGGGTAGCCGTCCAGCAGCGTGGCCGCCGCAGCAGGCGTGCCGGGCGTCCGGATGAGGATAGACGCGATCCCGCCAGCATAGATGCCGGACGCATAGATCGCCAGCAGCATCACAATGCCGGAGATCGGCTCCATGGAAAAGGTGAAGGGAATCAGAAGTGCGATCGCCATGGTGGCGGTGAGGCCGGGGATCGCACCCACGATGATCCCCATCACTGAACCTGCGATGAGGAAGGGAAATACCTTGGCGCTGGCGACCGCTGCGAAGCCCGACGCCAGGAGCTGAGGATCGAACATGGGCTGCTCCCGGTCGCGCCGTTCAGGGGATGAGAGTTTTCCAGAGCTGGCCCACAGGGAGCGGAACCCTGAGCATGGCGACGAAGACGAGCCAGATGACGACCGGTGTCGCGACCGCGAACGGGACGGCGGCGCGCCATGGCGCGCCTGCGATCCGCTGCAGGACGAGAACGTAGGCGATGCCGGCTGCGATCAGGCCAAGCCAGTCGAGCGCCAGTGCCAGCACAACCGTGGCGATGATTGCCTGCACCGTCCGGCCCGGCAGCAGGATGGTGCCATCTGTCTCGCCCTCCGGCTCCGGCCGGCGCAGGACCACGAGCGCCAGCCCGGCTAGCGCCATGATCGCCGCAAGGATGCGGGGAAAGACGACAGGATTGCCCGCGACATCGCCTGCCACCGGCCAGGTGGTCGATTGCTGGACGATGACCGCCGCCATAGCCCAGAGGATGACCCCGGCAAGGATGTCGCCGGGGCGCGCATGCGCTTTCATCGCGCGGTCAGCTCTTTTTTAGGAGGCCTACCTCGGCCAGGGCAGGCTCCAGGGCCGTCTCGATCCCGGCCAGGAACTCGCGGAACTTCTCACCCTCCGCATTGGCTCGAGGAAGGGCCATATCGTCCATCAGACGCTTGTATTCCGGGTCGTCCGCCATCTTGCGGAAGCCAGCCGTCAGTGCGGCGACGGCTTCGGGCGGGGTGCTCTTGGGAACCGCGAGCCCGCGCCAGTCGAGCAGCAGCGTGGGCAGCGGGAAGCCAGCTTCGGCCACGGTGGGCACGTCAGGGAACGAGGAGTGTCGCTCGTCGCTGTTGAGGGCGAGGAAGCGCAGCTGCTTTGACTTATAGAACTGCAGGGCTTCCTCCGAATTCACCACCAGCATGGTGACGTGCCCGCCGAGAACCGCCGTGCGCGCGGGCGCGCCCCCGTCGAAGGGGACGAAGGTGAACTTGATCCCGAGTTGCTTGGCGAGGAGCGCGGCCGAGAGATGCGGCACGGCGCCCGCACCGGACGTCGCCACGGTGACGACGCCGGGGTTCTGCTTTGCGTAGTCGACGAGGTCGTTCATCGACTTGTAGGGCGAGTCAGCCTTGACCAGGAAGCCGGTTGGCGAGCGGTTCAGCAGCATGATGGGCTGGAAGTCCCGATAGGACAGCTCGCTCAGGCCCGTCAGGCGGTAGCTCGACAAATGGAAGGTGACGAGGCCGACGGTGTAGCCGTCCGGCCTGGCCGTCGCCACGGACTGCATGCCTGCCACGCCCGTGCCGCCCGGCCGGTTCACCACCGCCACGTTCACGCCGATGTGCTGCTTGGCGTTCTTGGCCAGCGTCCTGCCCAGGGCATCCGTCCCGCCGCCAGCAGCCCAGGGGACGACGAGTGTGATGTCTCGCTCCGGGAATCCTGCCGCCCTCAGCGGTGACGCCCCTGCGCCGACGAGTGCCGAGGCGGCCAGTGCCGACGACACGAAATCGCGCCTTGTGATGTCCATGGTCATTCCTCCTTGCTCGCCCAGCGTTCGCAGTTGTATCGGATTGCGAAACTTTATCCCGGAATATAGGATACAAGGGGCGTGGAGCTGTCAACTCGCGAGTGACGGAATGGGAGGCATCAAGCTTTGAGCAGTCCGAACCAGCGCCCCGCTGGACCAAGCCAGCCCGCGGCGACCAGGCGGAGCTCCGACGAGACCCTGAAGTCGCTCAGCAAGATCGCCCGCATCCTTGAGTGCTTCTCGACCGCCGACCGCGCAATGTCTCTTGCCGACCTGTGCGAGCGGACGGGGCTGCCGCGCAGCACCACCCATCGCCTGCTCGCATCGATGAAGGAGGTCGGCTTCCTCGACCAGGACCGCATGCGCGATCGCTATCGGCTGGGTCTCAAGCTGTTCGAGTTCGGCAACATCGTTCTCTCCAACATGGAGCTGCATCGCGAGGCCCGGCCCTATGTCGAGCAGCTCGGCCGGATCTCCGGCCAGTTGGTCCACCTCGCCGTCTTCGACGGACGGCAGGCCGTGGTGATCCATCGCTCCGATCCAAGCGACAGCGCCACGCCGCTCACCCACATCGAGAACGCCCCTGTCCACTGCACCAGCGTCGGCAAGGCGATCCTGGCGTGGCAATCCCCCGACGTGGTCGAGCGCCTGATCAGGGCCGGCTTGCGCCGCTACACGGAGGCGACGGTCATTGACGGAGAGGCGCTCCAGGCCGAGCTGCGCAAGATCCGTGACCGTGGTTACTCCGTGGACGAGGGCGAACACCAGCCCGGACTGCGCTGCATCGGTGCGCCCATCCGCGACCAGAGCGGCCGCGTCTTCGCGGCTGTCAGCGTCAGCGGGCCCGCATGGAAGATCCCGCTCGGAGAGGTCGAAACCCTGTCCAAGATGGTCCTGCACTGCGCGGCTTCGATCTCGTCACAGCTTTAATCATCCCGCAATGTGGGATATTCGTCCGATTGACGGGAGTTGCCGTGCGGTGGGATAGATAGGTCCGAGATATCCGAACCCCGGGAGAACGATCATGGACCAGGTGAAGCATTCCAACGTGCGGCAGACGCTGAAGGGCATCCTGCCGCCTCTCGCCATGCCATTCGACGCGCGGGGGGACATCGTCTATTCCGCCCTGAAGGAGCAGATCGATCACGCTGTCGAAAAGGGCGTCAGCGGGATCGTCGTCGGCGGCAGCACGGGCGAGGGCCACACGCTCGACCGCGACGAGTTTGTGCGGATGGTGCATGAGAGCCATGCGGCGATGGCCGGGCGCCGCGCCTTCCTGGTCGGACTCATCGTCAACAGCACGCGCGAGGCGATCGAACGGGTGAAGCAGCTTAAGGGCCTTGAGATCGCTGCCCTGCAGATCACGCCCGTCCACTACCTGTTCAAGCCGGATGCCGAGCACACGATTGCGCATTTCCGTGAGATCTACGACGCCACCGGCATCCCGATCCTGATCTACAACGTGATCCCCTGGAACTACCTGAGTGCGGACATGATGCTGCGCATCATGCGCGAGGTGCCGGGCGTCGTGGGCATGAAGCAGAGCTCCGGCGACCTGAAGTCGGTCTCCGATCTCGTTGCGGGGGCCCAGGAGCACAACGTGGTCCTGTCCGGCATCGATGCGCTGCTCTATCCGTCTTTCGCGCTGGGTGCCCACGGCGCGATCACGGCGCTCACGGCCGCTGTGCCGGGCGTCTGCGTCCAGCTCTTCGAGGCGGTGAAGCAGGGCGACCACGTGACCGCGCTCGACCTGCACAAGCGGCTCAATACGTTGTGGAATTCCATGACCCATGACAATCTGCCCGCCTGCGTCAAGTACGTGCAGCACCGTCAGGGTCTGGGGTTCCATCCCCCGCGAGCACCCATGCACCCGGTGTCCGGCGATCAGATCGCCGCGATGGACAAGGCACTCGCCGGCATGCCGATCACGCTGAAGCCGGCACGCCTGGCAGCCTGACGGCAGCGCCCGACGACATCCCGGCAGCGCCTGTGAGCCCGCACCCAACCCTGACACTCATCGACAGAGGAGCAAGACTCTGAGTTCAAGATCCTGTTGGCTTATGGGCAGTGTCACGATTGGAACTCGGTCATGAGCCGATAGGATCTTGAAATCAACGTCTTCCTTCCCGGTCGATAGGGGACCGGGCTGGACGCCTGTTCACGATGACACGCCTGGAGCAACGTGCGGTTCGGCAAGCTTCTCCTGCAGGCTCGCGCCGATTTCGACAAGGCGAAGCGCCGGGTCATTTACCGCGCGCTGCAGCTCATCGTCCGCGATGATGGCTGGAGCGTTCACTCCGGTGTATGCCAGCTTTGTCGATGCCGGCTCGGTGAACGTCACGCAGGACAAGGATCCGGGCTCCAACGACGACCACGACGACTGGACATGCATCGGGGGCTGGTGGATGGCCCGGCGGTTCGCGGGTCCCGCTGCCCATGCCTTCCTCCATTCATGACAGAGATGCACCGATGGCCAGAGATTTCACCGGAAAGCGGGTGATCGTGATGGGTGGCAGCCGTGGCATCGGCCGCGCCATCGCGCTCGGCTTCGCGGAGTTCGGGGCCTCCGTCTCGATCTGCGCGCGGGGCACGGGGCCGCTGGACGCGACGCGCCGCGAGATCGAGGCGCTCGGCGTCACCGCCCATGCGGCGAGCGTGGATCTGGCGGATCCTCAGGCGATCGACGCCTACGTGCCTGCGGCGGTGAAGGCTCTCGGCGGGCTCGACGTGCTCGTCAACAACGCATCGGGCTTCGGCCACACGGATGACGAGGCGGGATGGGCGGCCTCTCTCACCATCGACATGATGGCCGTCGTGCGCGGCAGCCATGCGGCGATCTCCCACATGCAGCCGGGCTCATCGATCGTGAACATCTCTTCGATCTCCGCCCTGCGGGCCTCGTCTCGCTCGGCGCCCTACGGTGCCGTCAAGGCTGCGGTCGTGCACTACACCGCGAGCCAAGCGAAGATGCTGGCGCGCAAGGGCATCCGGGTGAACGCCGTAGCTCCCGGCTCGATCGAGTTCCCGGGCGGCACATGGGAGGAGCGCAAGACATCCAATCCTGAGCTCTACCAGACCACGCTGGCCACCATCCCCTTCGGCCGGATGGGCAGGCCCGAGGAGGTAGCCGAAGTCGTGCTCTTCCTGGCGTCCGACGGGGCGAGCTGGGTCACGGCCCAGACCATCGTGGTCGACGGCGGGCAGCTCGTCGGTCCCTGACTGCGCCGGGTGGCTAATCGCGCATCGCGGCGCGGCACCAGGGCACCCGCGTTACCCGGACGGTCGCCCGAAGATGTCGATCGGGCTGATCGGGCCGGCGATTTTCGCCACTCTGATGCGAGTAGGGATGCCCAAGGGCGACCGACCCGTGCTTGGCACTCCTGTCGACCCTCCGATGTCTATCGCACCATCACAGCATCGAACGGTTTGCGTGATCGAGTCTGCGCGCCGCTAGTGCAATCGCTACCGAACGACACACGGCAATCGTGCGGAGCTTGCGCGTATTGACGCCGCCAAGCGCTAATTTTTGGAACCCAGAGCCCAAAAGCGTCAAGAATCACAACGCAGAAAAAATGTAAAAATCCAGGAATTTGCGAGGGTTAGGGTGGTACAGCTGCCCCGGCTTGAACGGGGGACCTCTAGATCCACAATCTAGCGCTCTAACCAACTGAGCTACAGCTGCATCCGCGGGACGCGGCGCATGTCCTAGGCCCAATGCGCCGTCATTTCAAGCCGGAACTGCGGCGGCCGGGAGCCGGCGCAGCCAGGCCGAAGGCGCGCTGGACCCGAGGTCCGGCGCATCGACGGGAGGCTCAGCGCAGGCGGCCGAGCGCGTCGCGGACCGGGGTGGCCGCCTCGGTGGCCGTGCGGTTGGCAATCGACGCAAGGGCCTTCGCCTGGGCGTTGACGGCCTCGAACTGGCGACGGGCATGGCTCGTCTGTAGCTCGATGGCCTCAGACACCGTACGGGCACCGGCGAGCGAGCGCATCAGACCGAACCCGGCTTCGAGATTGGACTGCAGCGCTTCGATCACGGCCACCGAATACTCGTGCACCCCCTTGCTCGTCACCGTGCTGCTGGTCTCGAGGCTGGACGCGAACGTCTCGGCGGCAATCTTGATCCGCGCAAAGGCATCGCGGGCCTGCCCGATGCCGGTCTCGGCCATCTCCTGCGCGGCGTCCGGCAAGCGTTCCACCGGAACCGCGGCGACCTTGGCCGATACCGCAGGCGATGCAACCGTCACCGCGGCGGCGACGACCGGGGCGGCAGCCTCGACGACTGCAGGCTTGGCCACAACGGGCTTGGCCACAACGGGCTTGGCCACAACGGACTTGGCCACAATGGACTTGGCCAAGACAGGCTCTGCCGGGACAGGCTTGGCGATCACTGTCTTCTCGGTGGCAGGCTTGGCCATAACCGTCTCCGCCACAACCGGCCTGGTCGCGGCAATGACCTTCGGAGCCGCCGCTTTGACGCTGTCAGACGGGGTGCTGCTGGTCTTGGCGGCGGCGGGTGACACGACGGCCGTCTTGTCCAGAGCCTTGGCGGGCGCAGCAGCCGGGGTCGCCGCGACCGC
Source organism: Methylobacteriaceae bacterium (assembly GCA_040380755.1). Lineage (GTDB taxonomy): Bacteria > Pseudomonadota > Alphaproteobacteria > Rhizobiales > Beijerinckiaceae > Alsobacter. The sequence goes on along the minus strand of JBEIIL010000139.1, from coordinate 830 downwards.
GACGGGAGCGGGCGCGTCGGCCTGGTCCGGTGCGGCGAGGATGAAGGGCACGACCGGCACCTTCACGGCGATGGGCTTGGCCACCGGTGCGGCCGTCGCCACCGGTGCGGCCGCCGCGACCTCCGGCTGAACTGCGGCAGCAGGCTTGGTGGTGGTCGCCGTCCCGACCGGGGCCACTGCGGGCGCGGTCGGCGCCTTGGCCGGAGCGGGCTTGAAGGCTGGAGCAGCGGGAGCGGCCTTGGCCAGGGCAGCCTTGACGATTGGAGCTGCCGGAGCAACCGGCGCCTTGGCCAGCGTGGCCGCCGCTGCCAAGGCCTTTGCCGGGGCAGCCTGTGCTGTCAGGGCTTTGGCAACGGGTGTCTCGACGACGGGGGGCTTGGAGACCGCAGCCTTGGCCACCGCAGCCTTGGCAACCGGAGCCTTGCTGAGGGGGGGCTTGGCGACAGGAGCCGCGGGACCGTCAGCCTTGACCGCCGGGGCAGCGGCACTGGGCGCGGCGCTCACGACTTTGGCGGCCGTCTTGGCCGGAGCACGCACCGTCGGGGCTGCAGGGCGGGGAGACGCCTTTTTCGGCGTATCGGCGGCCGCGCTGTCACGGTTTGCAGTCTGGGGCTTGGAGTCGTTGCTGGCCATGGTCGAACCTCTTGCGGGAGCTGACCTCGCCCCGTCTATACGGGGAGAGGCGGGAGGGGCCGCCCGATCAGTCGGTCGTGGCATGGCGGGCTCGTCGCAGCGCCCCTACGGCCCGGCATGGAGCGGGCGGCGGCGAGGCCGCCACCCGCGGGTCGATCACTTGCGCTTGGTGGCCGCCTCGGTGGCCTTCTGCACGG
>JBEIIL010000138.1:0-9228 GCA_040380755.1 Methylobacteriaceae bacterium | reverse complement strand
TCTTGGAGGGGATCCATGAAATTCGCAGTCGCCGCAGCCGCGGCGTTCGCCATCGCATTTGTCGCCGTGCCGGCCTCGGCGCAGACGCTCAAGAAAGTCCAGGACCGCGGCCAGTTGCTGTGTGGCGGTTCCACCGGTCTCGCCGGCTTCGGCCAGCCCGATGACAAGGGCGTTTGGAAGGGCATCGACGTCGATTATTGCCGCGCCATGGCGGCGGCGATCTTCAACGACGCCACCAAGGTCAAGTTCGTCCCGCTGTCGGCGAAGGACCGGTTCACGGCGCTGCAGTCGGGCGAGGTCGACGTGCTGATCCGCACGACGACTTGGACCCTGTCGCGCGACACGTCGCTCGGCCTGAACTTCGCCGGCATCAATTACTTCGACGGCCAGGGCTTTATGGTGCGCAAGAAGCTCGGCGTGAAGTCGGTGCTGGAGCTCGGCGGCGCGTCGGTGTGCACCCAGCAGGGCACCACCACGGAGCTGAACCTTGCGGACTATTTCCGCGCCAACAAGATGAAGTACGAGGTCGTGGCGTTCGCCTCCAACACCGAAACGGTGAAGGCCTATGAGGCGGGCCGCTGCGATGCGTTCACGACCGACTCCTCGGGTCTTTATGCCGAGCGCCTGACGCTCTCGAACCCCGACGAGCATATCGTTCTTCCCGAAATCATCTCGAAGGAGCCGCTTGCCGGTGTCGTCCGCCACGGTGACGACCAGTGGCTCGACCTGGTGAAGTGGGTCCACTACGCGATGCTGAACGCCGAGGAGCTCGGCGTGACCCAGGCCAACCTCGACGCCATGCTGAAGTCGGACAACCCTGAGATCAAGCGCCTGCTTGGCACCGAGGGCAAGTTCGGCGAAGCGCTCGGCCTGCCCAACGACTGGGTCGTCCGGATCGTCAAGCATGTGGGCAACTACGGCGAGGCGTTCGAGCGCAATGTCGGCGCCGGCTCTCCTCTCAAGATCGCGCGCGGGGCGAACGCCCTGTGGAACAAGGGCGGCCTGCAGTACGCCCCACCGGTGCGCTGATCGATCCGACTCCGGCCGGGGTGGGGACCCCGGCCGTCGTCGTCCTGCCCGATGCTGAACTGAGCGGTGACACCCGATCAACGGGGCCCGCATGGAGGCGACATGAGTGTCCAGGACGCGATGCAGGGGAACGGCGCCAAGGTTTCGCTCCTGAACGATCCCAAGGCGCGCGGCATGGCCTACCAGGCGATCCTGCTCGTCCTCATCGTCTTCTTCTTCTACGAGGCGATCAGCAACGCGGTGGTGAACCTGAGGGCGGCCAAGATCGCTTCCGGGTTCGGGTTCTGGAACAACACGGCCGGGTTTGACGTCAACCAGACGCTGATCCCGTTCTCATCCAACGACGGCTCCACCTATGGTCGGGCCTTTTTCGTCGGGCTGCTGAACACGCTCGTTGTCGCGGCCATCGGTATCGTGCTGGCGACGATCCTCGGCTTCATCATGGGCATCGCCCGGCTGTCGAGGAACTGGATCATCGCCAAGGTCGCGGCGACCTATGTCGAGGTGGTGCGCAACACACCGCTGCTGCTGCAATTGCTGGTCTGGTACAACGCAGTGCTGAAGCCGCTGCCGGAACCGCGCAACAGCCTGTCGATGCCGGGCAGCATCTACCTCAACAATCGCGGCCTGGTGATGCCGGCCCCCATCGCCGGCGAGAACTTCAACTGGACGTGGATCGCGCTCGGCATTGCGATCGTGGCGTCGATCGTTTTTGCTCGCTATGCGCGCAAGGTTCAGGATTCCACGGGACGGATTCTGCCCAGGGGCCTGGTGGCGCTCGGGCTGATCATCGGCCTTCCGGCGCTGGCGTTCCTGGCGGCGGGGTCGCCGTTGACGTTTGACCTGCCACGGCAGAGCCGCTTCAACCTCACTGGCGGCATGCAGGTGTTCCCCGAATTTGCTGCATTGCTGGCCGGCCTGACGTTCTACACGGCAGCCTTCATCGCCGAAAACGTGCGCGCCGGCATTCTCGCGGTGAGCAAGGGTCAAAGCGAAGCCTCCATGGCGCTGGGCCTTACCGGCGGGCAGACACTCCGGCTGGTGGTGATCCCCCAGGCCATGCGGGTGATCATCCCGCCATTGACCAGCCAGTATCTGAACCTCACCAAGAATTCGTCGCTGGCAGTGGCGATCGGGTATCCCGACCTTGTGCAGGTGTTTGCCGGCACGGTGCTGAACCAGACGGGTCAGGCGATCGAGGTCATCCTGATCACCATGGGGGTCTACCTGACGATCAGCCTCGTGACCTCGGTCGCGATGAATTACTACAACAGCCGCAAGGCCCTGGTGGAGCGCTGACATGAGCATGGCGACCCAAACCGGAGGCTTTGTCCGCACCGTCGGACTGGAGGCGAAGAAGCCGCCGATCCTGACGGCGGGCCCGATCGCCTGGATGCGCGACAATCTGTTCTCGTCCATCCCCAACACGGTGCTGACGCTGCTGGCGGCCTATGCGCTCTGGGTCATCGTGCCGCCGCTGATCCAGTTTTTCATCATCGATGCGGTGTGGACCGGAAAGGATCGCGACGCCTGCCTGGAATCGGTGGTTGGCCGGCCGGTCGGGGCGTGCTGGGCCTTTGTCGACACGAGGCTCGGCTATTTCACCTATGGCCAGTATCCGGTCTCCGAGCGGTGGCGGGTCAATCTCGTCGCCCTGATGGAGATCGTCGGTGTCGTGTGGCTGCTGTGGCCGCGCGTGCCCTACAAGGGCTGGGGCTCGATCTTCTTCTTTGCGGTGTTCCCGGTGGCGGCGTTCTTCCTGCTCACCGGTGCCGAGTGGCTCGGGCTGCCGCCGGTCTCCACCAATCTGTGGGGCGGCATCCTCGTCACGATGGTGATCTCGACCGTCGGCATCGTGGTGTCGCTGCCGCTCGGGATCGTGCTTGCGCTGGGGCGGCGCTCGAAGCTGCCGCTGATCAAGCTGTTCTCGGTGATCTTCATCGAGTTCGTGCGTGGCGTGCCGCTGATCACCGTGCTGTTCATGGCCAACACCATGCTGCCGCTGTTCCTGCCCGGCGGGTGGCGGCCGGATTCGCTGCTGCGGGTGCTGGTCGGCGTGTCGCTCTTTGCCGCGGCCTACATGGCCGAGGTGGTGCGCGGCGGCCTGCAGGCGATCCCCAAGGGACAATATGAAGGCGCCATGTCGCTCGGCGTCGGCTACTGGCAGATGATGGGCCTCATCATCCTGCCGCAGGCGCTGAAGATCGTCATTCCCAACATCGTCAACACCTTCATCGGCCTGTTCAAGGACACGTCGCTGGTATCGATCGTCGGCATCTTCGACCTTGTGAAGACGGTCGAGGCATCGCTGGTGGATCCGCGTTGGGCGACGCCGGTGACGCGGGCCTCAGGCTACGCCTTCGCGGCGCTGTTCTACTTCGTGTTCTGCTTCGGCATGTCGCAATACTCGCAGTGGATGGAGCGTCGGCTCGCCACTGGCCACAATCACTGAGAGGTATCCCATGGCCGCCACAGCCCCCGCCGTCGCCGCAGCCTCCAAGCCCGCGAGCCTGAAGCCGGCCCAGCTCAAGAACGAGACGGCGATCGAGATCGTCGCCATGAACAAGTGGTATGGCGAATTCCATGTGCTGCGCGACGTCAACCTCACGGTGAAGCGCAGCGAGCGTGTCGTCGTCTGTGGACCGTCGGGGTCGGGCAAGTCGACCATGATCCGCTGCATCAACCGGCTGGAAGAGCACCAGCAGGGCAAGATCGTCGTCGACGGCATCGAGCTGACCAATGACCTCAAGCGGATCGACGAGATCCGCCGCGAGGTCGGCATGGTGTTCCAGCACTTCAATCTGTTCCCGCACCTGACCATCCTCGAAAACTGCACGCTGGCGCCGATCTGGGTGAAGAAACTGCCCAAAAAAGACGCTGAAGAGATTGCGATGCACTATCTCAAGCGGGTGAAGATCCCCGAGCAGGCGCTGAAGTATCCGGGCCAGCTCTCCGGCGGCCAGCAGCAGCGGGTGGCGATCGCCCGGTCGCTGTGCATGAGCCCGAAGATCATGTTGTTCGACGAGCCGACCTCGGCTCTCGATCCGGAAATGGTCAAGGAGGTGCTCGACACCATGGTGTCGCTCGCCGAAGAGGGCATGACCATGATCTGCGTGACCCACGAGATGGGTTTTGCCCGTCAGGTCGCCAACCGGGTCATTTTCATGGACGCCGGGCAGATCGTCGAATCGAACACGCCGGACGAGTTCTTCCGCAATCCGCAGCACGAGCGGACACGGCTGTTCCTGAGCCAGATCCTGCACTGAGGCGCGTCGGCGGGGCGCCGACGTGCGGATCGTCGTCATCCTGCTTGCCATCGGGCTTGCCTGCGCGGCAGCCGGGCTGGCGCTCGCCGGTCGCGGGCGTGGCCATGCGGCGATCGGGCCGGTCGTGGCCGGCGTTGCCGTGGCGTTCGGGGCCTTCCTGCTGGTCGATTGCCGGCAATGCGCCAGCGGGGCCCTCTACGTAGGGGCGCTGGTGTCGCTGCCGTTCGCGATTGTGGGCTGGGGCATCCTCGGCTTTGACCCGGCGGGCCTGTCGCGCGGCGGTGCGCTGGTCGTGCGCGCTGCCGCCCTGTTCCAGTTTGCCTGGGCGTCCCTTGTCACTGCCACCACGACATTCGGCGGCGCCTGCCCATGCCGGGCGATGGGCTGGGGCGACCCGGTCGTGGCCCTCACGGCGGTGGGCTTCGACAAGCTCGTCGGACCGCTCCTCGTGGTGGTGGCGCTGGTGACACTCGCCCTGGCGGGAGCCGCCGACAGGCGCCGGCGGGCCGCCGGCACCTGAGGGAAGGCGGGCTCAGCGGCGCGGTGCGGCCGCGCCGGTCGCGGCCGGCAGGGCGGCGTTCGCACCCCACTCGGTCCAGCTGCCATCGTACAGCGACCGGGCCGGCCGGCCGAGGCCGGCGAGCGCCAGCGAAACAATGGCGGCCGACACACCCGACCCGCAGCTTGTCACCACCGGCCGGTCGAGATCGACCCCGGCCGCCTGGAAGGCCGCTTCCAGCTCGACCCTGTCACGCAGGCGACCGTTGGAGAGCAGCGTCGCGCCCGGCAGGCTGTGGCTCCCCGGGATGTGGCCCGATCGCAGGCCCGGCCGCGGCTCCGGCACTTCGCCGCGGAAGCGCTCGCCCGGCCTGGCGTCGACGACCTGGGCGGTGCCGGTGTCGAGCGCCCGGGCGATATCAGCGGCATCGGCGACTGCCCCGTGGTCGAGCCTCGCGGTGAAGGTTGCGGAACGGCGGCGCGTCGGTTCGTCCGTCCAGGGCCGCCCTTCCGCCCGCCATTTCGGCGCGCCGCCGTCGAGCACCACCACGTCTGTCGCGCCGAAGGTGCGGAACGTCCACCAGACCCGCGGGGCCGAAAACAGGCCGGCGCCGTCATAAACGACGATGCGCATGCCGTCGCAAATGCCGAGCGCGTTCACCGCCCGGGCAAAGGCCTCCGGTCGCGGCAGCATGTGCGGCAGCGGGTTGTCATGGTCGGCGATGGCCTCGATGTCGAAATGCACGGCGCCGGGAATGTGACCGGCGGCGTATTCGGCAACGGCGTTGCGGTTTTGTGCGGGCAGGTACCAGGAGCCATCGACGATGGCGATGTCGGGCGCGTCGAGGCGCTGGGCCAGCCAGTCGGTGGATACCAGAAAAGGATTGTCGGTCATCGCATTGCTCCGGTGTTTGCGTCAGACGAGCGCAATCCGCACGCGGCGGTTCTGCTTGCCCTTCTTCTCGATGTTTGTGACCGCGACCGTGCCGATCTCGGCAGTGTTGCGCACATGCGTGCCACCGCAGGGCTGTAGGTCGAGATCGACGATCTCGACAAGCCGGACCCGCCCAGTGCCCATCGGCGGCTTGACCGACATGGTCTTGACCAGTTCCGGCTGGGCCAACAGCTCGTCGTCCGTGATCCAGCGCTCACACACCGATGCATTGCGGCCGATCCGCGCGGCAAGCTCGGCCGCTATGGCATCACGGTCGAGCCCGGCATCGGGAATGTCGAAGTCGAGCCTGCCCTCGCCGTCGCCGATGGCGCCGCCCGTGACCGGGTAGGGGAGGACGGTCGTCAACAGATGGAGAGCGGTATGGATCCGCATGCGTGCGAACCGGGGTGCCCAGTCGAGGTGCGCAACGACCCGGTCGCCGACCGCCGGCAACGGTCCGCCGGGGGCAGGCAGGTGCAGCACGGTCGCCTTGTCGGTCGCGTATACAGCACAAGTGATCTGCACCGGGCCGGCCGGCGTGTCCAGCGTGCCGGAATCGCCGGGCTGCCCGCCTCCCGTGGCGTAGAACACGGTGCGGTCGAGGATGATCCCCCCGGCCTCGTCGAGTGCAACGACCATCGCGTCGCAGCGTGTCGTATAGGCGTCGTCGCGAAACAGGAGTTCGGTTGGCATGCGGGCATCCAGATTGCAGCGCCCGACGCTAGAAGCTCATGTCGTGGCGAGCAAGCCGACTCCGCCGGGTTGCACAGGGACTGGCGCGAGGCGTTGGCCAGCCCTAAGCTTTTTTGTGAATGACCTCGTCGATTCATTCGAGGTCCTGGGGTCTCTCGACGTGCCGGCGTTCACGCCACGGTGATCCGTCCGGCTCCCTGTCGCGTAACGATGATGCACTGCATTTCCCGGCAGGTTTGGCCGGTTACGACTGGATCGCCCATGAGCTTCCACCACGCGCCCCACGCCTCCGATCCTGCCCTGGACGAGCTGCTGGCCGGTTACGCGGCCGGAACACTCATTCCGCCGCTGCACGCGCTTGTGGCGGCTCACCTGGCGATCAAGCCGGACAACCGCCGCTATGTGGAGTCGCTGGAAGCGATCGGGGGCGATGTGGTGGTCAGGGCCGAGCCAGTGCCGCTGACCAACCGCGAAGCACGGCTTGCGGCGATCTTTGCGGATGATCAGGGTGATGTGGCACCTGCTGCTGCCCAGGGCTGCGATATCGTTCCGGGTACGCTTGCCGCTTTCCTCGGGCGGCCCCTTGCGGATCTCGCCTGGAAGACCCGGCTTCCGGGGATCCGCGAGTTCTCCGTGAAGGATTGCGGGACGGCGGAAGCCAGCCTTCTTTGGATCAAGCCCGGTCGGGTCATGCCATCGCATACCCATGACGGAACCGAAGTCACGCTCGTCCTGCAGGGCGGGTTCGGGGACGGCACCGGCCATTACCGCAGGGGCGACATTGCGATTGCGGATGGCGAAGTCGACCACCGGCCAAAGGCCGATGACGACGCCGACTGCATCTGCTTTGCCGTGATCGACGCCCCATTGCGGCTGACGGGACCCGTGGGGCGCCTGCTGCAGCGGCTTCTCGGCCACTAGCGGGCGTTGCGCTGCGACGCCACGCGACACGGTCCCAACCGGAGAAACAGGCATGGCGCGTGGCTTCAGGGCAGCTCCGGGAGACGGCGTGGCGTGGGTCACAGGCGCCAGCTCAGGCATCGGCCGGGCGGTGAGCCTCGAACTGGCGCGGCGCGGCTTCACTGTCGTGGTGACCGCGCGGCGTCTTTCCGAGCTGGAGGCCGTTGCCGCCGAGGCGAAAGGCGGGCGCATCGTACCGATGGCCGGTGACGTGACCGACCGCGAGGGCATGGCCGCGCTGGTGGCGCGGATAGAGGCCGAGGTCGGGCCACTGGCGCTGGCCTTCCTCAACGCGGGGACGTTTTTTCCGATGAAGCGCGGCGCGCCGTTCGATGCCGATCTGGTGGCGCGGACCTTCACGATCAACGTCGTGGGGACCTGCAACGCGCTCGCGCCGGTGCTTGCGATCATGACGGCGCGCGGCCGCGGCCAGGTGGCGATCAATGCCTCGGTGGCGGGGTACGGCGGTCTGCCAACCTCGGCCGCCTATGGCGCCACCAAGGCCGCGCTGATCAACATGTCCGAGGCGCTGAAGTTCAACCTCGACCTTGCAGGCGTCACCCTTCAGGTGGTCAATCCCGGGTTCGTGGGGACGCCGCTGACCGACAAGAACGATTTTCCGATGCCGTTCCTGATCCCGGCCGACGATGCCGCTCGGCGAATTTGCGACGGATTCAGGACGGCGGGCTTCGAGATCACCTTTCCCCGTCGGCTCGCCTGGATCCTCAAGGCGATCAATCTTCTGCCCTACTGGCTCTATTTCCCGCTCGTCGCCCGCGCGACGGGATTTGACCGGAAGGCCTAGGCTCGGGCGTCAATCCGGCGCCTGAGATCGGCATGGGTTGAGGCATCCAGCGGGAAGTTCCAGACCAGCGCCACTGCCACGAGCTTGAGCGCGATCGGCAGAGCGGCATAGAGCAGACCAAGCGCGAGCAGCCCCTCCGCTGTCTTTTGGCCCGCTGCCGGATCAAAGCCGGCAGCGCCGAGAATCGGGAAGGCAATGCCAACCGCCCCTGCCAGCGCAAGCTTGGTGGCAAGCGCCCACAGCGACAGATAAAGACCGGACCGCTCCTCGCCCGACGCTGCGGTGTCGACATCGATGACATCGGCCTGGATCGAGGCCGGCAAGATCACATCGGCACCGAGCGCCAGGCCGGTCACCAGCGTGACCGCGGCAAAGATCCACACATCACCCTGTCCGAGGAAGGGGGCCGCGCAAAACCCCGCGCAGGCCATCAACATGCCGAAGGCCCAGGCACGGTGCTTCGACAGCCGCCGCGACAGCAGGAGCCAGACCGGAACGCCGGCGACCCCCGCCACGAAATACAGGACGAGAAGCGGACCGGCGCTGCCGGGCGCGCCAAGCCGTTCCGCGACGAAGAAGAGAAACAGGGTCGCGGGCAGGCCGTTGGCAAGGCCGTTGATCAGGAAGGCAGCGATGAGGCGACGGAATGGCCGGTTCGCCAGCAGGTGGACAATCCCGTCGCGCAGCCGCAGCCGATGGCGGCTGCGGTCGGCCGGCTCAGGCACGGTCGCCAGGGTTGTGACCACGGCAAGTGGCAGGCCGATGGCGACGATCATGCCGAAAGCGGCCAGGACCGCCGCCTCGCCGGGACGTCCCAGCGCCGGCAGGATTGCAGGTAGCGTCAGGGCGAACAGCGTGCCGACGACCGTGAGGGCCTCGCGGAATGCGGTCACGCGGTTGCGACCCGCATAGGACCGAGAGAGCTCGGCACCCCAGGCCGCGTAGGGGATCTGCCCGGCGGTCCACGCAACGGAGAGGACCGCCGCCCAGAGCCCCAAATAGCCGAGGCCGGCGCCCGGCGGCGGCACGAACACGTGCCAGGC
>JBEIIL010000137.1:0-9250 GCA_040380755.1 Methylobacteriaceae bacterium | reverse complement strand
GTGAGCTTCGGCGGCGATCCGGCGCGGCTTGGCGTGTGCGGCGACAGCGCCGGCGGCACCATGGCGACAGTCAGTGCGATCCGGGCCCGCGACGAGAATGGCCCGCCCATCAAGGCGCAGATGCTGCTCTACCCGGTCACGGACCACTACACCGGTGGCCACGCCTCGTTCGAGGAGCGCGGCTCAGGCTTTGGACTGACGGCCGATGGCATGCGCTGGTTCTGGGACTTCTACCTGCCTTCAGCTGACCAGATCGGGCATCCGCACGTCTCGCCCTACCGCACACCGTCGCTGGCCGGCCTGCCCAAATGCTACCTCATCACCGCCGAATACGACCTGCTGCGCGACGAGGGCGAGGCCTATGGCCGCCGGCTGCGCGAGGCCGGGGTGTCGGTTGATCAGCACCGCTATGCCGACATGAACCACGGCTTCCTCAACTGGGTCGGCCTGTTCGACCGCCCAAGTGAAGCCATGGATGCGCTGGCTGCCTGGATCCGCAAGGAGCTTTGAGCGGCCAGCTAATGGCCCGACCGTTAGCCTGCTTGCGCTGACCGTCAGCCCGCCACCGGCCTATCCGGCGTCGGGCGTCCAGCCATACAGCCAGGCGTAGCGCTTCAGCATGCCTTCGCCGCCGAGCCGGCGCAGGATGAGATCACGCGGCAAAGCCAGAGGGCCGGGCAGATGGTAGGCGCGGGCGTTGAACCTGGCCGCCTCCTGCACCTTGCGGGTGCGGGCGGTGCGGGTCCAGGAATAGGTGGCGAGCGCGCCGGGCAGGTCGTTGGGACGTGCCAGCACGGTCGCGGCCAGCACGGCGGCGTCCTCGATCGCCAACGCGCCGCCCTGGGCGAGGAAGGGCAGCACCGGGTGGGCGGCGTCGCCCATCAGGGCGACACGGCCGGCGGCCCAGACGCGGCGCGGCGGCCGGTCGAACAGCGACCAGACATGCCACTCCTCGACGGCGGCAAACAGCAACAGCAGCTCGGGCGACCAGCCACGGAAGCGACGGCGGAACATGTCGGCATCGCCCGGCCGCGACCAGCCGGGTTCGGCGTCGCGGTCGGCGATCACCGCCACCACATTGACGCTGCGGCCACCGCGGACGGGATAATGCACCACATGGGCGCCGCTGCCGAGCCACAGGCCCGTCTCCATGCGGCGGAAGGGCGGCGGCGCCGTCTCGGCCGGCACGAGGCCGCGCCAGGCGACATGGCCGGTGAAATCGGGCTCGCTGGCGTCGCCCAGCGCCGGCGCCACGCGTGACCAGAGACCGTCGGCGCCGACAAGCAGGCGGCCGGTGAAGGTCTCGGGTCCCGAGGCGATGTCGCAGGTCACCGCCACATGGTCCGCATGGGTGACGGCGGCCGAGACGGTGCGGCCGAAGACGAGTCGCACGCCGGGCTCGCCACGCACCGCGTCGAGCAGCACGGTCTGCAGGTCGGCGCGGTGCACGACGAGATAAGGCGCGCCGAAGCGCTCACGCATGGTGGCGCCCAGCGGCATCTCGACGATGCGGTCGCCGGTGTCGCCGCGGCGCACCCGCAGCCGCTCGGGCTCGGCGGCGACGCGGGCCAGAGCCTGGCCGACGCCCAACGCCTGCAGCACGCGCGCGGCGTTGGGCGAAACCTGGATGCCGGCCCCGGTCTCCTCGACGCGGGTGCGGCGCTCGAGCACCGTCACCGGCCAGCCGGCGCGGGCGAAGGCCAGCGCGGCGGTCAGGCCGGCAATGCCGGCGCCGGCGATGAGAACCGGGAGTGGGTCGGGTGACCCCTGCATGGCAGCCTCCGGCGCTGCGGCCGTACGGCCGTCAAGCCGCCTCCACCGCGAAGACGCACCCGGCCGGCACCGTCTCGGACCCGTGCAGGGCAGGATCGAAATGGTACAGCGTCGAGCAATAGGGGCAGATCGCCTCGCTGTCGCCGCCCATGTCTAGGAACACATGCGGGTGGTCGAAGGGCGGGCTGGCGCCGACGCACATGAACTCGCGCGCCGCGATGCGGATCGACGCACTGCCGGCATCGTTCTGGAAGTGCGGAACGCCGATTTCGGCCATGGCTGTCTCCGGGGCCTGCAAGACTGCATCGCAGCATAATGGCTCGCCTGGTGAGGCGCTAGGTGGATGAAAGGCAGGGCAGAAGCGCTGCCTCCGTCGGCCGGCAGGCGGTTGTCAGGCCGATCTGCGCCGGTCGTCGTCCTGCGTCTTCGGCAGCAGTGCGCCCAGCCCGCCCAGCTCGGATGCGACCACGATCGCAAAGCCAAGGATCAGCCCGGCCTCGCCAAGGGACCGCATGGCCGAATCGGGATGACCGAGGGCGGCCTGGGCGAGCACGGCGAAGCCCAGCGCGAGGGCCCAGCGTCCGGCGAGCAGGTGGGAGCCTGAGAACTGCAGAAGGAGCAGCATGCAGGCTCCTGCCACGTCCAGCGCGCCAAGGAGCGGAGTGTCGGCGGTGCGCGGAATCATCTGCAGTATGGCCAGCGGCACGACCGTGCCGGCAGCGGTTGCAATCTTGATGGCCAACCAGATGGTCAGGCCGATAAAGGGCAATTGGCGGGGAACGCGAAGCATGGCCCTGTGGTCCGTTTTGAGAAAGTGACGATCCGTCCTGAAACAGTCTCGTGTCATTGATAGACCCGCTGTGTTGAAATCACGTGCACGGTCGCTCGCCGGATGGATGAATCCGCGTATACGCTTGCGGCCATGGCAGCACTGAACGGGGGTCCCGTGCAGCATTTCTCGTCAGGCGGCGTGCGCCTTGCCTTCATCGACCTGCCGGCGGGGCAGGGGCCGGGCGATCCGATCGTGCTTGTGCACGGCTTTGCTTCGACCCACACCGTGAACTGGGTCAACACCGGCTGGACGGCGCTGCTGGCGCGCTCCGGACGGCGCGTGGTGGCCCTCGACAACCGAGGCCACGGCGCCAGCGAAAAGGTCTACGAGCCCGCGGCCTACGCGTCCGCCACCATGGCGGCCGACGTCGTGGCGTTGATGGACCATCTCGACCTGCCGCGGGCCGACGTGATGGGCTACTCGATGGGGGCCAGGATCACCGCCCATGTGGCGCTGGCCGCGCCGCAGCGGGTGCGATCGGCCCTGCTTGGCGGGCTTGGCATCCACCTCGTCGAGGGCGTTGGCCTGCCGCTTGGCATCGCCGATGCGATGGAGGCGCCTTCGCTCGAAGACCTCACCGACCCGATGCAGCGGATGTTCCGTGCCTTTGCCGAACAGACGGGCAGCGACCTCAGGGCGCTGGCGGCCTGCATTCGCGGCTCGCGCCAGACCCTGACCCCGGCCGAGGCCGGATCCATCGCGGTGCCGATGCAGATCTGCGTCGGCACCCGCGACAGTGTCGCGGGTGATCCGCACGCGCTCGCAGCGTTGATCCCCGGCGCGGTCGCGGTCGACATTCCGGGGCGGGATCACAATCTCGCGGTCGGGGATCGCACGCACAAGGAGGCGGTGCTGGCGTTCCTCCACCGGCGGCCCTGATCATCGGGTCAGTCATCCTGTCGGGAAAACGATGCCCTGACAGGCAGATCCAGTGGACAGCTTAACGGGCGATTCAGGCGCTTCATGCACAGAATCACCCGGCGAGGACTGCGCGGTGCCCGCTGCGCCACGCGGTTGGCATTGGGCCGGGGGCTGGCGAATGGGCTTGGCGTGTCTAGCTATGATATGGAGTTACGGCGCAGCTGCCAGTTCCCTCCGGCCTTGCGATGCCGCCGACACGGCATGACGGCACGGTTCGGGGCCGCTGGTCCGTCCAGGGCGAAACGGGAGACGTCGCCATGACGATGCATCATTCTGCCGCACGCACGCCTCGCCTGGTCGATCCGGTGTGGGCCCGGGTGCGCGAGGAAGCCGACGAAGCCGTGCGCCGCGACGTGGCGATGGCGGGATTTGTTCTTGAGTCGGTGGTCAACCAGCCAACGCTCGAGGCGGCGGTGATCCACCGCGTCGCCGCGCGGCTCGCCCACCCGGCGGTGTCGGCCGACCTGCTGACGCAAAGCTTTGCCGAGGTCGTCGCACGCGACAGCGCCATCGGCGAGGCGTTCCGCGCCGACCTGATGGCGGTTGCCGACCGTGATCCGGCGTGCCAGCGCCTGATCGAGCCGCTGCTCTACTTCAAGGGCTTTCATGCCATCCAGGCCTACCGGTTCGCCCATGCGCTGTGGGTGAGCGGCCGCAAGGATTTTGCGCTCTACGTGCAGAGCCGGTCGTCCGAGGTGTTCCAGACGGACATCCACCCCAATGCGCGGCTGGGCCGCGGGCTGTTCCTCGACCATGCGACCGGCCTCGTCGTCGGCTCCACGGCGGTGGTCGAGGACAATGTCTCGATGCTGCAGGATGTGACGCTCGGCGGCACCGGCAAGGAGGAGGGCGATCGCCATCCCAAGGTGCGCCAGGGCGTGCTGATCGGTGCCGGCGCGAAGATCCTCGGCAATATCGAGATCGGGCAATGCGCCCGGGTGGCCGCCGGCTCGGTGGTCCTCAAGGCCGTTCCGCGCAACACGACAGTTGCAGGCGTGCCGGCGCAGGTGGTGGGCACGGCCGGCTGCGCCGAGCCGGCGCGCAACATGGACCAGCTGCTGGCGGACAAGCTGCTCGTCGACAAGCCCGAGGCGTGACCCCGTCAATCGCGGGGCGTGGGCCCCGCACGCCAAAGGCGTAAGCCCGGCGGCTTGCGGCGGGCGGTCCGACGTGGCAAGTCCCTCGCAGAAGCGGCGGCGGATGCTTGCCGCAACCGGAACCCGGATCGTCATGGACAAGGCTGAGCTTCTCAAGCTGCAGAATTATTTCCGCAAGCTGTTCAACAACGCCAACATCAAGGTCGTGTCGCGGCCCAAGAAGACCGATTCGGCCGAGGTCATGATCGGCGATGAATTCATCGGCATCCTCTCGCTCGACAATGAGGATGGCGACAGGTCCTTCGCCTTCAACATGTCGATCCTGGACGTCGACCTCGAGGACTGAGCCTTCGCACGGGCCGGCCGGTCAGCGCCGGAAGCCGTCCACCAAGGTGCCGAGGCGGGACGCGATGCCGTCCCAATGCTCGAGCAAACCCGGCTCGAAGCGCAGCAGCAGGGTCAGGCCGCCATGCCGGATTTCGGCCAGGCACAGGTCCGGCAGGCCCTCCGCCTGCCGTGTGCGGGTCTCGCAGCGTGCCGTGAAGCGTTCGCCGTCGGGCGGCGCAATATAGAGTTCCTCGCCCGCATAGGGCGAGCCAGCCGTGAAGCGGCGCTGGATCAGGCCGCCAGGAACCGTCACAGCCGTCGGCTCCAGGAAGCGAGCATGCACCGTGGCGCTGCGCGGCTCGGCGATCTCCGCCGGAGCGGCAATCGACACCAGGACGACGGAGCCGAGCCGCGCGGTCGCGCCGGCGAGCGGCGGGGCCGGCGGCACGGGTCCGAGCGACGGCCAGGCCAGCGCCAGATCGAGCCGCGGCTGCACGCCGCCGCGACGCTGGGCTGCGACACGCAGCAAGGGTGAGGGGATCTCGAGTTGCGTTGCGCCGACCTGTGACAGAACCGGGTAGGGCGGCTTGGGGCGCAGCGCGTGGACCAGCAGCGCGGTGCTTCCAGCCAGCATGCCGCCGGCAAGGACGACGATGCCGGCGCGCTGCGTCCGGCGGCGACGCAGTTCATCCGCTGATGGCGGCTGGACGGCGGCGATGCGGCGCCCGAGGGCGACGGTTTCGGCAAGGCTGTGGGTCGGCATGCAACAGGCCCCGGACGCGGCTCTTAACCAAACATGAAGGATACGGTTTAACACTCAGTTAAGCCTGACATACTCCGCCACAGGCCTATGCGGCCTTGAGGAGTTGCGTAGCGTGCTGTCCATGATCCGACCCGAGGCCGTCGACGCCGTGCTGGCGATCCTGACCGGCATCGCCGCCGCAGGAGTGATCGCCACCGGTTTCGAGGCGCTGACGGCGCGGCGCGCGAGCTTCACGCTGCTGGAGCGTGGCGATGCCTCGGCACTTGCCTCGGTGCCGCTGATCGTGTTCACGGCGCCGTTCCTGATCCTGCGCAACACCCTGCGGGGCCGCCGCTTCGAGCGCCGGCCGATCCCGTTCGTCGCGCTGGCGACGATCATCGCCTGCCTTTGGGGCCTCGCCTGCGGGCGGGTGCTGCTCGACCTGCTCGCCTATCTGGGTACCTGACGGCACCCTCGTCCGCGAAGGCACCTTCGTCCTCGACGGCACCTTCGTCCTAGAAGGCAGCTGGGTGCTTGACGGCGGGTCGCCGCCGGATCTTGCTAGGCCTCCCTGACGTGGAGCCCTGCCATGCCGATCTACGCCCTCGACGGCCGCACACCGTCGCATCCTGTGCCCGACCGCTTCTGGATCGCGCCCGACGCCCATGTGATCGGCGCCGTGGCGCTTGGCGAGGATGTGGGCGTGTGGTTTGGCGCCGTGCTGCGCGGCGACAACGAGTTCATCCGCATCGGCGCCCGCTCCAACATCCAGGAGGGGGCGATGCTGCACACCGACATCGGCTTTCCGCTCGAGATCGGGGAGGACTGCACCATCGGTCACCATGCGATCCTGCACGGATGCCGGATCGGCACGGGCTCCCTGGTCGGGATGGGGGCGACCATCCTGAACGGGGCGCAGATCGGCGCGCATTGCCTGGTCGGCGCCAACGCGCTGGTCACCGAGGGCAAGAAGTTTCCCGACCATTCGCTGATCGTCGGTGCGCCGGCACGGGCCGTGCGCACGCTCGACGCGGCCTCTGCCGACCGCCTGCGGCTGTCGGCGGCCAACTACGTGGAGAACTGGCGGCGTTTCGCCAGCGGGCTGAGGCGGATCGACTGCTGACGCACGGCCGGCCTCATGCCTGACACGAGACCGGGCCAGGCCGGAGGCCTGTCGACCGCCTCGACCCTGCTCCAGGGTTCTGCTGTAGCGGCGCCCGGCGCCTACTGGCCGGCGACGGTCAGGCCCGGCGCCGCGGGCTCGCCCAGGCGCACCCACAGGTTGGGGTGTTCGGCGGACTGCCGCTTGATAAAGCCGTAGCCGGTTTCCGTCCATGGCAGGACCCGCGAGGTCTTGCTGTCGAGGATGAAATCGCCGCGGTCGGTGGTCAAGGTGAGGATGGCGTGGCCGGCGCCGGTCTCGTCGCGGACGACGGTCATCAGCAGCGACTGGCGGGGGAAACCCTCGCGCATCAGCATGCGGCGCTTCAGGAGGGCAATGTCCTCGCAGTCGCCCTTGCCGGCGTCCGGATAGGACCATTTCTCCGATACGCTGTAGAGGGCAATGTCCTCGACCTGCTCGATGACCGCGTTCACCTGCTGGTTGATACGCACGATCCGGCGCCAGGCATCGGTATCGAGCACGATCCGCCGCGCCGGCCGCAATTCGACGTCGCAGTCCGAGGGATGCAGAGGGCAGAACTCGATCCAGCCGATCGGCGGTCGGACCTCATCCAGAACCGGGGCCGATGTCGTCGCGGCCGGCACGATGCGCGCGCCACGGTCCTGCGCGATGGCGCTTCCCGTCACAACGGCGAGACACGCCGCCAGACCCGATACCCACACATTCCGCATGAACGCACCGCCCACCCCGACTTGGTAAACGAACGGTAAATAAGGGCAGGCCTCCCGGCAACCGGATCCTTGCCAGATCGTTAACGCGCGAGGGTGCTGTCCGTGCAAACGGCGCGGCGCCAGCTCCCGTGGGGAGCCGGCGCCGGCGATCGCGGTACCGGGGACGTGGGACGGGCCGGCGATCGCCGATCGGGCACGGGGCCCGACGCTGCGCCGGCGCTTCAGCCGGACGCGGTCGCGTGTGCGACGGCGCCAGCATGACGCGGACGCCTTGCGGGGGTTTCAACGCAAAGGATTGGATTCGAGCGACCGGCGCCTGCCGGTCGCAGACGTCAGAGCGACATGTGGTCGCCGATGCCGTGGGCGGCGAGCTGGCGCGTGAATTCGACCGCGACACCGCCCTCGAAGTGGCGGACAACCTTGGCGGGCGTGCCGCCGATGGTGACGCGGGTGTCGAGCGGCGGCTGGTCGGTGCAGGACAGGGCAGCGCCCGACAGCGACACGTCGATGATGCGGACGCCGATCTCGCGACCGTCCGGCAGCTGCAGGATGGCGCCGGTCTGGCGCGGCAGGACACGCTCGTGCCGGCGATCCTCGGGAAGGCCGAGCTCGTGGCGGTTGGCCAGCCAGGTGAGCGCACTGGCGAGCTTGTCCATCTTGCGGCGCGTGGCCAGCAGCTGGATGGCGAAGCCGTTCTGGAACTGGCGCGAGATCTTGCCCTCGACCCGGCCCAGATGTTCAAGATAGATGACGACTCGCTCGCCCATCCGGCCGATGACCGGGGCGATCACGGCGAGGCCGCCAGGCGAGGCGTTGACCGTCTGGCAGGGATACTCCTCGCGGTTCTCGAGCATGAACCGGCCCAGCAGCACCACCTTGACGCGCTGGTGGCGCCGACGCTCGAGGGCCTGGGGCTTGTACTTCAAAGCCTGCATCGGGACCGCGCACACTGACCATGTCGGCGCCAGTCACGCCGAACCTCAGGATCATTGTCCCCGGGCTGGGTTAACGTGGCTTTAGCGCAGGGATTATTTCGTCGTGAGTCCGGACCGTCCGCCGTCAAACACCCTGAATGGACCCCGCCGCAGGCCCTCGGGCACCACCGGTGCCCGCGACACCGGCAGTCGGTCGCTCGTGTCGGTCCGGATCACCCGCATCGAGCGCAGGCCGAGGCGCGCCACGGGGTCGAGGCCGAGCCTCGCGGGGGGCAGAGCGCTGGCGACGCAGCCGAGCATGCGCGCATGTGTCCGGCCACCGTGGCGCAGCGGCAGCAGGATCATCTCCAGTTCCAGCACCTCTCCGGCCGCCGTGGTCGCGGCAAGGCCGCACACGGCACCGGCGCGCTCGTCGAGGACGGTGCCGATGAGCGATGTGGCCTCGTGCCGCCGGTCAGGCGCCCATAGGTCACACAGGCCGACGCCCTTCAGCTCACGCCCGAAGAGGGCGCACAGGCGGGTGCCGGCCAGGCGGAACGGGCAGTGTCGCGCACTGTCGACCTCGACCACGAAGGTGTCGGCGAGGACGTGTCGGATGGCGGCAGGCTCGATCTCGGCCCGCTCGGGGGCCGTGCGCTCGCCGCGCAGCCCATCCCAGTAGGCGAAGAGTGCCCGCGTGGTCGCGAGTTTCATTCCGTGTCCCCCGCCGCCTCCGGCGATGCGCGTGTCAGGTCGTCCGTCCCGCAAGGGAACGAAGCCGTCACGTTTC
>JBEIIL010000136.1:0-9462 GCA_040380755.1 Methylobacteriaceae bacterium | reverse complement strand
TGGCCGGCAAGGCCGGGCGCACCGCCGCCACGGCGGCAAGCTGGCCCTCGAACATCGCCGCCACTGCCTCCGGCGTCGGCCAGCCATCGAGATCGACGAAGCGCGGGCTGACGTCTTCGGTGTTCATGCGGTTTGCCCGGAATAATACCAGTGATAAGACCAGTATAAGGCCACATTCCGGGCCGGCCAAGTCGCGGGATCACCTCGCCGGATCGGGGCGCCGGATCAGCCTGCTCCCTGCCGGGCGAGGATCAGTGCGCCCGCCACCGCATCGCCGTCCGGTGGCTTCAGCCGCCGGCGCACATCGGGGGCGAGCCAGGGCTCGATGGCACTCGACAGGCCGCCGATCAGGGCGACGCGCGGCGCGCCACGGTCGACGAGAGCGCGCACCAGCCCGTCCACCTGTTCGGCTGCGCCCTGCACGATTCGCCGTCCGGTCGGGTCACCATTGTCGGCATGGCGCATCACCAGCGGCGCGAAGGTGGCGTAGTCCGTGGCGCTGGCTCGGTCCATCCACGCCACGGCCTCGAACGGGTCGTCGGAGAAGCGCGCCAGCACGTCGCGCAGCAGGGCGGTGCGGTCCGCCCGGCCGTCGGCGGCGCGCAGCGCCAGCCGGATCGCCTGCAGGCCGAGATCGGCACCACTGCCTTCGTCGGAAATCGGGAAGCCGTAGCCGCCCACCCGCTCCTGCCGGCCGCCGAGCAGGGCGAGGCCGAAGCTGCCGGTGCCGACGATGACGATGCCGCCATCCTGCCCGCCATGGGCGCCGATGCAGGCCACCAATCCGTCGGATGCGTAGTGTGCCGACGCATACGGGACGGGATATGCTTCCAGTGCCTCCCGCGCGCCCTTGCGGCCGTAGCCGGCGAGCCCGATCCCGGCATGGATCCGCTCGCGCTCTCCCTCCGCCCCGGCCTCGGCGACCGCGGCCTCGCAGGCGGTCAGCACCGCCGCCATGGCGGCGTCGATCCCCAGTCGCGTGGTGGCCGGCCCGGCAAGGCCGGAGCCGAGCACGAAGCCCTCGGCGTCCTCCAGCCGGGCCCGGCAGCCGGTGCCGCCGCCATCGACCCCGAGATAGAGCGCCTCCGCCATGGCCGGTCAGTCCGCGACGCGGCGGATGCGCGCCCCGCAGCGCACCAGCTTGCGGTCGAGCGCCTCGTAGCCGCGGTCGAGGTGGTAGACGCGGTTGACCACCGTCTCGCCCTCCGCCGCCAGCGCCGCCAGCACCAGGCAGACCGAGGCGCGCAGGTCGGTCGCCATCACCGGCGCGCCCTTCAGTCCAGCCACGCCGCGCACCATCGCCGACGTGCCCTGCAGGGTGATGTTGGCGCCCAGCCGCGACAGCTCCGGCACATGCATGAACCGGTTCTCGAACACCGTCTCGCGGATCATCGATGCGCCCTGTGCGATGCACATCAGCGCCATGAACTGCGCCTGCAGGTCGGTGGGGAAGCCCGGATAGGGCTCGGTGGTGATATCGATGCCGGTGATCGGCCCCTCGCGCGACACCATCAGGCCGCGGTCCGTCGGCCACAGCCGCACGCCGGCGGCCTCCAGGGCCTCGCCGACGGCCGAGAGATGCTCGAGCCGCGCATTGGTGAGCTCGAGATGGCCGCCGGTGATGGCGGCCGCCACCGCATAGGTGCCGGCCTCGATCCGGTCCGGGATGATGTCGTGGCGCGCCGGGCCGAGCGTCCGGCCGCCGCGCACCTGGATGCGGTGGGTGCCAGCGCCCTCGATCTCGGCCCCCATCGCGACGAGGCATGCGGCGAGGTCCGCCACCTCGGGCTCGCGCGACGCATTCATGATCTCGCTGTCGCCCTGCGCCGCCACGGCGGCCATCAGGGCGGTCTCGGTGGCGCCGACCGAGGGCGAGCCGAAGACGATGCGGCCGCCGCGCAGCCCGCCCTCGGGTGCCTGCGCGTCGATGGTTCCGGCGTCCAGCGTGATCGCGCAGCCGAGCGCCGTCAGTGCCTTGAGGTGCAGGTCCACCGGCCGCGCGCCGATGGCGCAGCCGCCCGGCTGCGACACACGTGCATGGCCGAACCGGCCGACCAGCGGTCCCAGCACCAGCAGGGTGGCGCGCATCCGCCGGACGACGTCGTAGGGTGCCTCGGCGTTGACCGCCGCGCTGGCGTCGAGCGTCACCGCCGCGGCGCCGCGGCGGGTCACGCCGACGCCGTAATGCCCCATCAGCGTCAGCATCGAGCGGATGTCGGCCACATCGGGAAGGTTGGTGAGCGTCAGCGGCGCGGCCGACAGGAGCGCCGCCGCCATCTGCGGCAGAGCCGCGTTCTTCGCCCCGCAGATGCTGACCGCACCCTCGAGCCTGTGCCCGCCCTCGATCAGCAGCTTTTCCATGCGGGGGCCTCCCGGCCGCGGTTGCCGACCATGAAGTGGTATACTATTGGTCTTGTCAATGGTGCAGCGCGCCACCGTCCGCCCCGGCCGGCAGAGCCGGGAGGTCGCATGACCGAACATCCGTCCGCCGGATCCCCGGATGCGCTCCGTCCGCCGGCCGGGCCAGGGCGCTTTGCCATCATCACCCCGCGCCTGTTCGACGGTGACACTGTCCGGGGCCCTGCCGCCGTCCTGGTCGAAGCGGGCCGGATCGTCGCGGTGGGGACGCTGGGCGACGTGCCCGAGGCGATCCCCGTCCACCGCCTGCTGGACGGGGCGCTGCTGGCGCCGGGCTTCATCGACGTGCAGGTCAATGGCGGCGGCGGCGTGCTGCTGAACGACGAGCCGACCGCCGACGGCATGGCCGGCATTGCCCGCGCCCACCGCCGCCACGGCACCACGGGGCTGCTGCCGACGCTGATCAGCGACACGCCGGAGGTGATGGCGGCTGCTGTCGCGGCAGCGCGGGACGGCGTGCGCCATCCAGGCGTGCTTGGGCTGCATGTGGAGGGGCCGTTCTTCAACCCCCTGCGCAAGGGCGTGCATCGCGCCGACATGATCCGGCCGCCGCAGCCCGCCGATCTGGAGATCCTCGCCGGTCTCGCCGGCCTGCCCGCCGCGGTGGTGACACTGGCGCCCGAAATGGCGTCGCCTGGGTTCATCGCCGGCCTCACCCGGCACGGCATCAGGGTCTGCGCCGGCCATTCCGAGGCGAGCGCTGCGCAGGTCAGGGCCGCCATGGCGGAGGGGTTGAGCGGCGTCACCCATCTGTTCAACGCCATGGCGCCAATCACGGCGCGCGTGCCCGGCCTGGCCGGTACCGCTCTGACCGATGCTGGCCTGTTCGTCGGCCTCATCGCCGACGGGCTCACGGTCGGCCCGGCACTCTTCGATCTCGCCGTTCGCGCCATCGGACCGTCGCGGCTGATGCTGGTCACGGATGCGATGCCGTCGGTCGGCGCACCGTCCGACCGCTTCATGCTGATGGGCCGCGAAATCGTGCTGCGCGACGGGATCCTGCGCGCGCCGGACGGCACGCTGGCCGGCGCCCATTTGGGGCTGGACGAGGCGGTCCGCAACGCCGTGACGCTGACCGGCGCGTCGTTGCGCGATGCGCTGGCCATGGCCTCGCGCACGCCCGCCACCTTCCTCGGGCTCGCCGGCAGCCACGGCAAGATCGCGCCCACGTTCGTGGCTGACCTCGTCGCCCTCGACCCTGCCCTGCAGGTGCTCGGCACCTGGATCGGCGGGGCCTGGGAGGCGGCCTGAGCAGGCCCGCGGCGCGGCGGTCCGCTCCGGACAGCCCTCAGCCCCGGCTCTCCACCGTCACGCTCGCCAGCGCCGCCGCGTTGACGCTGACGCCGAGGCCCGGTCGGGCAGGCAGGTGGCTGGCGCCGCCGGAGAGGTCCAGCGGCGTCTCGAGGATGTCGACGCCGAGCACGTGGTTGGCGGTATAGAACTCGGCCCCCAGCGCGATGTTGGGTGTTGACGCGACGAGGTGGATGCCGGCGGCCAGCGCCACCCCGGCCTCGAACATGGTGCCCCCGTAGGCCGGAATGCCGGCGGCTTCGGCGATGGCGGCGATGGCCTTGCCGCGCCGGATGCCGCCGCATTTCATCAGCTTGATCGACACCGCGTCGGCGAAGCGATGGCGCACCATCTCCACCGCCTCGGCCGGCGTGAACACGCTCTCGTCGGCGAGGATCGGCGTGGCGATGGCATCCGCCAGCATCGCCATCGTGTCGCGCCGGTCGCGCGGCACCGGCTGCTCGATGAAGCCGGGGCGGAACGCCTCCATGTCGCGCAGCTTGCGCAGCGCGTCATAGGCTTCCAAGCCCTGATTGTAGTCGATGCGGATCTCCGCGTCGGCGGGCAGGATGGCGGCGAGCCGCTCCAGCCGTACCAGATCCTCGGCATGGCTCAGGAAACCGGTCTTGACCTTATAGAGTCGCACGCCCTCGGCCAGCCGCGCCCGGGCAAAATCGAGATCCTCGTCGAAGTCGGGATTGGCGATCGACACGGACAGCGGGATTGAATGCCTGACGATGCCGCCATGCAGCTCGGCCAGCGGCACGCCGAGCGCCTGGCCGCGCAGATCGTCGAGCGCCATCTCCAGCGCCGCCTTGGCCTCGGCATGGCCAACGATGGTGTGGTCGGCCGCATCAAGAATTGCCTGCACGTCCCAGGCCGGCCGGCCGAGCACCAGCGGCCGCAGATACACATCGAGCGCCGCCGCATTGGCCTCGGCCGTGCCCGAGAACACGGACCACGGCGCCGCTTCGCCCCAGCCGACGAGGCCGCCCGCGGTCGTGAGCTTGAGGATGACGCCCGGCAGCGTCGTCTCGATGTCGCCGACGCCATGCCGGCGCTTCATCTTCAGCGGCCAGCGCACCAGCGTCACCTCCATCCGCGTGATGGCGAGGTCGCGCGACGGAACGGAGGATGGCGGGGCGGGGAGCGGCTCAGGTGCGGTCATGGGCAAGCATCTTCTCCAGCCGCTGCGCGATGAGCGTGGCGGGAAACAGGATGAGGAAATAGATTACCGCCACCACGGTGTAGACCTCCAGCGGCCTGTAGGTGTCGGCGTTGATCAGCGTCGCATTGTAGACGAGATCCGGCACCGCGATGACCGACACCAGCGAGGTGTTCTTCAGCTGCGTGATCGACTGGTTGACATAGGGCGGCAACATGCGGCGCACCGCCTGCGGGAGAATCACGAGGCGCATCACCAGCCAGCCGCGCAGGCCGAGCGCCTTCGCGGCGTCCCACTGACCGCGCTCTAGCGACTGTATGCCGCCACGGAAGATCTCTGCATAGAACGCCCCGCCATACAGGCTGAGCACCGCCACCGCCGCCACATGCGCCGGGATGTTGACGCCGATCAGCACCGGGAAGGCGTAGTAGAACCAGATGATCTGCACGAGCAGCGGCGTGCAGCGAAACACCTCCACATAGGCGATCAGCGGCCATTGCAGCGCTCGCCACCGGTTCAGCCGCAGGATGCCGACGACGAGGCCGATCAGCGTGCCGAGCAGCACCGTGCCGAGCGTGTAGGCCAGCGTCCAGCCGACGCCGCTGACGAACAGCCGCGTGTATTTGGTCAGGATGGCGAAGTCCCAGACATAGGTCACGGGGAGGTCATCCGGGAGGCAGGCAGGGATGCGGGGCAAGTCTCGTCTGCCCCGTCGTGCAGGCGGCGTGCCATGATGCCGCAAGCGGATCGCGAGGCCCGGCAGGGCCTCGCCACGGGTCGATGCCGGCGGGAGCGGTGCCGGTCGATGCGGGCTGACCCCCGAGAGCCGGCCCGCATGATCACGTCAGATGTTGACCGCGACAGGTACATCGCCCGGCGGCACGCCGTTCAGCGCCAGGCCCTTCTCGAACCATTCACGCATCTGGCCGATGCCGCGGTTGTACTCGACCCAGGTCGACAGGAAG
This sequence comes from Methylobacteriaceae bacterium, assembly GCA_040380755.1. Lineage (GTDB taxonomy): Bacteria > Pseudomonadota > Alphaproteobacteria > Rhizobiales > Beijerinckiaceae > Alsobacter. The sequence continues at coordinate 3,624 of JBEIIL010000136.1, read as the reverse complement.
TCGCGCCACTTCTTGTCGGCCTCCTTGCGCACGCCCATGCAGCTCGGGATGGCCACCACGGGGCTGGTCAGCAGGTGGTAGCTGCCGAGATTGCGGTTCTTGGCCACCGCTGTGAGTCCGAGGATCAGCGCCGTCACCACCACGTCGACCCGGCCCGAGGCCAGCTCCAGCATCACCTCGTCGCGGGTCTTCAGCGCCTTGATGTCGGCATTCGGCGCGAAGCGCCGCGCCGCGGTCTCGTTGGCCGAGCCGACATCGACGGCGATGCGCACGTCCTTCTTGTTGATTTCGGACCAGGTCGAGGCATTGAGCCCCTTCTTGACGATGGCGCCGAACGGGTGTGCGAACACCGGCGCGGTGAAGTCGATCACCAGCGCCCGCTGCGGCGTGGCCGACAGCGCGAAGGCGAGGTCGATTTTGCCCGACTGCAGCTCCAGCACGGAGTTGCCATAGGTCGACTCGGTGAATTCGAGCTTGACGTCGAGCGTCTTGGCGATGTCCTTCGCCATCTCGATGGCAAAGCCCGACCACTCGCTGGTCACCAGGTCCTTGTTGAAATAGGGCAGCTCGCCCGGCAGCACGGCGATGCGCAGCACCTTGCTGGAGCGCACCCGGTCGAGGGTCGAGTCGCCCGCCGCCTGCGCCAGCGCCGGCACGGCCGAGGCGGCCACGATACCGGCGCCTGCGCCGACCGCCAGACCCAGCTTCAACGCGTCACGGCGCGATCCTGCGCCCGTCTTCTGGTCATCCGTCATCACAATCCCCTGTCCCCTCGCCCGAACCCGCGGGCATGCATGATCGCGGGCCTTCGTGATCGTAGGACCATATGGACCCGCAGCGCGAGTCAGATGAACCGCGCCGGGTCGAAAGGCGCGCAGTCGAATGGCGCCGGTGCGCCGGCGATCATCGCCGCGATGGCGGCGCCGGAGCCGGGCCCGGTCGTGAAGCCGATGTGCTGGTGGCCGAAGGCGCACCACAGGCCGGCATGGTTCGGCGCCGGGCCGATCATCGGCAGGCTGTCGGGCATGGTCGGGCGCGAACCGCGCCAGGGCTCCGCCACAGGGTCGCCGAACGCAAGCACGGCGCGGGCCTTGGGGATGGCGAGCTCGAGCTGGGCGAAGGAGGACGGCGCGTCGCGATGCGCCAGCTCGACACCGGTCGTGAGGCGGGTTCCGTTCTCCACCGGGGTGATGACGAAGGCGCCGTCGGCGTCGTAGAGCGCCCGGCGCAGCCGCAACCCCGGCGCGGTTTCGAATTCCTGATGGTAGCCGCGCTCGAAGCCGAGCGGCACGCGGTATCCGAGTGTCGCCAGCAGGTCGCCCGACCACGGGCCGAGTGCCACCACCACATGGCGCGCCCGCAGCGAGGCACCGTCCAGCTGGACGACCCATTCCTCACCTTCGCGGCGCAGCCCCTGCACCTCGGCCCGCCGCATCGCGCCACCTTCGGCGGCGAGAAGCCGCGCATAGGCCTCGACAACCGAGCCGGGCGAATCCACCGAGGCCGTGTCGGTGTGCAGCAGGCCGACCGGATAGACCGGCAGGATTCCGGGCTCCAGACCCGAGATCGCCTGCCGGTCGAGAACGGTCGAGCCGATGCCGAAGCGGGCCAGCGCATCGTGCTCCGCTTTGGCCGCTGCGTAGGCGTCCGTCCGCCACACCTTCAGCCAGCCCGTCTCGCGCAGCCGGTGGGCGACGCCCACCTGCGGGATCCACTCCCGGTGCAGCGCCAGCGACGGCGCGATCAGTCCGTGCAGCGCCGCCTCCCGCGGGTCGGGCACTCGCGCCCGCGCATGGCCGAGGAAGCGGGCCGCCCAGGTCCAGTTCATGGCCACGTGACCAGCGCGCCAGCGCAGCGCCGGGTGGCGGTTGGTCAGGTAGGTCGGCAGCTTTGCCAGCAGGCCCGGACCGTTCAGCGGCAGGATCGAGCCGCTCGAGAGGATGCCGGCATTGCCATAGGAGGTTTCGCGGCCCGGCTCGCGCCGGTCGACCACGGTAACCGACAGTCCGCGCCGGCGGGCGGCGAGGCCGGTCGAGACGCCAACCATGCCGGCGCCGAGCACGATCACGTCGAGGGGAGGGGTGGTGGCCATGCGGTGTTCCTCAGCCCAGTGTGGGACGGCCGTCGATCGGCAGCAACAGGCCGGTGTCGTCATGCGCCTCCGGCGGATAGGTTGCAACAACCGTGCCGCCGCGCGCCGCCAGAGCCGCCAGCGGGCAGCCGTCGCCCGGATCGGCGACACGGTCGGCGAGGGCGGCGGCGACGTCTGCGGCGACGACGGCATGCGTGGACAGGATCACCGACTTCTCCCTGACCGCTGTCCTAGCCGATTGTGGCGCCGGGCCAAACGAAAACGGGGCCCGCCAGGGCGCCGTCTGGCAGATCCAGCGGATGCAAGATCTAGAATTCCTCCCAGCCCGCTGTGCTGTGTGCGCGCCCTGGCGTGGCCGGAGCAGCTGGAGCGGCCGGCGGCCCGGCGCGGCGTCGACGTGTCGGCGCGCACGGGCGTGCCGGCAAAGGCCTCCTGGGCAAGCCGGCGCAACCGTTCCGGCTCGCTTGCCGGCTTGGCAGGTGCCGGCTTTGCAGGTGCCGGCTTGGCAGGTGCCGGCTTGGCCGGAGCCAGCTTGACGGTGGACACCGGTGCGGCGGGACGGTGTGCCGGTGCCGCCGGGCGCGGCGTCGGGGTGGTCGGTGCAGCAGTGGCCCGGGCCGGGGCGGCCGTCGAGTGGGCATGACGGACCGGAGCCGCCGGTCGTGCGGCAGAAACCGGCCGGGCGGGGCTTGCGTCTCGTGCGACGGGCTGCGGCGCAGCACTGCGGACACTGCGTGTCGGTGCAGCAGCTGCAGCGGCATACATCGCGGGTGCGGCCTGCAGGCGGGTGCGGAAAGTCGCCACCAGCTCGTTGAGACGCTGGATCTGGGCCGACAGCGCCCCGGCGGAGGCGCACTCTCCTCGGCCAGCGCCGCATTTTGCTGGGTCATCTCGTCCATGTGGGCGACGGCCTGGCTCATCTCGTCGATGCCGTTGGTCTGCTCGTTGGAGGCCGACGAGGTCTCGCTGACCGTGCCTGCCACCTTGCGCGAGGCGCCGACGGTCTTCTCCAGCGCGTCGCCGGCCGACCGCACCAGCTTGACGCCCTGCGCCACCTCGGCGCTCGACGAGTTGATCAGCCCGGTGATGTCCTTGGCGGCCTCGCTCGAGCGGCTGCGCCAAGGCGCGGACCTCCGAGGCGACGACGGCGAAGCCCTTGCCGGCCTCGCCCGCCCTGGCCGCTTCCACCGCCGCGTTCAGCGCCAGCAGGTTGGTCTGGAAGGCGATGTCGTCGATCACGCCGGTGATGTCGGTGATCTTCTGGCTGGCCCGCTCGATGCGGGTCATCGCCTCGACCGCCTGGGTGATGATCGAGCCGCCGGTCTCGGCCACCGCGGTCGCCTGCTCGGACAGCTCCACCGCCTGCCGCGACGACTGCGCCGAGGCCTTGACCGAGGCTGCGAGCTCTTCCGTCGTTGCCGCGGTCTTTTCGAGCGAGGAGGCCTGTTCCTCGGTGCGCCGCGACAGATCGTCGGCGCCGGAGTTGATCTCGCGGGCCGAGCTGGCCACGTCGGCCGCGGTCAGCTGGATCG
>JBEIIL010000135.1:0-9580 GCA_040380755.1 Methylobacteriaceae bacterium | reverse complement strand
TCGACAGGCGTGCCGGTCGGCCCCCGGCGGACGCCATCGCCGCTGACGGTGGTCTCGGCCTCGCCGTAATAGGCCTCGTCGCGCACCGAGTACCAGCCCGCATAGCTGGCCAGGTAGATGTCGCCGCTGGCTTCCATCTTTTGCCAGATCAGCGCCGAGGTGGCCGCATGGCGCGCCTCGGTGGTGCGGATGAAATCGTCGTTCGAGGCGTCCAGCGCGGCGCCCATGGCGCGGAACACCGCGGCGTTGCGGTCGGCGAGCTCGCGCACCGGCAGGCCCTCGCGGGCCGCCGTCTGCAGCATCTTCTGGCCGTGCTCGTCGGTCCCGGTCAGGAAGAAGACGTCAAAGCCGTCGAGGCGCTTGAAGCGCGCAATGGCGTCGGTGGCGATCAGCTCATAGGCGTGGCCGATATGCGGCGTGCCGTTGGGGTAGGAAATCGCGGTGGTGATGTAGTAGGTCGGCTTGCCGCCCATGACCGCCTCGGACGTGTCTGGAGTGTCGGATCCTCATCCGGCACGCGACACACGCAACGCCGCGGAGAGGTCCGAATACAGGGTCAGGACGAATGCCCGACGGTCGAGGTTGTAGGCCTCGGTCTCACGGGCGGTTCGGGCGACCTTGTCCCATACCTCCGCCAGTGGTGCAAGGCGGGCCGCCCCCTCGCCCGCCCGGCCGCGCGCCTGCTCGCCCAGCCATCCGAACACGGTGCCCATGGCGGTCTCGAAGGCGCGGTCATTGCTGCGGCCCGCGAGGCCGTCAGCGATCGCGTGGATGTCGGTCCAGTCGACCTGCGGCAACCGCTCCAGCGTCGCGCGAATGTGCTCGACGATCGGCAGCGTCTCGCCATCGAGCACCTTCCAGGCATCGCGGGCCGAACCGGCCGCCAGGGCGGCCGCACGCCGGGCCGTTTCGGCGTCCGGCCCGCCGGCCGCGCCAACCAGCACCGCCGCGATCTCCGCCTCCCTCAGGGACCGGAAGCGCAGCAGCCGGCACCGGGAGCGGATCGTCGGCAGCAGCCGGCCGGGCAGGTGCGACACGATCAGGAACAGACAGCGCGGCGGCGGTTCCTCGACCATCTTCAGAAGGGCATTGGCGCCCTGAACGTTCAGGTCTTCGGCATGGTCGACAATGCAGACGCGCCAGCCGCCCTCCCCGGCGGTGCTGCCGAAAAACGACGTCACGGCCTTGCGCACCAGGTCCACCGGAATCCGGGTCGGCATCGTCGCCTTGTCGGCACTCATCTGCCGCCGCACCACGAACAGGCTGGTGTGGGCCTGGGCCCGAACCCGCAGCGCCACCGGGTGGTCGTGCGGCAGGGCGAGGCTCGTCGCCTGCGCGACGGCTGTCGAGGTGGGATCCGGATGGGCGAGCACGAAGCGCGCCGCCCGGTAGGCGAAGGTCGCCTTGCCGACCCCCTCCGGCCCGCCGAGGATCCAGGCATGCGGGAACCGGCCGCCCCGATAGGCGTCGAGGAATGCGGCCTCGGCCGCGTCCTGTCCGATCAGCGCATCGGCCTCGCGCGGATGCGCGACCCCCTCAAGGCGGTCGGCTTCGGGCGTTCCCTCGTCACGGGCCATGCGCGGCCGCCCTCAGGTCAGACCGAGGCGGCCGGCCACTGCCGTCCACACCACGGCGGCGACGTCGTCCTCGGCCCCGTTGGCGTCGATCAGCACGCAGCGCTCCGGCTCGCGCGCGGCAATGGCAGTGAAGGCCCGCCGCAGGGCGTCGTGAAAGGCCCGCGGCTCGCCCTCGAACCGGTCGACCCCGCCGGAGCCGCGCCGGGCATGGGCCCGCGCCAACCCGGTCTCGACCGGCAGGTCGAGGACCAAAGTGAGATCCGGCCGCGTGTTCCCCACGACGATGCGCTCCAGCGCCTTGACCACATGCGGGTCGATGCCGCCAGCGGCCCCCTGGTAGGCCCGGGTCGAGTCGGCGAAGCGGTCGCACACCACCCAGTCGCCGCGGGCCAGAGCGGGGCGGATCGTCTTGTCGAGGTGGTCGGCCCGGGCCGCGGCAAACAGCAGCGCCTCGGCGGTCGGCCCCAACCGCTCGGCGGCGCCTGACAGCACCAGCGCCCGGATCTCCTCGGCGCGCGGCGAGCCGCCCGGCTCGCGCGTGGCCACAACCCTGAGACCGGCAGCCTCGAGCCGTGCTGCGAGCCGGCGCTGCTGCGTCGATTTGCCGGCCCCCTCCCCGCCCTCCAGCGTGATGAACCGCCCGCGCCGAGCCGCTGTCATGTGCCCGACTTCTGGAAAGTCGAGCGAAACAGCCCGACGAAAAGCTCCGTCGCCGCGTCCAGCGCCCGCCGCGTCAACGGGCCGGCCTGGGCGTCCGTTTCGGCGAAGAGAGGCAGGTCAAGGACCTGCGTGTCGCCGCGGGTGACCCGCAGGCGACCAACCACCTGCCCGGCCGCAACCGGTGGCCGCAGCGGACCACGGTAGACGACGCGCGCAACAAGTCGTTCGCTGCTGCCGCGCGGTACGAGCACCCGGACGGGACCCTTGGCGACGAGGTTGACACTGCCGGGCTCGCCGCCGAACACCTTCGCGCCGGCGATCGCTGTTCCCGCCGGGAAAATCTCGCGCGATTCGAACGAGCGGAACCCCCAGGTCAGCAGCCGGCGCGCCTCGTCGGCGCGGTCCTTGCCGGTCTTCAGCCCGTTGACGACGACAATCAGCCGCTGCCCGTTCTGCACGGCGGAGCCGACCAGCCCGAAGCCTGATTCATTGATGTTGCCGGTCTTCAGCCCGTCAGCGCCGATATCCATGGTCAACAGCGGGTTGCGGTTCTGCTGGCGGATCTTGTTCCAGGTGAACTCGCGCTGACCGAACGTCTTGTAGAGCTCCGGATAGGTCCGCACGATGTGGTTGGCGAGCTGCGCCAGCTCGCGCGCGGTGACCTTCTGATCCGGATCGCCCATGCCTGTCGCATTGGTGAAGGTGGACTTCCGCAGGCCGAGCTCGCGCGCCCGCGCCGTCATCCGGGTTGCGAAGGCACCCTCGCTGCCGGCAATCGCCTCGGCCACAGCGATGGACGCGTCATTTCCTGATTGCACTGTCATTCCAAGGATCAGGTCGGAAACCTTCACGCGACTGTTGAGCACGGCGAACATCGTCGACCCGCCCGATACGCCGCCGCCACGCCGCCAGGCGCTCTCGGAGATGACGAACTCGTCATCGGGACGGACCCGGCCCTGCGCCATTTCGTTGAACAGCACTTCGAGCGTCATCAGCTTGACCATACTGGCCGGAACCATCAGGTCGTCCGCTGCCTTCTCGTAGAGCACCGCGCCTGTATCGGAATCGAGCAGGACCGCAAAGGGTGCGGTCGATTGGAACGGCTGTGCCTGCGCCCACACTGCCGTGGAGATGGCCACAATGCCGCACGCGACCGTGAGCCCGGACAAGGCAGCACGTCGGAGACCAGACAGAAGAAGCGGGACTATTTGGCGCGGATCCATGGTGCCGACACCATGCTCAGCCAAAGGCCGGAAATCAACGCCGGAACGCCCGGCGGCGACCGATCAGGGCTTGCGCAGCGGGACGAAGCGCTGCGCCGTCAGCATTGCGGCGATCGGATCGGTACGACGCAACGGCGACGCCAGCGTCTCATCCGCAGCGAAGTAAAGGCCCGCGGTCTGGACCGTGCTGCTCTGACGCGAGGCGCTGCGTGGCAGCGGTGCCGGCACAGGCTGGGCCGCGTTGGGGATCGTGCCGAGGTCGAATGGACGGTCGGGCGGCAGCGGCGTGCCAGGCGCCGGGCGCGCCAGCGCCGCCTGCACGGCTGGAACCGGAGCCGGGGCACTTGCACGGGTCACGAGGGCGGGCTCTTCGGACGCCGGAGCACGGCGGGCCACGACGCCGGACGGCTCCGGCGCTGTCTCGGCCTGCGCCACCATGGTCGGACGGCCATCGAGCGCCGCCGGCATGCCGTCGGACCGCAACGTGGCGTAGAGCTTCGAATCGTCGCTGCCGGCCGTGGACGCACGGCCCACATAGTCGACGCGCACCCGGGCGGTGCCCAGATGGCGGAACCGCAGCGCCTCGGCCACCCGCTGCGACACGTCAATCAACCGGCCACCATGATAGGGGCCCCTGTCGTTGACGCGCGCAATGATCGAATGGCCGTTGCCCATATTGGTGACGCGCACATAGCTCGGCAACGGCATGGTGGGATGGGCGGCCGAGATCGACATTTTATCGAAAACCTCGCCATTGGCCGTCATGCGGCCGTGGAACGACGGCCCGTACCAGGACGCCACGCCGACTGCTGAATAGCCGGGCGCCTCGCGCGGGGTATAGAGCCGGCCGCCGACCACATAGGGCCGGCCCACCATCGCGCGGCCACCACCCTTCGGCACGGTCTCACCGTCGGCCACCATCTTGGGGCTGGCGGCAACGCCATATTTGGGATCGATGCCGCCGCGCGACGCCTGGCGCTGCTGCGGGGCAGACGAGCAATTGGCCACGACGAGCCCAAGGGCCACGGCGATGCCGACACGGCCAGCGACGCCGGAGCGAGATTGGGAAGATGTGGATGTCACGGCGGATCGGCGGGTTGTCGAAGACGAGGAGACCCGGATCATGCGCATCGTGCATTTCCCTTAACGCCAAACCGAACCGCAGCACCGCCGCGACGCCCGATCGGCCAATCTCGGCAGGTACGACGCGGGAGAATACCGGTCGCACGGTTAAGGGACGATTGTCGCCGTAAAAGAAAGTTCGACGCCAAAATCCCCGCCGCCGCTTCATACCAGACCGGAGCCAGACACGAAACCGCCCCAGCGGCGACACAAGAGCGCCGCCGGATCAAGGCTGATTTGTGGCAGTCGACCCTATTGTTCCAAAGGTGCCGGGTTTTGACCGCGGATGTGTCAGCCAGGCAACAGTTCAGTTACCGACGCGGGCAACGCCCTTTTCGCCGTCGTCGCGGGCCCACGCCACCTTGTCGCCGCCACGGCTGGCGAGTGTGAAGCAGAAGGTCTTGCCGTCGTACCAGGTCTGCCATTTCTGGCAGAGCCGGTCGCCGGCGACCCACCAACGGCCGCTGTCATTCGGTTTGAGGAAGCGGCCGAGCCCGACAGCCTCACCCGATCCGTCGATGCGGCCATCGGGCCTGTAGTACAAAGGAAACTCGCCGCCCAGCGGCACGGCCAGGTAGATCCGCTTGCCGGTCACAGCCTGGCGGATTTCGGGGCCGGTCAGCGTTGAAGCCGCAGCTGGCGTAGCGGCCAGGGCCGCCAGAAAGGCCAAGGGAACGATTGGGAAAATGCATGGTGCACGCATGAGAACCTCCACGGTGCGGTCTCGCCTGTACGCAGGAAGAAGCCAGTATTTACTGTTACGCAGGTGCTCACCGACCGGATCAGCACGAGCGCTTGGACTGCCACGTTCGCCATGCTTCGGTGTCCGGACGGAGGCATTGAGATGACACACAATCTGAGGCTGGACGGCAACCGGCTTGTGGCGCGCCTCGCCGCGCTTGCGCGGATCGGTGATACTGGCGACGGCGGCGTGTGCCGGCTGGCCCTGTCGGAGGCAGATGCCCGCGGACGGGCCTGGCTTGCCGACGCGATGGCAGAGCTTGGCCTGGCCGTGCGGACGGATGCGGTCGGCAACATGTTCGGCACCCTCCCCGGCTGCGAAGCCATCGCGCCGGTCATGCTGGGCTCGCACATCGACACGGTTGCAACCGGCGGTCGATACGACGGCGCGCTTGGCGTGCTGGCCGGCCTCGAGGTCGCCGCCTCCCTGCGGGAGGCTGGTCACGTGCCGCGTCGTCCGATCACGGTCGCTGCATTCACCAACGAGGAAGGCGCCCGGTTCCAACCCGACATGATGGGCTCGTGTGTCTACGCCGGCGTGCTGCCACTGGCCGACGCGCTTGCCGCCCGGGATGCCGATGGCATCAGCGTCGCCGATGCCCTCGCCGGCATCGCTGCTGCCGGCCCGACGACGGACGCGACCGAGCGCCCTCACGCCTATCTTGAGCTGCACATCGAGCAGGGTCCCGTCCTCGACCGCGACGGTGGCGTGGTTGCGGCGGTTTCGGGCGTCCAGGCAATCCGCTGGTTCGAGGTCACCATCGAGGGCGAATCGAACCATGCCGGCACGACCCCCATTCAATACCGGCGCGATGCGGGTCTTGTCGCCGCCCTGCTGGCCGTCGAGGCCCGCGCCGTCGCCGACGCCATCGACGGGCAGGTCGCGACGGTGGGCCGTATCGTGCTGGATCCCGGCCAGATCAATGTCGTGGCCCGGCGCGCCGTGGTGGCGCTGGACATCCGCAACCCGTCCGAGCCCCTGCTCGATGAGGCCGAGCAGCGCCTGCGGGCCTTCCTGGCCGACGCAGCAGCCCGGCATGGCGTCGACGTTTCCGTGGCGGCGCTGGCGCGCTTTCCGGCCGTGGCCTTCGACCCGGGCGTCATCGCCGCGATCGAGGACGCGGCCCGCCGGCTCGGCCATGACCCGCGCCGGATGGTATCCGGAGCTGGCCATGATGCCCAGATCATGGCCGGGATCTGCCCCTCCGGGATGATTTTCGTGCCCAGCATCGACGGCTTGTCACACAACCCCGCCGAGATGACCCACCCGGAGCATCTGGTTGCCGGTGCCCAGGTCCTGCTGCAGGCGGCGCTGGCCCTGACCGAGAGTTGATCCCGGACGGCCCGCCGCTTTCGCCCGCTTGATCCAAAGCCTGAACCGCTTGACGCCGCCGGCCTCAGCTTCGACCATGCCAAAGCCATGTCCCTGCCCGCCCCTCTGCAAGTCCTCGTCAATCCGCACTGCGACCGATCGCGGGCTTACGGGCCCGCCGAGACCGCGATCCTGTCGCTGTCGGCCGCCGCGACGGCCCGGGCCGCCATCACGGCCTGGGCCGGCTATGCGCCGACGCCGCTGCGCGACCTCGCCAGGCTTGCCGCCGAGGCCGGGCTGAGCTCGGTCCTCTACAAGGACGAGGATGGCCGCTTCGGCCTGAAGAGCTTCAAGGCGCTGGGCGGTGCCTATGCGGTCGAGCTGCTGGCGCGCCGGCACGGTCCCCGGGACCTTGTCGTGACCTGTGCCACCGATGGCAACCATGGTCGCGCCGTGGCCTGGGGCGCCCGCCGTGCAGGATGCAGGGCCGTGATCTACGTCCACGAAGGCGTCAGCGAGGGCCGCGCCGCCGCCATCAGGGCCTATGGCGCAGAGGTCCGGCGCGAGGGGCGGCACTATGATGAGTCCGTCCGCATCGCCGCCGAAACCGCCGCACGGGAAGGCTGGCAGATCGTCTCTGACACCTCCTGGCCCGGCTACATGGACGTGCCCCGCCATGTGATGCAGGGCTATTCGCTGCTCGCCGCCGAAAGCTGGGAGGCCGGGGCCCGGCCGACGCATATCTTCGTCCAGGGCGGCGTCGGCGGCCTCGCCGCCGGGGTCCTGTCGTGGTTCTGGGAGCGCGAGGGGGTGGGACGACCCTTCTGCGTCGTTGTCGAGCCAGAGCGGGCAGCCTGCCTGCTGGAAAGCGCGCGGGCCGGTCATCCGGTCACGGCCTCTGGCGATCTCGACACGATCATGGCAGGGCTCGCCTGTGGCGAACCGTCGGCGTTGGCCTGGAGCATTCTCGACCCCGGCGCCGATGCCTTCATGGCCATTCCGGACGCAGCGGCGGCCGCCGCCATGCGCCGCCTGGCCCGGGACGGCATTGTCGGTGGCGAATCCGGGGTCGCCGGGCTCGCCGGACTTCTGGCAGCTGCAGCCGACCCGTCGATGCGAATCGCCCTAGGCCTCGATGCGGCATCCCGCGTTCTGGTCATCGGCACTGAGGGCGACACGGATCCCGACGTCTACCGCGCCATCGTCAGCATCAGCGGTGAAGATGTCCGCCGGAGCGCTGCATGAGCCGGATCCTGACGGTGGCTGCCGCCCAGCTCGGGCCCGTCCAGCGCGCCGACGGGCGCGAACGGGTTGTTTCCCGCATGCTTGAGCTCATGCGCCAGGCCGCGGCGCATGGAGCCAACCTCGTTGTCTATCCCGAACTGGCGCTGACAACGTTCTTCCCCCGCTGGTGGATGGAGGAACAGGCCGAGATCGACGCCTTCTTCGAGGCCGAGATGCCCTCCCCCGCCACCCGCCCACTGTTCGAGGAGGCCAGCCGCCTCGGCATTGGATTCTCGCTCGGCTATGCCGAACTGGCCCATGAGGGTGGCCGCATTCGCCGCTTCAACACCGCGATTCTGGTCGACCGGACCGGGACCATCGTCGGCAAGTACCGCAAGATCCACCTTCCCGGCCATGCGGAGCACGAGCCCTGGCGCGCCTTCCAGCACCTCGAGAAGCGCTATTTCGAGGTGGGCAACCGCGACTGGCCGGTCTGGCGGACCATGGGTGGCCTCGTCGGCATGGCGATCTGCAACGACCGGCGCTGGCCGGAAACGTACCGGGTCATGGGCCTGCAGGGCGTCGAGCTGATCCTCATCGGCTACAACACGCCGCGGCACAATCCTCCGGCCCCCGATCACGACCGGCTGTCCGAGTTCCACAACCAGTTGGTGCTTCAGGCCGGCGCCTACCAGAACGGCAGCTTCGTGGTTGGCGTCGCCAAATGCGGTGTCGAGGAGGGCTGCGAGATGATCGGCAACTCGTCGATCGTCGCGCCAACCGGCGAGATCATCGCCCAGGCGATCACCCAGGACGACGAGCTCGTGCTCGCACGCTGCGACCTCGATGCAACGCGCTCCTACAAGACCACGACCTTCAATTTCGCCCGACACCGCGAGCCGGAGCACTACCGGATGATCGTGGAGCGCAAGGGCGCCATCGAACCGGATTGACCGCGCCCAGCGGCGCATCGGAGGGGCCTATGGACCATGAACTCATCCTACGCGGCGGCCGCGTGGTGGACCCGTCGCAGTCGCTGGACGGCATTGCCGACGTGGCGTTCGCCAGCGGCAAGGTGGCGGCCGTCGGGGCGTCCCTCAAGGGCGGGCCCGGAACCGAGATCCGCGATGTGTCCGGCTACATCGTCACGCCCGGGCTGATCGACCTGCACACCCATGTGTACTGGGGCGGCACGTCGCTCGGCATCGATGCCGACCAGTTCTGCCGCGACAGCGGCGTCACCACCTCGGTCGACACCGGCAGCGCCGGTCCCGGCAATTTCCTCGGCTTCCGCAAGCACGTGATCGAGCGCAGCGAGGCCCGCATCCTCGCCTATCTGCACGTGTCGTTTGCCGGCATCTACGCCTTCTCCAAGACCATCATGGTCGGCGAGAGCGAAGAGATTCGCATGATGGCGCCCGCCGACGCGGTCAAGGTGGCGGACGCCAACCGCGACGTGCTGGTCGGCATCAAGGTCCGGGTCGGCAAGCACGCCTCGGGCACGTCGGGTACGCATCCGCTCGACATCGCCCTGCAGGTCGCCGACGAGACCGGAATGCCGCTGATGTGCCACATCGACCATCCGCCGCCGAGCTATGACGAGGTGGTCGACCGGCTTCGACCGGGCGCCATCCTCACCCACTGCTTCCGCCCGTTCCCCAACGCGCCCTACACAGGCCAGGGCAAGGTTCGCCCCTCGGTCCTGCGCGCCCGCGAGCGCG
>JBEIIL010000134.1:0-9694 GCA_040380755.1 Methylobacteriaceae bacterium | reverse complement strand
TATTCGTAGAGCGGAACCTTGCCGGGGCTCTCGTCCGACGGCGCCTCGAACGTCACGGTGCCGCGTCCCGCGAGCAGCGCCTTGAAGCTCTCCAGCGAGGGCTCGGCGATCATGCAGATCAGCACCGCCTTGCCGTCTGGGCAGACCGGCTTCAGTGCCCCGAAAAAATCGGGGATCGGCCAGATGATCGGCGTCACCAGCTTCTTGATGATGCCGTCGGCCAGCGCCGTCTCCAGCCCGACCTGCGCGGCATCGAAAAAGTCGTCGAACGCCACCACCACGTCGATCCACGGATAGGCCGGCGCCAGCGGCATCTCCAGTGCGGTGATGATGCCCGTCGTGCCATAGGCGCGGTTGACCTTCTGCGCCGCGTCCCCGCGCAACTCGATGACGCGCGGCTCCTCCTCCACCGTCACGACCCTTGCGGCAACGATGTTGCCCGGCTCGCGCAGGCCCCCATACGTGACCGAGCCGACACCGCCCGACCCGCCGGCGACGAAGCCGCCGATGGTGGCGGTGCGCTTGGTCGAAGGGTGCAGGCGGATCTCCCAGCCCTGCGGCCGCAGCTCCGCATCCATGTCGTGCATCTTGGCGCCGGCACCGACGCGCACCAGCCCGGGCTTGACCCACTCGATCGCCGTGAGCGCCGTGAGGTCGAGCAGCACGCCGCCCTCGAGCGGCACCGCCTGGCCGTAATTGCCGGTGCCGCCGCCGCGCGGCGTCAGCGGCACCCGGTGGCGGGCACAGGCGGCCGCCGTGCGGATCACATCGGCCTCGTCGCGCGGCGCCACGATCACGTCGGCCGACTTGCCGTTGAGCTCGGCATTGAGGATCGGGCTGTACCAGAAGAAGTCGCGCGACCGCCGCCGCACCACCGTCGCCTCGGTGATCACCGGCACGTCGCCCAGTTCGGCCAGAACGGCGTCAACGGCGGCAGAGTGAACAGGCTTGGCGGCGGCGGCAGTCATGGCAGTCTCCTGGAGACCCTCGGCGGATGCGGTTGGGGCAGCAAGAAGCGTACCCCCGCCGGGCGGTATCACGGAAGTGCACAGCCGTCGCATGGGGCGCTGACGTGCCGAAATTCCGGGCTTATGCTCAAGGATCAGCCACGGTCGCGGCAGCGTCCCTTGGTGCTTTGCGGCGGGTGGAGCGGCACGCACGTTGCACCGGTTCCGGCAGGGTCCGGGGGACGGACAGGGAGGACATGATGACGGGAACCAAGTATCGCATCGACCGGCGCGCCGCGCTGGGTCTGCTGGGCGGCGCAGCAGCGGCGCCGTTGCTCGTGCCGGTCACCGGCGGACGGGTCAACGCGCAGACGCTCGACAAGGTGAGCTACCAGACCAACTGGCGCGCCCAGGCCGAGCATGGTGGCTTCTACTACGCCGTTGCGAATGGCATCTACAAGAAATACGGCATCGATGCCGATATCCGCATGGGCGGACCGCAGCAAAACCCGTCGCAATTGCTGCTGGGCGGCCGTGTCGACATGATTATGTCGAACAGCTTCGAGGCCATCAACTATGTGCGCGAGGGCCTGCCCTTCCTGTGCATCGGCTCGATCTTCCAGAAGGACCCGCAGGTCATCATTTCGCACCCCGATGTCGGACATGACAGCTTCCCGGCACTGAAGGGCAAGCCGATGCTGGTGGCCGCCGGCGGGCGCACGAGCTACTGGCCGTTCCTCAAGGCGAAGTTCGGCTTCACCGACGAGCAGCTGCGGCCCTATACCTTCAACATGGCGCCGTTCCTGGCCGACAAGCAGGCCTCGCAGCAGGGCTTCCTGAGCTCCGAGCCCTTCGCCATCATGAAGGCTGGCGTCAACCCAGTCGTCCACCTGATCGCCGATGCCGGCTTCGAGAACTATCAGACGACCCTCAACATCTCGCGCAAGATGGTCGACGAGAAAAAGGACGTCGTGCAGCGCTTCGTCAGCGCCTCTCTGGAGGGCTGGGCCGCCTACATGAAGGCCGGCCCCGACATCGCGGCGGCCAACGCGCTGATCAAGAAAGACAATCCCGACATGGACGACGAAAAGATCGCCTATGCGATCAAGGTGATGAACGAGCGGGGCATCGTCAATTCGGGCGATGCCCTGACGCTTGGCATCGGCGCCATGACGGAGAAGCGCTGGAAGAGCTTCTACGAGACCATGGCGGCGACCGGCGCGTTCCCGACCGGTCTCGACGTCACCAAGGCCTACAGCCTCGAGTTCATCAACAAGGGCATCGGGAAGGCATGATCGCGTGTCGGCTCCGTTAGTCCTGGACGGGACCCCGGCGACGCGGCCTCTGGTCCGCATTGCCGGGGTGTCCAAGCAGTTCGGCAATGGCACGCTTGCGGTTCGCGACGTCAATCTCGACCTCGCGCAGGGTGAGTTCGTCAGCCTGCTAGGCCCGTCGGGCTGCGGCAAGTCGACGCTGCTTCGCATGGTCGCCGGCCTCGGCGCGCCCAGCGCCGGCAGCATCGACTGGCCGACGACGACCTATGATTCCGCCGGCCGTCTCGAGCGCGATCTCGGCTTCGTCTTCCAGGATCCGACGCTGATGCCGTGGGCGACCGCCATCGCCAATGTGATGATGCCGCTTGTTCTGAAATCCATGCGCAAACCCGAGGCCGAGGCCCGCGCTGCCGAGATGTTGGCGCTGGTCGGGCTCAAAGGCTTCGAGAAGGCCTATCCGCGCGAACTCTCCGGCGGCATGAAGATGCGCGTCTCGATCGCCCGCGCGCTGGTGACGCGGCCGCGCATCCTGCTGATGGACGAGCCCTTCGCGGCGCTCGACGAGATCACCCGCCATCGCCTCAACGACGATCTCCTCGCGCTGTGGTGGCAGAACCGCTTCACGGCAGTGTTCGTCACCCATTCGGTGTTCGAGTCGGTCTCCCTGTCGCAGCGCATCGTCGTCATGGCGGCGCGGCCCGGCCGGGTGATGGCCGACCTCGAGGTCGACGCCCCCTATCCGCGTGACGACCTGTTCCGCACCTCCGCCGAGTATGCCCATCTCTGCCGCGTCGCGTCCGAGACCCTGAAGAAGGCCATCGCCCTGTGACCGACAGCGTGCTTCCCGTCGCCCATGACGGCACCGACGCCGAGGCGCGGCCCGTCTTCGCGCAGGAGCGCCGGATCCTTGGCGTGCCGGCGAGCACCTGGCCGGGCACCCTCGCGCCGGTGGCTGTCGGCATCCTTGGGCTTGCCGCGTGGGAGATCCTCGTCCGCGTCTATGCGGTGCCGTCCTACATCCTGCCGGGGCCGCTGCTGATCGCCCAGACGCTGGTGCAGGACTGGGGGACGCTGTCGGGTGCGCTGTGGATCACGCTGCGCATCACCTTCGCGGCGCTGATCGCCGCCGTCACGATCGGTGTTGCGCTGGCCATCCTGTTCACCCAGTCCAAATGGCTGGAGAAGTCGCTGTTTCCCTACGCGGTGGTCCTGCAGGTGACGCCCGTGGTGTCGATCGCGCCGCTGATCATCATCTGGGTCGGCGATCTGACCTTGTCCCTGCTGATCTGCGCCTGGCTGGTTGCGTTCTTTCCGATCCTGTCCAACACGATCCTCGGGCTGAACTCGGCCGACCACAATCTGGTCAACCTGTTCCAGCTTTACGGTGCCAATCGCTGGCAGACCATGCGCTACCTGAAGCTGCCGGCGGCGCTGCCCTATTTTCTCGGCGGCTTGAAGATCTCCGGCGGCCTGGCGCTGATCGGCGCCGTCGTGGCCGAGTTCGTCGCCGGCTCCGGCGGCAATGCATCCGGCCTCGCCTACCGCATCCTCGAGGCGAGCTATCAGCTGAAGATCCCGCGCATGTTTGCCGCACTGGTGCTCATCTCCGGCTCCGGCATCGCCATCTTCCTCGCGACAAGCGCCATCGCCCATCTGCTCCTGCGCCGCTGGCACGAGAGCGCCGTCAAGCGGGAGAACTGAATGGGCACCGGCTTCGCCACGCCGCCGTCGGGGCCGCGCTTCGTCCTGCGCAACGCGACGCTACCCGCCGCATTGGTGGCGGGCGTGACCCTGCCGCCGCGTCGTGATGTGGGCTGCGTCGCCGCCGACGTGCTGGTCGAGGACGGGTCCATCGCCGCGCTGGCAACTCCGGGCGCGCTGCCGCAGGACGTGCCGGCGCTCGACCTCGACGGCGGCATGGTCTGGCCCGGCTTCGTCGACGCCCACACCCATCTCGACAAGGGCCATATCTGGCCACGCCGCGCCAATCCCGACGGCACCTTCCCGGGCGCGCTGGCGGCCGTGATGGCCGACCGCGACGCCAACTGGTCGGCAGCCGATGTCGAGGCCCGCATGGAGTTCGCCCTGCGCTGCGCCTACGCCCACGGCACGGTCGCGATCCGCACCCATATCGACAGCCGCGAGGCGCAGACCGCGATCTCCTGGCCGGTCTTTGCCCGCATGCGCGAGGCCTGGGCCGGCCGCATCGACCTGCAGGCTTCGCCGCTGTTCGGCATCGAGATGGTTCTCGATCCCGGCCATATGACGGCGGTTCTGGACGTCGTCAGCCGATCAGGCTCGACGCTCGGCGCGGTCACCTACCCGCAGCCGGCGCTGGAGACGGGCATCGAGAGCCTGTTCCGCATCGCCGCCGAGCGCGAGTGGAACCTCGATTTCCACGTCGACGAGACGATGGATCCCGGCGCGGCCTCGCTGCGCCTGATCGCCCAGGCGGCGATCCGCCACCGCTTCGCTGGCCGCATCCTCGTCGGCCATTGCTGCTCGCTGTCGACCCAGGGCGAGAGCGAGGCCGACCGGACCATGGACCTCGTCGCCCAGGCCGGCATCGCGGTCGCGTCGCTGCCCATGTGCAACATGTACCTGCAGGACCGCACCGAAGGTCACACCCCGCGCCGCCGTGGCGTCACGCTCCTGCACGAGCTTGCGGCGCGTGGCGTGCCGGTGATGGTCGCGTCCGACAACACCCGTGATCCGTTCTACGCCTATGGCGACCTCGACCTTGTCGAGGTCTACCGGGAGGCGACCCGCATCGCCCATCTCGACCACCCGATCGGCGACTGGCCCCGCACGGTCACCACAACCCCGGCCAGGGCGCTCGGCCTGCCGGCCGGCATGTTGCGCGAAGGCGGGCCGGCGGACCTGGTCCTGTTCCGCGCCCGCAGCTTTTCCGAACTGCTGTCGCGGCCGCAAAGCGACCGCACCGTCCTGCGTGCCGGCCTGGCGATCGACACGACCCTGCCGGACTACCGCGAGCTCGACGCCACGCTCGGGCTTGCATAAAGGCTGCCCGGCCAGGATCCCGGTCTCGCGGGTCGATCAGGCAGGCCGACGCTCAGGCCAGCCGCATCTCGCGCACGACCTTCGCCAGAAAGGCCGTGCGCTGGTCCTGCGTCGCCGAATCCAGGCGGTGCAGCGCCAGCCACTGCGTCCTGCACTGCGGCGCCACCAGCGGTTTCAGCCCGCGCAGCAGGATCTTGCGGCCCGGTGCACCCATCACGACGGTCCACCACCACCAGGGCGAGCCCAGCGTCGTCACCACGCCCAGATGCCGGATGTTGGTCAGCACCCGGCCGATGGGCTTGCCCGGCTCCGGCATCGTGAAGGTGGCGTGCGGCACCCACACCCGGTCGAGCCAGCCCTTCAGCATCGCCGGCGGCCCGTACCACCAGGTCGGGTGGACGAAGATCAGCCCCTCGCACCAGCGCAGCAGCGCCAGATGCGCGGCGACCGGCGCCTCGTTGGCGCACGGCGTATGGTAGCCCCGCCGTTCGGCCGCATCCATCACCGGGTCGAAGCCTTCGGCGTAGAGGTCGAGCAGCCGTGCCTCGTGCCCGCCGGCCCGCAGCCCCTCAAGCACGCCGTCGCGCAGCGCCGTCCCGAAGCTCTCCTCGCAGGGATGGCAGTGGACGACGAGCACCCGCATCAGTCGGACTCCGCCAGCCCGCGGAACAGGAAGGTCTTGCCGGAGGCGAGGTCGAAGTCCGGGTCCTCCCAGGCGATCATCTTGCCCGGGTTGAGCAGCCCCTGCGGGTCGGCCTCGCGCTTGAAGGCGAGCTGCACCGCGTCGGTCTGCTTCATGCCGCCCTCTTCCAGCGTGTAGCGGTGCGGATCGAAGATCGGCGCGCCCATGTCCTCGTGGATGCGGATGATCTCGGCCAGCCGCTCCTCGGTGGTGAAGCGCACCAGCGGCAGGCCGAAGCAGGTGACCTTGCCGTCGAAGCGCACGAATTCCAGATGCGCCGGCACCTCGTCACCGAAGCGGGCATGGATCTCGCTCACCAGCCGCAGCTGGTTGGGGAAGGGATACAGCACCTGCAGGTAGGTGATGGAGGGATCCACCCGCAGCGCGCGCAGCGTCGTATGGTTCCAGCCGAGCTCGAAGCCCGGCGGCAGCCCCTTCGCGTCCTCCGGCGCGAGCCGGTCGCCCCGCATCAGGATCTCGGCCCGGCGGTCACGCCCGGTGACGGCGACGAGCGCGTCGACGGCGAAATCCGCCACGGTGACGATCGCCACCGCCTTGTCGCGCGGCAGGAAGCGGCGGTGGCGCGGGAAATAGTCATGCGGCACTGGCGCGGCGATCACCGCGAGGTTCTTCAGCAACAGTCCGTCCTGTTCGCCCACCCCGTTGGCATAGGCGGCGGCGGCTTCCAGTGTGTCGAAGCCGACGATCACGTCGACCCATCCGTAGGCCGGCGCCAGCGGCACCGACACCTGCGTGATGATGCCGTTGGTGCCGTAGGCGTGGCTGACCTTGTGCAGATCGTCGCCCGACAGCGCCAGGATGCGCGGGCTCGCCTCCATGGTGGCGACGCGCAGCGACAGGATGTTGCCGGCATCGCGCAGCCCGCCCCAGCGGATCGAGCCGACGCCGCCCGAGCCGCCGGCGATGAAGCCGCCCAGCGTCGCGGTATGGTAGGTTGAGGGGTGCAGCCGCAGCTCCTGCCCGCTGTCGGGCCGTGTCTGCGCGTCGATCGCCGCCAGCACGGCACCCGGGTCGGCCACCACCCGGCCGCGTCCAATCTCCCGCACCGTGTTGAAGCCGGAGAGGTCGAGCACGATGCCGCCCGAGAGCGGCATGGCCTGGCCGTAATTGCCGGTGCCGGTGCCGCGCGGCGTTACCGGAATGCCGAAGGCGTGGGCTGCCGCCAGCACGGTGAGCACTTCGTCCTCGCTCGTCGGCAACACGATGAGGTCGCCCGTCACCGCGTCGAGCTGACGTTTGAGCACCGGCGAGTACCAGTAGAAGTCGCGGCTCTTCTGCTTCACCAGTGCGGGATTGTCCTCGACCCGGACCGGCCCGATCCGGCGGCGGAACCCCTCGATGTCATAGCGCGCCATGCGGTTCTCCTTGTTTCTCTTCAAGCAGGCTTCGTGCCGTCAGCGCTGCGGCAGATAGGCCGTGGCCTCGACCTCGACCAGCACCCGTTCGTCCGGCAGCATGGCTGTCACCTGCACGACGGTGCTGACCGGCGGGTCGGTCGGGAAGAACAGCTTGCGCACACGGTTGTAGGACGGGTAGTCGCGCAGGTCGCGGAAGTACTGCACCAGCTTGAACACGTCCGACATCTGCCCGCCGGCGCTCTCGATCGTCGCGCGGATGCGGTCGAGCACGTACCAGCTTTGCGCCAGCATCGGCCCCTCCTTGACGTCGACCGACATCTCGCCGGTCCGCCCGAGCAGCACCTGCGCCTCCTCGGGAATGTCGCCATAGCCCTGCACCACCATCTGGCGCGCCGGGTCGACGGCGATGATGCCGGACAGGAACACGAAATCGCCCATGCGCTTGTAGGCGGCGTAGCGGGCGAGCGGGGCAGCGGGGCCGGTCATCGGTGCGTCTCCGTCAGGTGATGGCCACGCAGCAAGCCGCGTGCCGGGATGATTTCGACTGGACAAGCGGCGCGCGATGGCGTCGGCTCGCCGCAACAGCAGGAGGGCCCCATGATACCCGATCCGTCGCCGCGCGCGCTGGCGCTCAAGGCCGAGCTTGATCGTTTCATGGCCGACTGCGTGCTGCCGGGCGAGCACGAGCATGACGCTTTCTCGGCCGGCCCTGACCGCTGGTCGGAATCGCCGGTGCTGACCCGCCTCAAGGTCGAGGCGAGGCGGCGTGGCCTGTGGAACATGTTCCTGCCGCAGAGCGACCTCGGCGCCGGCCTGTCCAATCTCGACTACGCCCATCTGTGCGAGATCATGGGGCGCGTGCCACACCTCGCCCCGGAGGCCTGCAACTGCTCGGCGCCGGACACCGGCAACATGGAGGTATTGGCCCGCTACGCCACGCCCGAGCACCAGCAGCGCTGGCTCGTGCCGCTGCTCGCCGGCGAGATCCGCTCCGCCTTCTGCATGACCGAGCCGGACGTCGCGTCCTCTGACGCCACCAACATCCGCACCGCCATTCGGCGGGACGGCGACGACTACGTCATCAATGGCCACAAATGGTGGGCATCCGGCGCAGGTGACCGCCGCTGCAAGATCTTCATCGTCATGGGCCAGTCCGATCCGGAGGCGCCGCGCCACCAGCGCCAGAGCATGATCCTGGTGCCGCGCGACACGCCCGGCGTCACCGTGGTGCGGTTCCTGCCCGTGATGGGGTTCGACCATGCGCCGGAAGGCCACTGGGAGGTGCGGTTCGACGATGTCCGCGTGCCGGCCGGCAACATGTTGCTCGGCGAGGGGCGCGGCTTCGAGATTGCCCAGGGCCGGCTCGGGCCGGGCCGGATCCACCACTGCATGCGCCTGATCGGCATGGCCGAGCGGGCGCTTGAGCTCATGGTCCAGCGCACCCGCAGCCGGGTGGCGTTCGGCAAGCCGATTTCCGACCAGGGCGTGGTCCGGTCGTGGATCGCCGACTCGCGCATGGAGATTGAGCAGGCACGCCTGCTCGTTTTGCGTGCGGCCCACATGATGGACACGGTCGGCAACAAGGTGGCGCGGCGCGAGATCGCCATGATCAAGGTGGTGGCACCCCGCATGGCGCAGCGCGTCATCGACCGTGCCATGCAGGCCTTCGGCGGCGGCGGCGTCACCGACATCTCGATCCTGCCGCACCTGTGGGCCATGGCCCGCATCCTGCGCCTGGCGGACGGGCCCGACGAGGTCCATGCCGAGCAGATCGCCAGGATGGAAATCGGCCGCAGCGTTTAGGCGTCCGGTTCAGGCGGCGACGGCGGTGCGGCGTCCGGCGCGCAGCATCAGCCAGGAGATGATCGACACCGTCACCAGGTTCCACGCCAGCCCGTTGGCGAAGGCGGCCTGGTAGGTGCCGGTGAAATCGAAGATGGCGCCCGACAGCCAGCCCCCCAGCGCCATGCCGAACAGCGTCGCCATCAGCACCATGCCGACCCGTTCGCCCGCCTCGCCCGCAGGAAAATACTCGCGCACGATGATGGCGTAGCTCGGCACGATGCCGCCCTGGAACAGGCCGAACAGCGCCGAGATCACATAAAGCGACGCCAGCCCGTCAAAGGCGAGGTAGAGCAGCAGCGCCAGCCCCTGCAGCGCGGCGCCGAGCAGCAGCGTCGCCAGCCCGCCGATCCTGTCGGCGACAAATCCCGAGCCGATCCGCGAGATGATGCCGAAGCCGAGCATCAGCGACAGCATCTGCGCCCCGTTGGCGACGCCATAGCCGAGGTCGCCGCAATAGGCGACGATATGGACCTGCGGCATCGACATGGCGACGCAGCAGGCGATGCCGGCGACGGCCAGCAGCCCCTGCAGGCCGAGGGGCGACAG
>JBEIIL010000133.1:0-9705 GCA_040380755.1 Methylobacteriaceae bacterium | reverse complement strand
GGCTATGTCCACCTGCTCGGCACCGATCCGCAGGGGCGCGACCTGCTCTCGGCGATGGTCTACGGCCTGCGCACGTCGCTGCAGATGGGCCTGCTCGCCGGCGCCATCGCCCTCGCGCTGGGCGCGAGCATGGGCACGCTCGCCGCCTTCGTCGGCGGCAAGGTCGAGGCGCTGGTGATGCGCATCGTCGACCTGCAGCTCTCCTTTCCGGCGATCCTGCTCGCGCTCGTGCTGTCGGCTTCGCTCGGCAAGGGCAAGCCGCAGCTGATCGCCGCGCTGGTCGCGGCGCAGTACGCGTATTTCGCCCGCACGGCGCACGGCGCGGCCGTGGCCGAGCGCGGCAAGGACTACGTCGAGGCGGCGTTGTCGACGCCGCTCTCGGCGCGCACGGTGATCTTCCGCCACATCCTGCCCAACTGCCTGCCGCCGCTGATCGTCGTCGCCACCGTCCAGGTCGCGAACTCGCTCGCGCTCGAGGCGACGCTGTCCTTCCTCGGCCTCGGCCTGCCGACGACCGAACCGTCGCTCGGCATGCTGATCGCGACCGGCTACCAGCACCTGCTCGCCGGCCGCTATTGGATCTCGATCTATCCCGGCATCGCGCTGATCGTTCTGATCGTCGCCATCAACGTCGTCGGCGACCAGATCCGCGAGCAGCTCAATCCGAGACTGCGGCGATGAGTCCGCCCGCGCCGCTGCTCGAGGTGCGCGGTCTCGCGACGCATTTCTTCACGCGCGCCGGCGTGCTCAAGGCGATCGACGGCGTCGACCTCGAGGTCGCGCGCGGCGAGATCCTCGGCCTGGTCGGGGAGTCCGGCTCCGGCAAGACCGTCACCGGCTTCTCGATCCTCGGCCTCGTCGATCCGCCGGGGCGCATCGTCGGCGGCTCGATCCGCTTCGACGGCCAGGAACTGGTGGGCCTCGAGCGCGAGAAGCTGCGCCGGCTGCGCGGGCGGCGCATCGCGATGGTCTTCCAGGACCCGATGATGACGCTCAACCCGGTGCTGAGCGTCGGCGAGCAGATGGTCCTCGCCGTGCACGCGCATGAGCGCGTCGCGCGTGCCGCGGCACTGGCGCGCGCCGAGGAACTTCTCGCCCTCGTCGGGATCCCGAGCGCGCGCGAGCGCCTGCGCGCCTACCCGCACCAGCTCTCGGGGGGTATGCGCCAGCGCGTGGCGATCGCGATCGCGCTGCTCCATCGCCCCGACCTGATCATCGCCGACGAACCGACCACGGCGCTCGACGTGTCGATCCAGGGGCAGATCCTGTTCGAGGTGCGACGTCTCGCGCGCGAGACCGGTGTCGCGCTGATCTGGATCACCCACGATCTCGCGGTGGTCTCGAACCTGGCCGACCGCATCGCCGTGATGTATGCCGGCCGCATCGTCGAGACCGGCGCCGCCGGCGACGTGCTCTCGCGCCCGCACCATCCCTACACGCAGGGGCTGCTCGATTCGGTACCGGGCGACGCCGAGCCCGGCGGCCTGCTGGCGCAGATCCCCGGCAGCACGCCCTCGCTCCTCGCCCTGCCCCCGGGCTGCAGCTTCCGCGAGCGCTGCGCGCGCGCCGACGCCGCCTGCCTCGAGATGCCGCCGCTCGCCGCGCACGCGCAAGGACGCCAGGCGCGCTGCCACCACCCGCTGGGGCTGCGCGCATGAGCGCCCCGGTCCTGGAACTCGATGCGGTGTCGAAGCGCTTCGAGCGCCGCCTGCAGATCGGCGAGCGCATCGCCGCCCGGCTCGGGGCGGGCCCCGCGCGGCAGGTCGTCCACGCCGTCGACGGCGTCTCGCTGACGATCGCCGCGCGCGAGACGCTGGCGCTGGTCGGCGAATCGGGCTGCGGCAAGTCCACGCTGGGCCGCATGCTGCTGCGGCTCATCGATCCGACCTCCGGCACGGTCTCGTTCATGGGCGAGGACCTGACCCGGCTGGACGAAAGCGAGATGCGCGCGCGCCGGCGCCACATGCAGATCGTCTTCCAGGATCCCTATGCCTCGCTCAACCCGCGCATGACCGTGGCCGACATACTGGGAGAGCCGCTGATGCTGCACGCGGTCGTGCCGCCGGCAGGCCGTGCGGCCCGCATCGCCGAGCTGCTGTCGCTGGTCGGGCTGCGGCCGGAGCACGCGCGGCGCTATCCGCACGAGTTCTCCGGCGGCCAGCGCCAGCGCATCGGCATCGCCCGCGCGCTGGCGCTCGGTCCCGACCTGGTGTTCGCCGACGAGCCGGTCTCGGCGCTGGATGTCAGCGTGCAGGCCCAGATCCTGGTGCTGATGGAGCGGCTGAAGGCGCAGCGCGAGCTCGCCTTCGTGTTCATTTCCCACGATCTTGGCGTCGTCCGTCATTTCTGCCGGCGCGTCGTGGTGCTGTATCTCGGCCGCGTCGTCGAGAGCGGCCCGGTTCCCGGGATTTTCGAGGAGCCGCTGCATCCCTACACCCAGCTGCTGAAGGCCTCCTCGCCGGTGCCCGACCCGGCCGCGGCTGTCGCGATGGCGTTCCAGGAGGGCGAACCACCTTCGCCAGTCGATCCGCCGCCAGGCTGTCACTTCCACCCGCGCTGCCCCCGGGTGATGCCGGTGTGCCGGTCGCTCGCGCCTGCGCTGCAGACCGTCGCCGAGGGGCGAAGCGTCGCCTGCCACCTCTACGGGGCGCCCGCGTGAGCCGTACTGCCTTGGTTGCCGGCCTGCTGCTGGCTCTGGCCCAGCCGGCAACGGCACTGCCCAACCCAGCCTCGGCCTATTGTGTCAGCCTTGGCGGCAGGCTCGAGATCCGCACCGGCCCCACCGGCGAGGTCGGGTTCTGCCATCTGCCCGACGGGCGTGTCGTGGAGGAGTGGGCCCTGCTCCGGTCCTCCCGGGCGGATGGGGAGCCGACCAGGGCCACGCAGCCGGTCCAGCCGCGGCCCTGATCCGCGGCGGGCCGCATGCCCTTTTGATTGCTGCGGATTTGGCCGGGAAGCCCGCAGTCCGGACCCGGATCGCCATGGCCCGGCAGGAGTCGGCGGAAGACCCCGAAATCCCTCGTAAATATCCGTTGGCACCAGCTTACAAGCGTGGGTAGTCTTTATTTTAGGCTTTAACTCGGGGCGTTCGATGGAAATCGATACGGCAGCGAAGCATCTCCTGATGGTCAGGACGTGGGAAAAACTGAACCTTCCCACTTATAATTCTGTCATTGGATTTGATGTTATTCTTCAAATTATGGCTTCTTACGGAAGCGACCGGACGAATAACCTCAAGCATCTATACCGTTCAGTCGATTATAGTGAAAGTCAGATCAGGGCGTTCATCAGGCGCCTTGAATCAGACCATTGGATTGTGCTGGTCGAGAACTCTGCCGATCGCCGCAACCGCTACATCAAACCTTCGCAAAATTTGATCGCCAAGTTTGCCGAATATATAACCATCTTTCGCAAAGTGGGAGAGTTGCCGGGCTGAACGCCGGGCGACCGAATCAGCGCGTAAGCCCGCGCGCGGCGCGCTGTAACGTCGCGCTGCTCTGGTCGACTACCAAGAGCGGATGGTGTGCTGTCCGTCTCCAAGGGAAACCCGGCCATGTCCATGCCAGCCAGCTCATCGATCCCCGTCTCGCCCGCCTTCGCTCTGCCCGGGCGTCGGACCATTTTTCATCTGCTGACAGGCGGTTACGTCGCCCTGATGGCCTGGGAGATCTGGGCCCGGGTGATTACGGCCTGGATCATCGGCGGGCCGCTCGAGCCGCCAGGCCTGGTGATTTCTCTGGTGCGGACCTGGACTGGCGTCGAACTGTTGCAGCCCACGGCCACCGCCGCCCACTACCTCGTCGGCATCGTCGGTTATCCGGTCGCCTACTACGTCGCGTCGCGCTTCGTGCCGCGCTGGTCCGTCCTGCTCGACATCGGCGTCTGGGCTGCCTTCACCGCGTTCCTGGTCTTTGCCGCCGTCACCGGCAAGACGACCGTCGCGATGGCCATCTTCTGGCTGGTCGTCACCGCCGTCAGTGCCACGCGCCTGATCAATCCCTCGCCGCTGCTGGCCAACTGCCTGAGCTGGGGGTCATTCACCTGGTTCAACGCGCTGGGCATTTTTGCGCCGCTGGCCGGCCTGCCTTTCCTGCTCATGGAATGGGGCGGCGACCTCTCCTTCATGAGCTATGTCGGACACGTGATCTTCGGCTTCATCGCCGCCTACGTGTTCGAGACCATGGAGCGCAACAGCGCCTCCTGAGGCCCCGGGACGGCGGTCAGGGCCTCGGCCCGGCCGCCGTCTTCGCCCTTGATCCGGTCGCCGCAAGCCCTGCGGCCCAGTCCATGGCGGCGCCCGCCCAGCGGGCGTCGATCTCATGTTCCCCCTCGTGCAGGCACAGCACCAGTTCGCGGCCCGACCTGCAGGCTCCGGCCTCCCAGGTGCGGCAGCTCAGCCCATCCTCGACGACCGTCCGGCTTGGCGCCTCCGGACAGCCATTGACGGCCCGCCAGGTCGCGATTCCGCGCAGCACATTGCCTTGGCGCAGGCGCCGTCCGGCCGGATCGATGACCCGCCCGGTCATCGGCACGGTGGGATCGGCAAGCCCGTGAATGTGGCGCAGCGGCTGCGGCCCGGCCGGGCAGGCCCCCGGCTCGGGTTCAGGCTCCCAGAACGCGCCTGCTACCGGCGCATAGGCGGCGAAGCGGCCTTGCCCCTGGCAGGCCAGGAACCACGTCATGGACCCGCCAAGCGAGAAGCCCGACGCGACCAGCTTCGCCCTGTTGACGGGCACTTTTCCGAGCAGGTCGTCCACAACCTCCTCGATGAACGCGATGTCATCGCGGCCGGGCTCGAGCTTGCCGGGAAAAGACCAGCCGCGCCCCCGTCCGGTGGCATCGCGACCCTGCGGCGCCACCAGGGCGGTTCCGGTGGATGCCATGACGCGGACCAGCGCCTCATCCGCCATCACGTCCGCGGCCGAGCCGCGATAGCCATGCATGAACACCAGAACCGGCAGCGGCGTGCGGCCATCCCAGCCAGCGGGCAGCCGCAGCAGGTATTCGCCATTCGCCGTGACGCAGGGCACCGGAGCCGGACAGGCCGAAGCGGGGGAGCCGACAAGGGCGGCGGCAACCACCAGCCCTGCGCATCGCAACGCGTTCATCAACCGTCCCCCTGTACGCGCCGCTTTGCGTCGGCCGGCGTTGATCCTAACGCAGGGCAGGCCGGGCGCACGCAGGAAATGCTCATTCCGGCCACGCGGACTGGATACCGCCTTGGCCGGCATGGGGAACTTCCACACCTCAGGCGGCGACGAGTTCCGCCAGGCGCCGGGAAAAGCGATCCGACCCGCGCAGCGTGTGGCGGGTGGTCATCACGGTCACGACCGCTTGGGCATCGCCGTTCCGCGCGGCGGTGGTGGCAAGGGTCTGCAGGAACACGTCGCGCTGGGCGTTGCTGCCTCCGAGAGCCGGCAGCCGACGCGCCAGTCCCGCATAGTCGGTTCCCGGCCGTACGCGGCCGGCGATGACCCTCGCCAGATCGAGGCCGACACAGGCCGCGACATCGGCCTGATCGCCGCGGCCATGCGCCACCTCGGCCTCCCAGGACGCCAGCACCGAATCGATGGCGGGCGCATCGCCGCCAGCCGCCAGGGCAAACAGATGATGCAGGCTCGCAAACATCAGCGTCGTGTCGGTGGCCCGGCGCTGGCCCAATGCGCGCAGCTCGTCCCAGCGGTCACCGACCGCGATGCCGGCGAGCCTCAGGCGCCACAGCAGTGAGGCTGCGTTGGCAACATCCCGGTAGTCATCGGTCGGCTGCGGCCGGATCTCGGTGTCGTAAAGCGCCAGGACATGGTCATGGGCCCCCGCTTCCATGTGCAGGAGCGCCAGGTGCCAGGCGAGATGGAACTGGAAGTTGTTGCACCGGCTCCAGAGCGCGCGGCTGGCCTCCAGCCGGGCGATCCCCTCGCGGGTGCGCCCCTTCATCTCGTCGACATGGCTGATCGCGTGCAGGCCCCAGGCGTCGTCGGGCGCGCGCTCCAGCGCCAGCGCGCCGTAGCGTTCGGCCTCGGCGTAGTGCCCGGCCTCCTCGAGGCCGAAGGCATGGCAGCCATAAACGTAGCCCGCTGCCGGCTCCGCCTCGGTCCAGTGCGGCAGTACGGCCGACGTGGCCGCCAGCATTCCATCGAGATCGCCCGCCATGAAGCGCAGCGCATGGGCGAGCTTGAGCAGCAGGAAGTTGCGCGGCTCGGTTTCCAGCTGACGCTCCAGCCGTGCCGCAGCATCCGTGAAGCGTCCTGTCACTGCGATGTCGAGACCATCGAGGAGCGCCGTTTCGGCAGCCGTGCGGCGGCCGGCGCGACCGGCTGCCGCGCGGGCTTCCAGGGCGGCGCCCACGGCGTGGGGCCGAAGCTCGGCGCGACCCAGAGTCAGCGCTGCAAACCCCTTCAGCGCGTGGGCGGCGACGAAGTCCGGAGCAAGCGTGACCGCTTCGTCGAGATTGGCGCCGGCAAGTGGCCGGTGCGCAGCCAGCGCGGAAACGGCCCGCTCGAAAGCGGCAATCGCGACGGCCTGGTCGGTGCCATGCTGTCCGTTGAACCTGTCGTGCATGACGGCGACCTCCTGCCTGAGTAACGCAGATCAGTCACCGGACGAGGCATCACCGTTACGGCATTCACGAGCAGTTGAACGGCGATGATCCGTCGGCCGTTGGCGGACGCTTGTGCATGAGCGCAACCGCGCGCTCCTCCGCATCCTCATCGGGTGCGACCCACTGCCGGCCGCGCACGACCGCGATGGTCGCACCGAGCTGCTGCACATAGCGGCGACAGTGCGTGCAGATGAACAGATGGGCGCGCATCTGGGCACGCTCGACAAAGCCGAGTTCGCCGTCGACATGGGCGCTGGCGCGGGCGCTGACGTCCTTGCAGTTCATGATGCGTCTCCTCATTGCGATGTCGCCCGATCCACCGGACCGTTACAGCCCATGTTACGATTTTGTCGTCTTTCTCGATCCCAAGGTATCTGCCAGCGCGTCTCGGACTTTCGCGCGGGCCCGATGAAGCAGCACGCGCTGGTTGCCCTCGCTGATGCCGAGCATCTGCGCGACGGTGACACCGTCCTGCTCTTCGACATCGCGCAGGATCAGAACGGCACGCTGCGCTTCCGGCAGGGCCTCGATGGCGGCCCGTGCGTGAGTCCAGATTTCGCGGCTCTCCAGCAGCCGCTCCGGCGTCATGCCGTCCCAGGGCTCGATTCCGACGGCCCAGTGGCCATCGGCGCGGAACCGGTCGGCGTCGACGGGCGGGCCGTCGAGCGTGCCGAGATCGGAGAACGGCACGGTCCGGCGCGCGCGCAAGGCCGCGGTGCGCGCCTTGTTGGCCAGGATCGCGTAGATCCAGGTCTTCAGGGAGGAGCGGCGCTCGAACCGCTCCAGTCCATCGAGCACGGCCAGCCAGGTCTCCTGCACCACCTCCTCGGCGGTGCCGGCATCGCGCACGAAGCTGCGCGCAAACGCCAGCATCATGGAGTTGTATTGCCGCACGAGCTCCCGGAAGGCCCGCTCCTCCCGGTTCAGCAGCCTTGCGATCAGCGCATCGTCGCTCACCCGTGTCCCCGATTCGCCCCGGCGTCCCGATGGTGATTAGGCCTGCAAAAGTTTAGGCAAAGGTGACATCGCTGGCGGTCCGCGGCGATTGTCCGCCGGCAGTGTCCCTGGTGTCCGGGCGCACCGGCTCGGGCCCTTCCACACGCGCCACCCGCGGGGCGGCCCAGGGCGCGCTCTTGAACCAGCCGACGATCATCGCCGCCACCACCACGCAGGCCAGGCCGGCGATGTTGACGAGAGCCACAGGACCGGCGGTGCGGCCGACAAGGTCGAGCGTGACGCCCGCGACGCGCGCGACGATCAGGCTGGCCATGAAGGTGCCGAGCGACTGACGGCCGATCATCACCAGCACCCGCCCGGGCCACGTCGCGTCGAGCCGCATCCGGTAGGGATCGACAAGGCTCAGCACCACATAGGCGAGGACCAGGAAATGCAGCACGCGCAGAATGTGCAGATCCGCCTTCTCGTTGATCGGCAGGAGCAGCGAACGGACCGCCTGAACGGCAGGAGCGTGCTCGTAGATCCCCCAGAACGCGACAGGCACGCACGCCACCAGCAGCGCCGCCGCGGACCAAACCAGCGCAGGACGCCGCAATGGCGGCACCGGCAGCCAGCCGCTGGCAAAGAAGAAGCCCAGGAAGAACACCAGCTGCCAGCCAAACGGATTGAGAAACCAAGCGAACTGTTGCCAGGGCTCGCCCTGCAGCTGCAGCCCGCCGAGCCAGGCGGCGAGATAGAGGATCGCGGCGAGCACGAATGGCAGCACGGCATGCAACCGGCGCAGCGCCATCATCGCCGGGATCAGCGCCAGAATGACAAGATACATCGGCAGGATGTCGAGATAGGGCGGCAGCCAGCCCAATGTTGCCACGCCCAGCATGGCCCCTGCCGGATCGGTCAGGAGCGGGCCGAACTGGGTCGCGAGCGCCTCGGTCGTGCCCGTCAGCCTGTCGATCCCGGCAGCGAGCGCGACGCTGGCCATGAACAGGCCCATATGCGCCCAGTAGACCTGCCAGCAGCGGAAGGCGATCCGCGCCGTGCCAAGCGCCAGGCCGCGGGTCTCGAACACGCTGCCGAACGCCAGCGCGCTCGCCACGCCCGAGCAGAACACGAACAGCTCGGTGCCCGACGAGAACCCGAACCGGGCCGGGATCCAGAGCATCCAGGGGTTGTCGGGCACATGAGCAATGAAGATGATCAGCATCGTCAGCCCGCGAAACAGGTCAAGGCGCTGATCGCGCGGCCGCTTGGCAGGACGGCTCATCAGAACGCTCCGTCATAGGCGCGCCGGCCGATCACGCAGGCCAGCACCGTGAAGCCCGGCCGGGCAAAGGCCGCACGCGCCTCCGTCTCCAGCGCGGCCGCAGAGTCCACCCGGACACCGTGGCCGCCCATCGCGCGGGCGACGGCCGGAAAGTCGGTGGCGCCAAAGTCGACACCCGCATTGGCCAGCCCGGACTGGCGCTGCTTCAGCTCGATCAGCCCGAGGCTCTCGTCGACCATGACGGCGATGACCACCGGAACCTGCAGGTCGCGCAGCGTCGCAAGCTCGCCCAGCACCATCTCCAACCCGGCATCGCCGACGAAGCACAGGCTGGGCCGGCCGCTGCCCAGCGCCGCCCCGGTGGCGAGCGGCAGCGCGCACCCCATGGTGCAGAGCGCCGTCGACTGCAGCAGCGTCCGCGGCCGGTCGCACGTCCAGGTCTGGCTGAGCAGGATCCGGTGCGCGCCGGAATCGGCCGTCGCGACGGTGTCGACGGCCGCCACGGCGCGCAGCACCGTGAAGGCCACGCCGGGACCCCACGCGCCTGGCGGAACAAACGCCTCGCGAAGGGCGGCGCGCACCCGGCCAGGCAGGCCGTCCGGCCAGGTGTCTCGCGGTTCCAGCCGGTCGGCGAGGCTCGCCAGCGCGGCCGCCACGTCGCCCTCGCAGACCAGCGTCGCCGCATGCATGCCGTGCGGCATCGCCTCGGCAATGAGATCGACGACGGCCAGCGAAGCCGGCCACGGATGGCGCCAGCCCTGACGCATCTCGATCGGGTCGTAGCCGGCGAGCACGATGGCGTCGGCCGCCGCGATCAGCGGGCGGACGATCGCATCGGCCTTCGGCGACAGGCCGACCGCACCGATGACGGCGGGATCGCCCTCAG
>JBEIIL010000132.1:0-9796 GCA_040380755.1 Methylobacteriaceae bacterium | reverse complement strand
GCGGCGTGACGACAGGCGTCGGGGCGGTAATCTACACCGCCAAGGTGGGGCCGGGCGCCAACGTCGCAGTGTTCGGCCTCGGCGGCATCGGCCTCAACGTCATCCAGGGCCTGCGCCTCATCGGCGCCGAGCAGATCGTCGGGGTGGACGTCAACCCGGCCAAGAGGGCGATGGCCGAGCAGTTTGGCATGACGGATTTCGTCAACCCCAAGGAAGTCCAGGGCGATCTCGTGCCCTACCTGGTGGATCTCACCAAAGGCGGTGCCGACTACAGCTTCGACTGCACCGGCAACGTCACGGTGATGCGCCAGGCGCTGGAGTGCTGTCACAAGGGCTGGGGCCAGTCGATCATCATCGGCGTTGCCCCGGCCGGCGCCGAGATCGCCACGCGCCCGTTCCAACTCGTCACCGGACGGGTGTGGAAAGGCTCCGCCTTCGGCGGCGCCCGCGGCCGCACCGACGTGCCGCGCATCGTCGACTGGTACATGGAGGGCAGGATCGCCATCGACCCGCTGATCACCCACACCCTGCCGCTCGACCGCATCAACGAGGGCTTCGACCTGATGCACGACGGCAAGTCGATCCGCGCGGTGGTGGAGTTCTAAGGGCGGGGCAGCGATGGTGGAAACGATCAGGGAAGCGCCATCGGGGCATTGCGTCTTCATGCATCGGTCGGATTCGATCTATGACGACGATCCGACGGTGCAATATCAATTCCCGAAGCAATATCTCGGTCGGGCTCAACAAAGCGTTGGCAATTGGATTGTCTATCTTGAGCCCACTAAAATTAAACAGTCCAAAGGCTATTTTGCAATCGCTCGCGTTCAGCAGATCATTCCGGATCCCGTGGCGTCCGGAATGTATCTCGCTTTGATTGAACCGAGTTCGTATCTCCCGTTCTTTTCTCCGGTCGGATTCAAGAGCGAAGACGGGCCTGTTGAACAGGGTCTACTGAATAGTGACGGCAAGATATCCGGGCGTGCCCAGGCAGCAGTCAGGCCGATATCCGTCGCTGACTTCAATCGCATCTTGGAGCGGGGATTGGACGATCGAGATCCGGTTCTGCCTCGCGTAGACGACCCACTGCCAATACCGGGCCTTGCGGAAGAACAGGCATTGTACGTCTTCGAGCAAGAACGCAACCGGGTGCTTCAATTAACGTCCCGGGCCGTCCGAGATCGCGTTTTCAGACGCATCGTGCTGCGGGCGTATGGTGAGCGCTGCGCGATCTCCGGACTGAAACTGATCAATGGTGGCGGGCGCGCCGAAGTAAATGCTGCTCACATCCGACCCGTTGAGAAGAATGGGCCCGATACCGTCCATAACGGCATTGGCCTATCGAGCACGGCACACTGGATGTTCGACCGGGGTCTGATCAGCCTTGGGGACGATCTCCAGATCTTGATGTCGCGGCAGGCAAACGACCCTGACGGTGTTCGTGCCTTCATCAACAGGACAGGGTTCGCCATCCCGCCGCATCGCGCCATAGACCGCCCTCATCCACGCTTCCTGCAGTGGCATCGGGAGAATTGCTTCAAGCAATAGCCTCGCGCCCGCACCGGCCGGAGCCGCCCCCGGCCGGTGCGCGTGCGTCAGTCTCGGTTCACGGCCGAGGTGCGTCGCCGCGGTGGCGCGGGCCGCCGTGCCAGTCGCCGCCGCCGCGGCCTTCGCCATGGCCATGTCCGCCCATCATCATGCCGGCGAACATCGGGCCGCGCGGCATCCAGCGCAGCGCATCGCGCTGCTTGTCGTCGAGCTTGGCATAGAGCGTGTCGACGGCCGGGCGCACGGTGCGCAGCGCCTCCAGGCCTGCGGCCATGCGCTTCTCGGCCAGCGCCAGACGGGCCGGCGGGGTCTGGTTGGCAGTCTCGGTCTCGGTCGGGCAGGACGCCTTCAGGGTCGCCTCGGCCTTGGTCAGGGCCTGCTTCAGGGCCTCGAATTCGGCCTTCTGGCCGTCGGTGGGGCGCACCGTCGTCTCGAGCCGGGCCGCGATGCGCGGCACGAAGCTCTCCTGGCTGCGGCACAGCGGCCCGGGGCCGCCGCGGCCCATGCCCATACCCTGCGCGAGGGCGGCGCCGGTGCCGGCGGTGGCGAGGGCGGCAAAGGCCAGGATGGCCAGGCTGGTGGACTTGCGGACGGTCATCGCGTCGTCTCCGTGTTGGCATCGGCACTGCAGGCCGACAACCTCATTCAACAGTGTCGCGCCTCTCCGCAGTCTGGCGGCCACATGACAATCCGGTAAGGCGGCCTCGCGACAGGAAACATCGACCGACCGTCGTCTTTGCAAAGCGGTGGTCAGCCAAGGCTGCTCCGCCGCGTGCGCCGGATCAGGACCCGATCAGCGGCCTTCGGACGGAGGCGCGGTGCCTGGCCCGCTGAGGATCACGCGCACAGATCGCGTCTGGGCCGGAGCCGCGTCAACCGACAGGGGGCCTCGCGCCTGGCTTGGCGTCTGCGGCATTGCCAGCCACAGAACGACCGGCGTCAGCGCGAACGCCGCAGCCGCGCACTTCAGCAACAGAGGAATGATGGAACGCTTCATCCCGATACACCAACGCCTAATCGCGGCAATAATGCACGATAACCGCTAAAGATCCATGACCCATCACGCCAAGTGGTGTTTAATCCCCCGGTTCCAGATGTCCGGCAGGTCGACTCGGGATGACGCCCCGTTCTTCATGGCAGCGCGATCCACCTTGATGCGGGCCGGCTCGGGCGGCGGAAACGCAGGTTGGACAAGTCCGGTGGTACAGCTGCCCCGGCTTGAAAGGGGGATGTCTAGATCCACAATCTCATTTGTGGAATTTACTATCATACAACGGGATGTCCATTTTTGTCCCTAAGCCATTGATCAGTTTTGGCTATATGAAATGGTGAATGACCCTGTCTGTCCTTTCTTAGACTGTCATATTCGGCCTTTCTGGTGACACAGTGGTGACACGGGGTGTCACCAACGGGCGCATCCGGACGGGGCTGGACTGTCTCCGCTCCAATATTTTTCTCTAGAAAAAAAGATGTGCCGTCCAAGCTGCCCAAGCCGTCCAAACGATTTCATTTCAATGGGTTACGGTGGACGGCTCGTTGCCCGGAGCCGTCCAGGCCGTCCAGATTGCCGTCCAACTGCCGTCGAACGGCTGATCAAGGTGTCGTGCGGCGGTGGTGTGGGGAGGGGCTCGCGGGCGTTCACACGGCCGTACTTACCGCTCGCCTGGAGTGTTCACGGCACGCTGATGGGGGCTTCCGGGAGCGACTTCGCCCCGCAGGCGGTGGCCGCAGGACTGCCAGGGCTCGTGGTGGCGGCACTCGCACCGGTGGTGGTTGGCAGGTGTGAACCGGCGCACCATTTAACCCCCGGTTATCGCCGAAGGCCGACCCCAGCCTGTTGCCAGTAAGACACTGAGAGTAAAACGCAATCGGCGCGAGTCGCAGGCTCGTTGCTGGACGCCGAAAGGGGTCACGCGTCGGGGCTAATTTACAACCACCGATTTGGGGAGGTATTTCGAGGTGTCCTGCCGTCGTCATTAATGCCAATGATATCAAGGACGACAACATCAAGATGATTTCGTTGATCGTGGCTGACACGTGAACCAGCCCGTCTACAAGAAGATCGCATTCCTGATGCCTCGCGCGGATCTCACGCGCGAGGCATTCCTGTTGCACTGGGAGACGATCCACGGTCCCGTGGTGTCGTCCGCGCCGGACTACGGCCGCTGGCGCCACCGCTATGTGCAGAACCACATCGTGGGCCCGGGTCCGCTCGGCGAA
Organism: Methylobacteriaceae bacterium; assembly: GCA_040380755.1. Classification (GTDB taxonomy): domain Bacteria; phylum Pseudomonadota; class Alphaproteobacteria; order Rhizobiales; family Beijerinckiaceae; genus Alsobacter. The sequence continues at coordinate 6,031 of JBEIIL010000132.1, read as the reverse complement.
CCGCCGTCCTTCGGCGGCATGGCCATGTTCTGGCTGCCGGGCGCCAACGAAGACGACTACGGCCTGAGCAGCACCTACCGCGACCATGTTCGCCCGGACGAGCTGAACTTCATTGACATGGACGCAACGGTCTCGATGACCGCGGTCGAGGAGATCCGCAGGCCGGGCAGCGGATCGGTCAAGTTGGTCGTGATCGTACCGCGCGGACGCACCGTCGGGGGCGCAGGCCTCGCTGTGCCGTCCGCAGTCGTCGCCGGACATCGGATCAACCATGTTGTCCAAGGGTCGATGCGGTTGCCCGGTGCCCGAACGGTCTCCGGACCTGACATTGCGCAGGTGCACGAGATCTGGGTCACCTCACCAGGGGCCCTCGCCCATGACGCCTTTCACCGTGATGCCGCGTCCCTCGCTGGCGGCCCGGAAGGGACGATGGTGTCGTTCTACGCCCGCGAACGCGTCTTCTTCGACGATGGAAAGCCCTGCTGATCAGGGGTCAAGTGGTGCGCTGGTCCACACGCGGCATAAGCGTTGGCCTGATCCGACTGACCCCCGCCCACGCCCTCATCGCGTCCGAACCCCGGCCGCGTGACAAGCCCCGGTCCGTCCTCTCGCGCGACCTCAGGCAAGAGCATGCCCGTTGTGGGTGGGAGCGGGGTCTTTTGCGGGCGTCCGCCGTCCGCTCAGGGGCCGAACGGGGCGTCCAGGCTGGGGGCCGGGGGTGTGAACCAGCGCGGCCCGTCGGCGGTCATGAAGACGTGGTCCTCGAGCCGTACGCCGAACGCGCCATAGACGCAGATCATGGGCTCGATGGAAAATGTCATGCCCTCGGCGAGCGGCGTGTCGTCGCCGCGTACGATGTAGGGCGCCTCGTGCACGTCGAGGCCGATGCCGTGGCCCGTGCGGTGGGGCAGCCCCGGCGTGGCGTAGCCCGGCCCGAAGCCCGCGGCCTCGATCACGGAGCGGGCGGCATCATCGAGCGAGGCGCAGCGCGCGCCAGGCCGGGCGGCCGCGAAGGCAGCGGCCTGGGCCGCCTTCTCCAGGTCCCACACGGCGCGCTGGCGCGCCGTCGCTTCGCCGAACACATAGGTCCGGGTGAGGTCCGACACATAGCCGTCCACCGGTGCCCCGACATCGACAAGGACCATGTCGCCCAGCTTCAGGGTCTGCGGATAGGGCACGCCGTGCGGATAGGCCGTCGCCTCGCCGAACAGCACGATGTTGAAGGCCGGCGGCCCCTCCGCGCCAAGGCGCTGGTGAGCGGCGACGAGGAAGTGCTGCACCTCGGTGGTGGTGATCCCCTCGCGCAGGATGCGCGCCGCCGCCTTCTGCGCCGCCAGGGTGATCGACATGGCCGTCTGCATGAGCGCGAGTTCGGCGGGCGACTTGTGCAGGCGGCAGGCCGTCGTGACGGGTCCGGCGCTGACGAGATCCAAGGCCGGCCCCGTCCGCCGGAGCCGGTCGACGGTGACGAAGGGCGTCGCCTCGTCGAGGGCGAGAGGCCCTCCGTCGATCCCGCGCGCGGCCAGGACCGCGACGAGCAGGGCGACCGGGTCCTCGTGCTCCTCCCACGCTGCCACCGGACCGTCGATGGTCAGCATCGTGCGCAGCTTCTCGACCTCGAAGGCCGGGCTGACATAGACGAGTTCACCATCGGCCAGCAGGATGGCGCCGTGCAGGCGCTCGCTGCGGTTGAGCCGGATGCCGGTGAAGTAGGTCAGGCTGGTGGAGACATCGAGCCAGAGCGCCGGAAGGCCCTGCTCGCGCATCAGGGCGCAGGCCCGCGCCAGCCGCGCACGGCGCTCCCCGGCGCCGATCGCCTGCGCGTTGCCGCGCAGGGCGGACATCGCCGCCAGTTCGGCTTCCGGTGTCGAACCGCCCACCCCGATGGCCATGGTCTCTCCCCGACGAGTCATGCCTGCAGCCTAGCCGAGGCGCGCCCTTTGCCAAGAGCGAGGAGCGCAGCCGTCGGCGCCCATCCGGGTCGTCGTGGAGGACCCTCCCCTGGACGAGCGTGAAGTCGGCATGTGAATCGGCGGTCTTGACGAACCGCCTGACCGTTGACCGTTCGCACCCATCAACACCATCAACACCGTCAACCCGGAAACAAATTGCTCCGGCTAGCGGATTTCCGGACTGCTCCTGCCGCGCAGGCCGCCGGGGGGGCCGGGAAGGACCCGACCCCACCGCCCTCCAGGCGGTGGTGGATCTGTCAGCTCGAAGCGATGGACCTGGCCGCCGATCGAGACCGCGCGGATACGCCCCCAACCAGCTCTCAATCTTGCCAGAAGCGCCACATGTAGCTACATTTGTTGCCATGAAAACAGTATCGATCCGCGATGCCAAGAACAGGCTGACCGAACTCGCCCGCGAGGTTGAGGGCGGTGAGACGATCATCGTCACCCGCAACGGTCGCCCGGTCTTTGACATCGTGCCGCATCACAAGCGCGGCGGACTGAATCTCGCTGCTGGCGAAGCGTATCTTCGATCGAAGGGGATATCCGACCCGGTGCCCTTCATCACCGACGATTTCGACGCGCCGCTGCCCGAGGACTTCCTCCTGCAACCATTGCCGCCTGACGCATGAAGGTTCTGATCGATACCCATATCGTCTTGGGTTTGCTTCGCCGGGACGTGCTGGAACGATATCCGAAGATCGCGGCGGCGTTGGCAGACCCGGGCACAATCGGCTTTGTCAGCGTCGCAAGCCTCTGGGAAATTGCGATCAAGACCCGGATCGGCAAGCTGAACCCCGGTATGCCGCTTGCCACCATCGCTGGCTATCTTGATGCACTTGGGATCTCGATCCTGCCGATCGAAACCGCCCATGTGATGACGGCGGCCGATCCCTTGCCGGAAACACGTGATCCGTTTGATCGGCTTCTGCTGGCGCAATGCCAGGTCGAGAGCCTGACTTTGGCGACCATCGATCAAGCTCTGATGGGTCATCGCTTGGCGTGGAAGCCCTGAGATCAACCGCCGGCCGGCGGCAGGCTGCCCGGCGCTGATGCCACGCCCTGGCGCGGCGCCGCTCCGCGTGGGCGTGAAAGTCCGCTCTCACCAAGCGCCGACGGAAAAGCACAGGACCATGGACGCCAATCGATGGTTCGGGTCATGGGGGAGGTCCTTGCCGCAAAGGCATCCTCGCGATAGGTTACATGTAACGGAGATGGGTCATGCCGAAGCCCAGCCAAACCGATGATGTCCGCGCCGCGACGCGCGCCAAGGTCAAGACGCACCGCGAGAAGCTGCGCGCGCAGGGTCTGCGACCGATCCAGATCTGGGTTCCCGACACGCGGGCGCCCGGCTTTGCCGAGGAAGTGCGCCGCCAGTGTCGATTGATCGCCGGCAGCCCGCACGAGGCAGATGATCAGGCCTTCGTCGACTCGGTCTCATGGCTCAACTCCGATGAAGCGCGGTAGTGTTTGGACGTTGGCCGGCGGCAGCGCCTCCACAGGCAAGCCAAGGCCGGTTGTCATCGTTCAGGACAGTGCCTTTGATGAACTGCGCTCCATCACGGTTTGTCCTCTGACTTCAGACCAGATGGACGCCGAAGCCATCAGGCCGCGCATCAAGCCGGACAAGTCAAATGGACTAAGGGTGATGTCCCAGGTCATGACGGACAAGATCGTCACGGTTCCGAGGGATCGGCTCGGCAGTCAGATCGGAGCCTTCAGCGATCAAGACATGCTCCGTGTCAATCGCGCTCTGGTCGTCTTTTTGGGTATCGGGTCCTGAGCGCCAACCAACATCCTAGGTCTCTGACGGTTCTGCCTGCACCACGCCGGTTCTCGTCACGCGCCGTGAACCGCTGTCGAGAATGGGCCCAAGGGCGTCGACCTTGGCGTTCATCGCGGTGATCCCGGTGGGCACGGCATCAGGATTGCGGCCCTGGCGGGCGATGGCATGAGCCAGCAGCATGGCGCCCTGATCGGTCCCCATCGGGAGCTCCGGTTCAATGGGGGATCCCACGATGCGCATCGACGAGATTGACCCGGGAGTCGGCTTCGCCCATCGATCCGGTGGAACCCGGTTCTGGGTGGTGATTCGGAGACCTGCACGATGGAACGCACAAGGCTCCGTCTCTCGGTTGTCGCGGCGGCTGGATTGGTCCTTGCCTGGTCGTCAGCCGCCCTTGCGTTCGAGGAGCCGCCGGTCACGACCGCGGATGCGGTCCTGGGCGCCCAGGCCAAGGGCCGCAACTACCGGGTCGAACCGGAGGTGCGCGGCGACGGCCTGATGCACATCTTCGTGCTGCGGACCGCCTTCGGTTCCTTCGAGATTGCCGGCGACGATTTCATGCGCATGCGCATCCGCGAACTCGCGGCCCTGCGGTCCCTGCAGGCCATGTCGGAGACGGACGTGTTCGCCAAGTCGCTCGGTCAGGCGGCCGCGGCACCGTTGCGATACGGGGCGGACCTCCTGACGGATCCGGCCGCGACGGTGCGCAAGTCGGCCTCGGGGATCGCCAACATGTTTGACCGCGTCGGCGCGAACCTGAGCAACGGCAAGGCCAGCCGCGACAATGTGGTGACGAGCGTGCTTGGCGTCGACAGCGCCCGCAGGGCGCTGGCCGTGCAACTGGGCGTCGATCCCTACACCGATTTCGCGCCCCTGGCGTCGAAGCTGAACGACATCGCATCGGCGGCCGCATTCGGCGGACTGTCGATGAAGGGCCTGATGATGGCGATCCCGGGCGGCGCCGGTGTGGTCGTCAGCTCGGCCTCGACGGCGGACACCGTCGGGGCAACCCTCGCCGAAAAGACCTCCGCCCAGATCGCCGGGACCGTGCTCGCCCAGCTGAAGGGCCTGAACGTCTCGCAGGCTGTAGCCCAACGGCTGATCCAGAACCGGGCCTACACGCCGGCCGATCTGCTGGTGATCTCACGCTCCCTGGCCAGGCTTCGCGCCGGCAACAGCGGGCTTCTGGTCGCCAAGGCTTCGGGCGCCGCCACCCGGGAGGAGGCCGTGTTCCAGCGCCGGCGCGTGGAGCTCCTCGCCGGATCCGCCAAGTCCCTTGGCGTCGGCGCCTTCGTGGACGTGGGCGGCCTGCCGCTCAATCGGCTGAAGGACGGCCGCCTCCTGGCTCTTTTCCCTCTCGACGAGGTCGCCTGGACGGAGCGCGTGGCCGGCATCGTGACGCGGGCGGCCGAGGCCGCAAAAAGCGAGACGGCGCCGCCCGTCCTGGCGATCACCGGCACCCTCACGCCCCTGGCGCAGCAGGAGATCAGCAAGCTTGGCTGGACGGTGACCCGCATCCGCTAGGCAGGAGCCCTGCCGGGTCGGGGAACCGGATTGGTTCCCGGGGAGACAGCGCATCTGGCGACGACACGGTTCAGTCGTTTGCCGCGTTGCCGTCCCAGACCAGCGCAGTCATGGCAAATTGAAGCCAGCCTTCGCGCCGCGGACAAGACGATCGGGAGCGGCAGGCGGCTTTTCCAGGAGGGCAAGAACGCGCAAGAAGTCACGCTCTGTGAGCGAGAGCCGTTCGGCCTTAGGCAACACGGTCGAGAGAGTGTAACCAGCCTTATCGGTGCGCTTCAGCGAAGCGGCAGCTGGTCATGGTGCTGGGTGGCATCGAGCATCACCTCAACGATGCCTTCGATGTCGCGGTTCGCCGGCAGGTAGCCGCCCACGTCCAGCCCCAGGCGCCGGGCGATCGATGACCTGACCTGGCCCGGGTCGAGAACCTCTCCCTCGATCGCGGACGACTTTACGACGTCTCCCGTCAGCGTCGCGAGCGACGCCTCGGACTGCAACGCGAAGCCAAGGCCCTCTATCCGACCGAGAAGGCGTCCCTGCCAATGGCGAACAGCGGGAAGCTGCCCCGTGACCGCATCCGCGTCCCATGTGAGGTCCGGCCACTCCGGTGTCTGGTGAATAAAGGGCATTATCTCCGCATCTCCTGCGGCGATGCGGCGCTCGCGACCCTTCTTGTCGGACGCGCGCTCCAGCGGCGCGTGAACTGAGATAGCACCGACGAGATCGGCTCCCGGTCGCTCGACCCTCACCGTCATCGCGATGACGTCTTTGG
>JBEIIL010000131.1:0-9887 GCA_040380755.1 Methylobacteriaceae bacterium | reverse complement strand
CTTGAAGTAGCCACCACCGGCGAGCTTCTTGAACTTCACCAGCGCGAAGTCGGGCTCGATGCCGGTGGTGTCGCAGTCCATCACCAGCCCGATCGTACCGGTGGGCGCGATCACGGTGGCCTGGGCGTTGCGGAAGCCGTGCTGCTCGCCGAGTGATAGCGCGAGGTCCCAGGCGCGCCTTGCATGCTCGACCAGGCGCGGCTCCGGGCAGCCGGCGGCGTCCAGCGGCACCGGCGTCTGCTGCAGGCCCTCATGGCCGCTGGTCGCACTGTGCGCGGCGCGGCGGTGGTTGCGGATAACGCGCAGCATCGCGTCGGCATTTTCGGCGTGGCCGGGGAACGGGCCGAGCTCCTTCGCCATCTCGGCCGAGGTCGCATAGGCGACACCGGTCATGATCGCAGTGAGCGCACCACACAGCGCGCGGCCCTGCTGGCTGTCATACGGAATGCCCGCTGTCATCAGCAGCCCGCCGATATTGGCGTAGCCGAGGCCCAGCGTGCGATAACGGTAGGACCGCTCGGCGATTTCCCGCGACGGGAACTGCGCCATCAGCACCGAGATCTCCAGCACCACGGTCCACAACCGGACGGCGTGCTCGTAGCTCTCCACATCGACTGTGCCGTCGCTGCCGCGGAACTGCAGCAGGTTGAGGGACGCCAGGTTGCAGGCCGTGTCGTCGAGGAACATGTACTCTGAGCACGGGTTCGACGCCCGGATCGGACCGGCGGCCGGGCAGGTATGCCAGTCGTTCATCGTCGAGTTGAAGTGCAGGCCGGGATCCGCCGACGCCCAGGCGGCGTGGCCGATCTTCTCCCACAGGTCGCGCGCCTTCAGGGTCTTGGTGACCTTGCCACTGGTGCGGGCGGTGAGCTGCCAGTCACCGTCCTGCTCGACGGCGCGCAGGAAGTCATCCTTCAGCGACACCGAGTTGTTGGAATTCTGGCCCGACACCGTCAGGTAGGCCTCCGAATCCCAGTCGGTGTCGTAGGTGTCGAACTGGATGTCGGTATAGCCCTGCCGGGCGAACTGGATCACCCGCTTGATGGCGTTGTCGGGGATCAGCACGCGGCGCGCCTGCTTGATCTCGCGCTTCAGCGCCGGGTTCTTCTCCGGGTCAAAGCAGGCATCGCCGGGCCCGTCGCAGTTAACGCAGGCCTTCATGATCGCCTTGAGGTGCTTCTGGCACAGGCGCGAGCCGGTCACGAGGGCGGCGACCTTCTGCTCCTCGCGCACCTTCCAGTCGATATAGGCCTCGATGTCGGGGTGGTCGACATCGACCACCACCATCTTGGCGGCCCGGCGCGTCGTGTCGCCGGACTTGATCGCGCCGGCGGCGCGGTCACCGATCTTCAGGAACGACATCAGGCCGGACGAGCGTCCGCCGCCGGCAAGCTTCTCGCCCTCGCCGCGCAGGGCCGAGAAGTTCGACCCGGTGCCCGAGCCATACTTGAACAGGCGGGCCTCGCGGACCCACAGGTCCATGATGCCGCCATCATTGACCAGGTCGTCGGCAACGCCCTGGATGAAGCAGGCATGCGGCTGGGGATGCTCGTAGGCCGAGGCCGACTTGACGAGCTCCCCGGTCTGGAAATCGACGTAGAAATGGCCCTGCGACGGCCCGTCGATGCCATAGGCCCAGTGCAGGCCGGTGTTGAACCACTGAGGCGAGTTCGGCGCCACCATCTGGGCGGCCAGCATGAAGCGCAGCTCGTCGTAGAACGCCCGCGCATCGTCCTCGGCGGTGAAATAGCCGCCCTTCCAGCCCCAGTAGGTCCAGCAGCCGGCCAGACGGTCGAACACCTGGCGGGCGGTCATCTCCGAGCCGTAGCGCTCCGCCTCGGGCAGGGCGGCGAGCGCGGCCTCGTCGGGCTCCGAACGCCACAGCCACGAGGGAATGCCGGTCTCTTCTACCTTGCGCAGGCGCAGGGGCACGCCGGCCTTGCGGAAATACTTCTGCGCCAGAACGTCGGCCGCCACCTGGCTCCACGCCTGTGGCACCTCGATGTTCTCCAAGCGGAAGACCACGGATCCGTCCGGGTTGCGGATTTCACTGGTCGCAGCGCGGAACGCGAGGTCCGCATAGGCTTCCTGGCTGGTCGTCGTGTAGCGCCGTTCGATCCGCATCATTATCCCCATGAGGCGGACGCAAGGGTCCGCCGGAACCGGTTGCACACCGGCCCCATGCCCGATTGTTCTGTTTGGTGCCCCTGAGTCATCCCGCGGTTGCCCCGCGTTCGTGGCGGCAAGGCCTGCTCCCGGAGAGCCGTCCAGAACCTCGACGCCCGTCCGCAGGGCTTTCCGAAGGTCCGGGCGGTGCCCCGGACGACGACCCCGGGGCCTCGATCCGGGGGTCGCCGCACGCCGTGCTCCACCTCCCAAAACTAGGACCTGATGCCGGGTGGCGTCAAGGTTTTGTGCACTCTGTGGGGTTGCGTCGCTACATGTTGTGTCAGCCTGTGAACAACGGGGATGACGAGCCCCCTGGCGGCAAGTCGCGGATTCAACTGTCGGATTCCGGTCGAGTTCACACATGACTCGAAGTTTGTAAACTGTCGCAGGAGTTTCATGCACTGCGGCGGCCCGAGCACCGGCACGCCTTTGGCCCACCTGCCGCGAACCTGCCACAGGCGTGGCGGGATCGTGGCGAACACCAAGGCCGGCCTTGGAAATTCCGCCGACTCGGTCAGCCAAACACCAGGTGCCACGATTCGACAGCGGGCGGTGCCTGCGACCAAAGCGGACTGGACAGGCGCAGGGGGGGTAGCCATAGTCCCGCCGTCACCGACGGGCGCTCACCGGCGCCTTTCCTGCGCGCCTAGCGCGCCACCGACGGGCCCGCGATGAAGACCTTCCTGATCGAATTCTTCACCTGGTGGAACGGCCAGACCATGGGCACGCGGTTCCACACCTGGCGCCATGGCGAGACGGTCGGCACGGACGCCTCCGGCAATACCTACTACCAGACCCGCGGCGGCCTGAAGGATCCGGCGCTCGGCATCGTTCGCCGCTGGGTCGTCTACAATGGCGAGGCCGAGGCCACGACAGTGCCGCCGGGCTGGTTGGGCTGGCTTCGACACACCACCGACATTGCCCCGTCGCAGGCGGACTACACGCCGCGTGAGTGGGAGCGGCCGCACCAGCCCAACATGACCGGCACCGCGCAGGCCTACCGGCCCAAGGGCTCGATCATGTCGCCTTCCGGCAAGGCTGCCGCCGGGACGGACTATGAGCCTTGGACACCCGGCGCTTGATTCGCATGGCGCAGGTCAGGCGGCCATGACCGGACGCGAGCATCACTACGCCGCCGAGACCGAGTGGACCGGCAACCGCGGCACGGGCACGTCCAGCCATGCCGCCTTCGGCCGTGAGCATGTCATCCGCATGGCCGGGAAGCCTGACATCGCCGGGTCGTCGGATCCGGCGTTTCGCGGCGATCCGGCCCGTCACAACCCTGAAGACCTGCTGGTGGCCTCGCTGTCGGCCTGTCACATGCTCTGGTATCTCGCACTCTGCGCCAAGGCCGGCATCGTCGTGACCGGCTATGTCGATTCGGCGAACGGCACGATGGTCGAGGAGGCCGACGGGGGCGGGCGCTTCACCGGGGTGACGCTGCGTCCGGTGGCGACTCTGGCTGCCGACGCCGACCTGGCGGTCGCTCGCAACCTGCACGAGGACGCGCACCGGTTGTGCTTCATCGCCCGTTCGGTGAACTTTCCCGTGGCCTGCGAGCCGCAGTTCACGACGGTCGGATGAGGGCCCGATAGCCGCCCTTTCTACGCCCTGTTTCGCGTGTTAAAGCGTCCCGCCCCCCGAAGGGCGGCCAGCGGGTCGGCGACTCGCTGCCATGCCAGATGCGAGCCGATGACCGCCATCCGTCTGTTCCGAGCCGCTGCTGCCTGTGGCCTCGCGGTTTTCGCAGCCAGCCATGCTTCGCCGACCCGCGCCGACAAGATCAAGAATCCGACGGCCATCTTTGCCGGGCTGGACAAGATCACCGGCCGGATCATCTCTTTCGAAGCGGCGGTCGACGAGACCGTCCAGTTCGGCGCGCTGCAGTTGACGCCGCGGCTGTGCTACTCGCGCCCGCCGACTGAGCCGGCGAACACGACGGCCTTCATCGAGGTCGACGAGGTCACCTTTACCAACGAGTACCGGCGGATCTTCGGCGGCTGGATCTTTGCCTCCAGCCCGGGCCTGCATGGAATCGAGCATCCGATCTATGATGTCTGGCTCACCGGTTGCAAAGGCGGGACCCAAATCATCGTCGACGCGCCTGACCCTTCAAAGATCGATCCCCTCAAGCCGACCACGGATCCGCGTGCGGGGACGCCGGCAGCCCGGCGTCAGCAGCCGCCCGGACCCGGCCAGCAGGCCCAGCCGGGCCTTGTCGCGCCGCCTCTGGGTGCGGACGGGCTGCCGCCTGTGGCCGGCCAGCCGCGCGGCCAGATCGGCGTGACTGCGCCGCAGGGCGTCCCGGTGGCGCCGCGGCAGCCGACCCAGCGCTTCTTCCCGACCAACCCCGCCGGTGGCGGCGTCGGTCGCGACCCCGCCGGCAACAACAATTGAGGCTCCTCCGGGGCTCTGACGGGGACCCGGGCCAGGGTCTTTAGCGTCGTGTGACCGTCAGTCGATGAGAGCAGCCAGCGCCTGGGCCCCGGAGACGGGCTGGTCGACAGGCCAGCGGTAGAAGTCCGCCTCGCTCGCCGTCGCGGCGTCCAGCATCGCCCGGTACTCGCGGCGCGGCACCGCCACCGCACCGAAGCTAGCCAGATGCGGTGTCACGAACTGGGTGTCGAGCAGGCGGAAGCCGCCGGCACGCAGCCGCGCGACGAGGTGAACCAGGGCGACCTTCGAGGCGTCTCGCTGCGTGTGGAACATGCTTTCACCGAAGAAGGCGCCGCCGAGCCGCACGCCGTAGAGCCCGCCCACCAGCTTGCCCGCGTGCCAGCACTCGACCGTATGAGCATGCCCGGCATCGAACAACGCGCCGTAGGCCTGGCGGATCCGGGCATTGATCCAGGTCTGGTCACGGTCCGGCGCCGGTGTAGCGCAGCCTGAGATGACCGCGTCAAAATCGCTGTCAATCCTGACGTCGAACACGTCTGACCGCACCGTCCGCGCCAAGCGCTGGGACACATGGAAGCCGTGGAGGGGGATAAGCCCGCGCTCGCGCGGCTCGACCCAGTAGAGCGCCGGGTCGTTGGCGCTTTCCGCCATGGGAAAGATCCCGACCGCATAGGCCCGCAGCAGGAGCTCGGGCGTGATGTCGCGATCGGCGTCGCTCGGCCGCGCCATGGCGCGTTAGGCCGGCTTGTCGTCGAGGCCGCCCGTGGCCAGGAAATGTTCCAGCCAGTGGATGTCGTAGGCCCCGTTCTGGATGTCGGCGTTCCGCACGAGGGTGCGAAACAGCGGCAGGGTGGTCTCGATCCCGTCGACGACGAACTCGTCGAGCGCGCGGCGTAACCGCATCAGGCACTCGTTGCGGGTCCGCCCGTGGACGATCAGCTTTCCAACCAGTGAATCATAGTTCGGCGGAATCGTGTAGCCCTGATAGACGGCCGAATCGACCCGCACGCCGAGACCGCCAGGCGGATGGAAATAGGCGATCCGTCCCGGCGAGGGGCGGAAGGTCGACGGATGCTCGGCATTGATCCGGCACTCGATGGCGTGTCCGTTGATTTGAACGTCGTCCTGCGCGAAGGACAGCTCTGCGCCAGCGGCCAGCCGGATCTGCTCGTTGACGAGGTCGATGCCGGTGATCATCTCGGTCACCGGGTGCTCGACCTGGATCCGGGTGTTCATCTCGATGAAGTAGAAGGCGCCGTCCTCATAGAGGAACTCGACGGTGCCGGCGCCCAGGTAGGACAGCTCCTGCATGGCCTGTGCAACCGTTGCGCCGATCGCCGCCCGCATGTTGGAATTGAGCGCCGGGGAGGGGCCTTCCTCCCACACCTTCTGGTGGCGGCGCTGCAGTGAACAGTCGCGTTCGAACAGGTGGACGGCGCCGCCGCGCCCGTCGCCCAGAACCTGGATCTCGATGTGCCGCGGCTTCTCGAGATACTTCTCCAGATAGACGGCGTCGTCGCCGAAGGCCGCCTTGGCCTCGGTCCGCGCGGTCTGCAGCGCATCGAGCAGATCGTCCTCGGTGCGCGCCACCTTCATGCCGCGGCCACCGCCGCCAGCCGCCGCCTTCACCAGCACCGGGTAGCCGATGCCGGCAGCGATCCGCAGCGCCTCGGTATCGTCGTCGATGGCCCCCTCGGAGCCAGGAACACACGGGATGCCGAGGCGCTTGGCGGTGCGCTTGGCCTCGATCTTGTCGCCCATGATGCGGATGTGCTGGGCCTTGGGGCCAATGAAATGGATGTTGTGGCTTTCCAGAATTTCCGCGAAGCGGGCATTCTCTGACAGAAATCCGTAGCCTGGATGCACGGCATCGGCGCCGGTGATCTCGCATGCCGCAAGCAGCGCCGGAATGTTCAGGTAGCTGTCCCTGGCGGCCGGTGGTCCGATGCAGACGCTCTCGTCGGCGAGCCGAACATGCATGGCGTCGGCGTCGGCCGTCGAGTGGACCGCCACGGTGGCGATGCCGAGTTCCTTGGCGGCGCGCAGCACCCGCAGGGCGATTTCGCCGCGGTTGGCGATGAGGATCTTGTCGAACATCGGGTCAGGATTCCGGCAGCGGGAACAGGGAATAGCCGGTGACGGCCATGACGCGGGGCGAGCGCATGGCGGGTGCGGGGCCGTGCTCGACGACATCGTCGAAGCCCGACACGGTGCCACCATCCTTGATAATCACAGCAGAGGCGACGGCCTTGGCCGATTCCAGATCATCGGCTGCGACGTCGAAATGGCGGTAGAAGCCGCGCGGTCCCATGCGCCCCTCGACCAGAAACGCGAAGCGCGACAGGGTCGCCACCATCGAGACCTACTCGATGACCATCAGCGGCTCGCCATATTCCACCGGTTGGCCGTCCTCGACGAGGACGGACGTGACGGTGCCGGCGCGCGGCGCGACGATCTCGTTGAAGGTCTTCATGGCCTCGATCAGGAGAATCTTGTCGCCGGCCTTCACCACCGAGCCGACCTCCACAAAGGCTTTCGCGTCCGGTGACGGGCGACGATAGGCCGTCCCGACCATTGGCGACGTGACCGTACCCGCATGGCTCGCGGTCTCCGCCCGCGCCGTTCCCGGTCCTGTGGCCCCGACAGGCGGCGGAGCCGGCACTGCAGGCGGCAGCGAGACCGGGACGTTCACCGTGGCAGCCGTGATCTGGCGGGCCACATAGATTCGCAGATCGCCCTTCTCGACTTCGATCTCGGTCAGGTCGGTTTCGGCGAGAAGCTTGGCGAGCTCGCGCACCAGCGCGGGATCGATCGGCTCATCCTTGGCGGCTTTGGTCATTCCTGGGTCGGGCCTTTCTCGTTGCTCGCGCAGAGCGGGAGGCCGAACGTCGGTTCAGGCCGTCCCGGCGCGCAGAGCCGGACCGTCCTCATATCTGCTTGCACGCCGCAGGGGAAGCCGCGCCGCTGTGCGACGGCACAGCCCTTTTCGGCATCAGCAGGCCGACTTGCCGCACTGGCGCATGCTGGCGACGGCCTTGCGCAGCGGCTCGAGGCCGACCGAGCCGAAGATGATCTCGTCGCCGATGATGAAGGCAGGGGTGCCCTGCAGCTTCAGCGTGTCGGCGATCTGCATCGTCTCCTCCACGGCCGCCTTCACCTCGGGGCTGTCCATGTCGCGCGCCAGCCGGACCGGATCGGCGCCGAAGTCCTTGGCGACCTGGATTGCTCGGTCCTTGCCGATCCGGCCCTTCGATTCCATCAGCTTCTGGTGGAACTCAAAGTAGCGCTCTGGCTTAAGCTGAAGCTTGGCCGCGACCGCCGCAAACGTGGCCTCGACTGAATCCTGCCCCAGCACCGGGAAGTCGCGGATCACCACCCGCAGCTTCGGGTCGCTCTTGATCATCTCCCGCAGATCGGCCAGCGACCGTTTGCAGTATCCGCAATTGTAGTCGAAAAACTCCACCAGCGTGACGTCCCCGTCGGGATTGCCGACGACAATGTTGCGGGGCGACTTCACGAGCGAACCCGCAACCTCACTCAGCGCCTTGCGGGTGGCGACCTTCTCGGCCTCCTTCTGGCGCCGGTCGAGCTCGACGAGCGCGTCCTGGATCACCTCTGGATGCTGCATGATGTAGTCGCGGACGAAGGCGCCGAGCTGTGCCTTCTGCGCGTCGGTCATTGGCTGCAGCGTCTGCGCGGCGGCCGGAAGCGCAACGGCGATCATGACCGCTGCGAGTCCGACAAGTGTCCACGCGGTGCGGCGCAGCGGAAGAAGGAATGGCATCGTCGTCTCCTGTTGCCAGCGGGGCCGGCACTGTTGCCGCTCAGGGTTGCTTGGGCGGGCGCGTGTTGAGGATGTCGTCGGCCTTGAGCCAACCTGGGGATTGGGAAGGCAGTCGTTCCTTGGCGCGGGCGGCATGGTTGGCCGCCTGCTTGTAGTCGCCGGCCGTGAACGACGCCTGGGCGGCTGCATAGCTGGCCATGCCCTCGTTGCCCTTCAGGCCATAGGCCTTGGCCAGATGCTGCCAGCCCTCCGAGTTTTCCGGCTCGCGCTGCACGGCGTTCGACAGCTCGCGCAGCGCCGCGTCGACATTCGCCTTGTCCTCGGTGGCGACGAGGGCGTGGCCGAGCATGACGCGGATCGGCACCGCACCGGGGACCATCGCGACGGCTTTCCGCAAAAGCGGGATCGCGTCGCGTGGCCGGCCGAACTCCAGCAGGATCTGGCCCTTCAGCTCGATGAAATACGGATTTGACGGCCGCTCGCGGATGAGCCCGTCGATCTGCGCCAGCGCGTCGGCAAGCCGCTTGTACCGGAAGGCGATGATCGCCCGGGCATAGCGTGCCGGAATCGACGTATCGCTGGCCGGGTAGCGGCGCCCGACCTCCTCGGCCTTGGCGATGAAGCCGAAAAGCTTGGCCCGTGCGAGCTCATGCCTGGCAACCAGCGCAGGCGGGTCCTTGGCGTCGTAATAGGGGCTGCGCTTCGCCTGCTCCTCAAGGTTGGCGATGCGATCCATCGGCAGTGGATGGCTCACCAGATAGGGATCGATGCTGGCGGTCTTGAACATCGATTCCTGGTTGAACCGCTTGAACGTCTCAAGCAGCCCACGCGGCGATTGTCCGGTCGCCGTCAGGTAGCCCAGCGCCATCTTGTCGGCAGCCTGCTCCTCGGAGCGCTGATAGGCGAGCAGGCTGCGGCGGGCCAGTTCATAGGAGCCCGCCATGATCCCCATTGCGCCCGTGCCGCCGTCGCCGACCCTGCTGTCGCGGCCGCTGCGGGCGGTCCCCACCATGGCGGCACCACCCAGCAGCATGCCGATCACCGACAGGATCTGGGCGTTGGCCATCTGCTCGCGCAGCCGCTGCAGGTGCCCGCCGGCAATATGGCCGGACTCGTGCGCGATCACCCCGATCAGCTCATTGGGCGTCTTCGCCTCCATGATGGCGCCGACATTGATGAACATGCGACGGCCATCGGCCACGAAGGCGTTGAACGAGCGGTCGCCGATCAGGATGATCTGCACCGCCCCGCGCTTTGCGCCCGCCGCGGCCAGGACTGGATCCGCATAGTCGCGCAAGAGCTGCTCGATCTCGGCATCCCGGATCAGCGCGCTCGCTGGCACCTGCGCTTGCGCGACGACCGGAACAAGCGCGGCCACCAGCGCCGCCATGGCCCCGGCCAGCCGCCCAGGCCGACGCATGCGACTTCCCCGCCGGCCTGCCGGCGCGCTATGGGTTGAATCAGAATGCAGCATCGGGCTCACCGCGGCCAGACTTACGGGCCGTGCCGCGCAGGGTCAAATGACGCGCGCGCACGG
>JBEIIL010000130.1:0-9930 GCA_040380755.1 Methylobacteriaceae bacterium | reverse complement strand
TTGTTGGTTGAGACGTACTGGATATCCGTCTCGACGCCGAACACCCACGCGCCCGTCTGGTAGTTGTAGCCGATCTGGCCGCCACCGACGAACTGGCCGTTGTTGCCGGCGCCAATCACGCCGCCGGATGCAGCCGTCGGACCGGTGATGATGATGCTGCGGCTGGAACCCCAGCCCGCGCCGGCGTTCAGGCCCACATAGAAGCCCGTCCAGGTGAACACGGGCTTGTAGACCGGAGCGATGGGGGCATCCTTGCGCGACGGCAGGTCTGCCGCAACAGCGATACCCATGGAGCTGATGAGGGCTGTCGTGGACAGAATGAACTTCTTCATGGCAGTAGACCTTCGCGTTTGACACCCGGAAATCGATAACACGATTGATAATAGCGTCGTGGAAAAAAGTCCGTGGCAGTTTGGCAACACGGCGGATTTTTGGCTCAAATTGTGTTTTCCCCGATAGAGCATCATCCCGCCAAGTGGACACCGGTTGGCGGACAAAGATCATGCTGAAACAAAAAGCTAGAGCGGACGGCCTGATGCAGTCAGGTCGGAAGCCGCTCTAGACCTGACATGGAAAGCAGCGCTCGGCACCGTTGCCACCTGCGAAAGCTACACCACGGCCCGAAAGCAAAAAGCCCGGCCTTTCGGCCGGGCTTTTCGTTACCGCGCGAGGCGGCAGAAGCGTCAGGTGACGATCAGTACTTGGCGACGACCGAGGACGGGCCGCCGAAGTCGAACTTGTAGTTGATGCCGGCGCGCACGATGCTGCCCTTGTTGGTGAAGGACGCTCCCGTGGCGAGGCCAGCGCCAGCCGCGAAGTTCGGCGTGCCGAGATGCGAGGAGCTGCCGAGGTCGTAGTAGAGGTACTCGAGCTTGGCAGTGATGTTGCGGGTGAAGCCGTACTCGGCGCCGGCACCGACGGTCCAGCCGACCTTGGTCGAGCTGCTGGAGCCGTAGAAGCCCGGCTGGCCGGGAAGGTTGAACGCCCACACGGAGCTGTTGCTGACGTCGCCGTAGGCGAGACCGCCGGTGGCGTAGAGCAGCAGGTTCGGCATGGCCGCATAACCGATGCGGGCGCGGACGGTGCCGAGATAGTTCAACTCGCTGCGCAGCGAGGCCAGCGTCGACACGCCGAGGATGCTGTAGACGGCACTGGCGGTCTTCTTGCCATCGACGTAGTTGATGTCGGCCTCGAGGCCGAGCACGAAGTTGCCTGTCTGCCAGTTGTAGCCGATCTGACCGCCGCCGGTGAAGCCGTCAACCTTGGTGTTGTAAGAGCCGAAGGGCGAGAGGCCGGCCGGCAGGCCGCCGAAGCCGCCGGTCGCCGGGTAGTAGGACGACGAGCCGCCCTGGCCGAAGGCGTAGCCGGCGTTCAGGCCAATGTAGAAGCCTGTCCAGGTGAAGAGGGGGGTGTAGACGACCGGAGCGACCGGCGCGCCCTTCGACGTCGGCAGGTCAGCCGCCGCAGCGATGCCCATGCTGCCAACGAGCGCAGTGCAGGCCAGGAGAATCCGCTTCATGATGTTTACCCTTTGATACGGTGAGATCGCCAACGCGACGTCCATAGCCAGAATGATAGTTCAGCGCGCCTGCCGTGTCAGTTGCCAATTTGCAACGCACGCCAGTAAACCTGCTTGAATTCGAGGGATTTTCAAGAAAACAAGGTTAGCGTAATCTTAACCGTTACAGCATAAACCTCTTCAAGGCGTTTTGGTTCCCGCAATGTGGCGGGAATGCGATTTGTTTTGGGTATTTTTGATTCGGCCTAGGGCTGGCCAACTCGAACTGAGCTGTTGGATCCCGATTCGAGCCGTCACGTGCGCGACAGGACCATGCAGTCGAGAATCGCCACGTAGTGGCAGGCGGCGGCAGCCAGCACGAAGCAGTGCCAGATGGCGTTCTGAAACGGCAGGCTTTCCCAGATGTGAAAGATGACGCCTGCCGAATACAGGATCCCGCCACTGGTCAGCAGCCAGAATGCTGTCTGCGGCAGCGAGGCCGCGAGCGGCTCGATCACGACAACGACGCTCCATCCGAGCGCAAGATAGATGGCGATCGCCGCCCGGTCGAAGCGCCCCGGCAGAGTCAGCTTCAGCCCCACGCCAACCAGCGCGCCGATCCATACCGTGGCCGACAAGCCGGCAGCCATGGCCGTATCCTTCATCTGCGTCATGAACGGGGTGTAGGTGCCGGCGATCATCACATAGATGGCGGAGTGGTCGGCCCGCCGCAGCAGCCACTTGATGCGGGACGGTGGCACCATGTTGTAGGCCGCCGAGAAGCCGAGCATGGCCAGGAGCCCGCAGCTGTAGATAACGACCGAACCCATCTCGATCGCGCCGACCATGCCCGCCGCCAGCGCCACGAGCGCCATGGCCCCAATGAGCCCCGCGATCACGCCGATCACATGGACGCAGCCATCCGCCACCAGCTCAGGCACAGCGTGCACGCGGGTGAGGGAGGCGGGGCGTCCGTCGGTCATGCGCGCTCCATGGGTGCCGGTACCCAGCCTAGTGGCTCCGGCAAGATCCGCACCAGTCAGCTCTAAGCGTGGCGATTGCGAGACCTCAGCCGAATCGCAGGCGCTGGCCGATGCCCAGCCGCCGGGCCTTGGTCAGCATGGCGTGGCCGAGCGCGATGTCGGACAGCGACAGGCCGCGATGCCAGAACAGGATGGTCTCGTCGTCGCGCTCCCGCCCTGGCCGCAGGCCGGCGACGATCTGGCCGAGCTCGGCATGCAGGGTCGCCTCGCTCAGCCGGCCGGTCTCCACATGGGCGCGCAGCGCGCCGAACTTGCCGCCCTTGCACTGGCCCCAGTCGTCCACGATCATCTTGGCCATGATGTCGGTCAGCGACAGCTCGACCGCGCTCATGGTGCCGTAGGGCACCACCAGCGCGCCCGGCTTGATCCAGGCGGTCTTGAGCAGGGGCTCGGGCGCCACCAGCCGCGAGGCCTCGACCACGATGTCGGCTCCCTCGACGCAGCTCTGCCAGTCCTCTGTCGCGTGCACTGGCTTGCCGAGGTCGGCGCTCAGCCGCGCCGCAAAGGCGTCGCGGCTCTCCGGTCGGCGGGAGTGCACCCGGATCTCGTCGAAGCCGAACAGCCTGTCGAGCAGCCGCACATTCCAGTAGGCAGTGCCGCGCGCACCCACATGGCCGAGGATCTTCGACGATTTGCGGGCGAGATGGCGGGCGCCCAGCGCCGTCACTGCGCCGGTGCGCATGTCGGTGATGCCGCCGGCATCCAAAATGGCGCGCGGAATGCCGGTGCGCGGGTCGAACAGGGTCAGCACCGCCAGCTCGGAGGGCAGTCCCAGCGTGTAGTTGTCGACAAAGTCGCCCACGACCTTCACGCCGGCCGCATCGACGGCGCCGCCGAGGAAGCCGCGAAGAACGTTGAAGTGGCCGCGTGCAACGCCGGGCTCGAGGTGCATCCTGGGCTCGATCACCGCCTCGCCTCGGCCCTGCGCGGCCAGCCCCTCAGAGACCGCGTCGAGAATCTCGTCATCGGTGATCGCCAGGGCCTCGATGTCGAGCCGGTTGAGGTAGTCGATGTAGATCGGCGGGTGCGCAGCCTGGCTCATCGGGGATCTCACTGGGTCCTGTTCAACCGAGCCGAACACAGTCTCAGGCAGCCGTCCAGCCGCGTCGCGCGGCCCTAGAGGCCGAGATAGGCCTGCCGGACCCGGTCGTCGGCCAGCAGATCCGCCCCGCTTCCCGACAGGGTGACGCGGCCGTTCTCCAGCACATAGGCCTGGGACGCCAGCCGCAGCGAGACGGCGACATTCTGCTCAACCAGTACGCAGGTCAGCCCCTCTCGGTTGAGCGACGCGATCGTCGCCAGCACCTGCTGCACGACGGCCGGGGCCAGGCCGAGCGAGGGTTCGTCGAACATCACGAGCTCGGGCTCTCCCATCAGGCAGCGGCCGATCGCCAGCATCTGCTGCTCGCCGCCCGACAGCGTGCCGGCTGCCTGGCCGTGGCGCTCCGCCAGCCGGGGAAACAGCGCCAGCACCCGCTCGAGGTTGCGCGAGCGATGGGCCCGGGCGCGCGGCAGCATGCTGCCCATCATCAGGTTCTCGCGCACGCTCAGAGTCGGGAACACCTGCCGCCCCTCCGCCACCTGGCCGATGCCGAGGTTGCAGGCCACATGGCTCGGCAGTCCGGCGATATCGCGACCGTTCCAGACGATGCGGCCGCGGGCCGGGGTCAGCATCCCGGCGATACTGCGGATCAGCGAGGTCTTGCCGGCGCCATTCGAACCGACAATCGCAACGATGGCGCCCGCGGGCACGTCGAGCGACACGCTGTCCAGCGCCTGGGCGTCACCATAGAAGAGGTCAAGACCCTCGACGGCGAGCATCAGACCGGGGCCTCCGTGCCGAGATAGGATTCGATCACCCGTGGATCGCGCGTCACCTCCCGCGGCGTTCCCTGCGCGATGGTGGCGCCGTGGTGCAGCACGTGGATGCGCCCGGCCAACGCCATCACCGCCCGCATGACGTGTTCGATCAGCAGGATCGTCACCCCCTGTTCGCGGTTGAGGCCGCGCAGGATCGCCACCATCCGGTCGGTTTCGGTAGGCCGCAGGCCGGCCATCACCTCGTCCAGCAACACCAGCCGTGGTGCCGTCGCCAGGGCCCGCGCCACCTCCAGGCATTTGCGGTCGGGCAGGGTCAGGGCACTCGCCTTCTGGTTGCGACGCTCCCAGAGGCCCAGCAGCCGCAGCGTATCGCCGGCGATGGCCCGTGCGCCCGCGAGATCCGTTGCCCGCAGCAGCGCACCGATCAGCACGTTCTCGAACACGGTGAGGGCCGGGAAGGGCCGAACGATCTGGAAGGTCCGCGCGATGCCGGCCTGGCACACCGCTTCCGGCGTCTGCCCGTCGATCCGCTGGCCGTCAAAGCTGACGCTGCCCGCGTCGGGCCGGTAGACGCCGGCGATGATGTTGAACAGCGTGGTCTTCCCTGCCCCGTTCGGGCCGATCACGGCAAAGATCTCGCCGTGCTGCACGTCCAGCGACACGTCGGCCACCGCGACGAGACCGCGGAAACGCTTCGTCACGCCCACAACCTGGAGAAGTGCGCTCATGCCTCTTCCTCGGCGATCCCGAGGCGTTTCTTCAGCGCCGGCCACAGCCCGTTGGGTGCCAGCGTGACAATCGCCATCAGGCAGGCACCGTAGAACACGGCTTTGGCGCCTGGCGCGTTGATGCCGGCCTTCTCGGTCAGAGCGATCAGCCCCTCGCCGAGCGGCGTCAGGATGAAGGCGCCGAGAATCGGCCCGAACAGCGTGCCCAGCCCGCCGACGATCGGCCCGAGGATCATCTCGATCGAGCGCGAGATGTCGAAGGTCTGACCGGGAAAAAGGTTGTTGTAGTAGAAGGCGTAAAACACCCCGCCGACGCTGGTCAGCGCCGCCGAGATGGACACCGCGGCCATGCGGGCGCGAAACACGTCGATGCCCAGCGCCCGCGCCGCTTCTGCATCCTCGCGCACGGCGAGCCAGCGATAGCCGAGCGGCGAGTGCCGCAGGATCGCGCACAGCACGAAGGCGCCCGACGCCAGCCCCAGCGCCAGATAGTAGAACAGCAGTGGCCCGCCGCGCAGGTTCCACCACGCGCCGGAAGCCTCGGCCGATACCGGCAGGAACAGCCCGGCGGCGCCCCCGGTCCAGGCCAGATGGTCAAAGGCGATGCGCGTGACCTCGGCGAATGCGATGGTCAACAGCGCGAAATATACGCCCTCGATGCGGAAGCGGAATCCAAGCCAGCCGATCGCACCGCCCACAGCCACCGCCGCGGCCATGGCCACCGGCAGCCCAGCCAGCGGTCCGATGCCAAGCCGAACGAACAGGCCGGCGGTGATGTAGGCGCCCAGCCCGACATAAAGCGCATGGCCGAGCGACAGCAGCCCGGCAAAGCCCATCATGACGTTCCAGGCCTGGCCCACATAGGCGAACCACAGCACGAGGATCAGGACCGACACGAGGTAGCGATCGAGCACCAACGGTGCTGTAATCAGCGCTGCGAGCAGCAGCGCGAGCAGGACGAGGGCGCGCCGGGGCGTCGCCGCGATCAGGCTGGCGATCATGCCGGGCGCCTTCCCAGCAGGCCCTGGGGCCTGAGCGCCAGCACCAGCACGAGCAGCGCAAACGACACCATGCTTTTCATCGATGGCGTGACAACGAGGCTGGCCATGGCCTCGGCGACGCCGATCAGCACGCCGGCCACCAGCGCCCCGGCCATCGATCCGAGGCCGCCGACAATGACGATAGTGAAGGCCAGCAGGGTGAACGCCGGCGCCAGCATCGGCGTGGCGTCGGTCAGTGCCACCATCATCGCCCCCGCAGCGCCCACGCAGGCGAGGCCCAGCCCGAAGGTCAGCGCATAGAGCCGCTTCACGTCAAGGCCCACCACCGCGGCGCCTGTGAGGTTGTCGGCGCAGGCGCGGATGGCCGTGCCGGTCAGCGTCAGGCGGAAGAAGGCGAACAGCGCCGCGCAGACCGCCAGCGACGCTGCCGCCGCATACACCCGCACGGTGTCGACGATGATCGGCGCGGTGAGGCCCGTCGGCACGAACCAGCTGTCGAACGAGTAGGGCAGGTTGACGTGCCGGGCATCGGGCCCGAACACCATCAGCATGCCGTTGACCATGATGATGGCGAGACCGACGAGCAGGATGAACTGCTCGTGCTCCGGCCGCCGGATGAACGGATTGATCACGGCGCGCTGGAGAGCGTAGCCGACGATGAAGAACAGCGCCGCAATCGGCACCATGGCGACAAACGGGTCGATCTTCAGCGCGGTGAACAGCACGAAGGCGGTGTACATGCCGAGCACGGCGAACTCGCCATGGGCGAAGTTCACCACCCGGACCACGCCGAAGATCACCGACAGGCCAAGCGCCATCAGCCCGTAGACGAGGCCTGCAAGGACACCCTGGACGAGCACTTCAAGGACAAGGGATGGTTGCATGGTGGTGGGAAAGGCTCTTTGGACCCGCGGGGTGATGCGATGCTTTCACCGCGAAGGCAAGCTGGCCGCCGCGTGGTCGCCACAGTCGCAACGACAGGATAGAACATGGGTTCTGACTGCCGGAGATCCACCATGCGCCGCGCCGCAATCGCCACTGCCCTTGTCCTCGCCGTAACGTCATCGGTCGCGATGATCGGCCCGGCCGCAGCGCAGGCCATTGGCGCGCCGGCCAGCACCGCACCAACCGAGGTTCGTCCGGCAGCGCCCGCCAGGCCCAAGCCGGCCGTCCGCGCTGCAAAGCCGACACCGAAGGTGCAGAAGACCGCAGCCGGTAAACCCGCTGCCAAGCCGGCCGACGGCCGCAAGTGGGAAGACCTGCAGATGCCCAAGCCCAAGGACAAGCCTGGTGAAATCGAATGGCCGAGCGGGTCGGGCGGCGTCCGCCCGACCCTCGGCTCGGGCGGCGGCGGCATGGCGATCGGCTTCTAGGGGGGATGGCGTCGGGTCAGCGCCCGCGGAAAACCGGGTCCCGCTTCTCGCGGAACGCCGCCTGCCCCTCGCGGTAGTCCCCGCTGTCGAAACAGTCGGCCACGAGGGCGTCAACTGCAGCCACGTCCTGCTCGGCTTCCGGCCGAGCCAACTCCTTCAGCCCGCGCTTCATCGCCCGCAGGGTGAGGGGGGCGTTTGCGGCGATGGCCGCCAGATAGGCTGCCAGCCGCGCCTCGAACTGGTCAGAAGGCCAAACCTGGTTGACGAGCCCCATTCCGGTTGCGTCATCAGTGGAGATGACGCGCGCCGACAGCACCACATCCGCTGCCACGGTGGGGCCGAGACGGCGGACGAGCAGCCGCAGCCCGTCGAACCCGTATCCGAGCCCGAGCCGCGCCGCCGGCAGGCGGAACCGGGACCCGCTCGCGGCAAAGCGCAGGTCACACGCCATGGCCAGCGCCAACCCGCCGCCGAAGCAGATCCCGCGGATCGCAGCCACCGTCGGCTTGTCAGCATTGAGCACCGCGTCGCTGCCCGCCGCGACAGCCGCGTCATACGCCATGATGGCCTCTTCGCCGGTGCGGGCCGTGCCGAACTGGGAGATATCGGCGCCCGCACAGAACGCCCGGTCGCCGGCGCCGGTGAGCACCAGCACCCGCACATCGGGGTCGTCGACGGCCTGTGCGACGGCCACCGGCAGCGCCTGCCACATGGCCAGCGTCAGGGCATTCAGCCGGTCCGGCTGGTCGATCGTCAGCGTGGCGATTCCGCCCTCCGCCGCATAGCTGATCCGTCCTTCGCCCATGGCCTCCGCCGCTGCACCTGATCCGCCAGAATGGCCGCGATCTTTACGCATCGTTAACCATAAAAGCCTGAGATCGGGGAACAGGAGATTCCCCGTGACAGCCGCAACCGCCGCCACCCCGCGTTCCGCCTTCCGCTTCCGTGGCCGCTCCTTCCTGGCACTGTCCCTGGCCCCGACGCTGCCGCTGGACGGCTGGCTGGCCGAGCTCGATGCCTGGACGGCCCGATCGCCAGGGTTCTTCAGCAACCGGCCTGTGATTCTGGATTGCTCGACGACGCTGCTCGACAAGCCCACTCTGTCGGCACTTGTCAGCGAGCTGGCAGCCCGTGCTATTCGCATCATGGCAGTGGAGGGGCTCGAGGCCGGCAGCCTGCCGGTCGGCGTCCCGCCGGCCATTGCGGGCGGCCGCGACGCGTCGTCAGCCGAAATTGCCCGGCGCAGCGAGAGCCGCGCACCGGTCCGTGGTGCCACCCTTTATGTCGAGGAGCCAGTGCGATCTGGCCAGTCGATCCTGCATCCGGCAGGCGACGTTGTCGTGCTCGGATCGGTGGCCTCGGGCGCCGAAATCGTCGCCGGCGGCTCCATCCACATCCATGGCGCGCTGCGCGGCCGGGCGATCGCCGGCGTCGCCGGAGAGCCGGGCGCGCGGATCCTGTGCCGGCGCTTCCAGGCCGAACTGCTGGCCATCGACGGGCTCTACAAGGCTGCCGACGACATCGATCCGTTGCTTCTCGACCGCCCCGTCCAGGCTCGGGTCGTCGACGACGTTTTGCGGGTCACGGCGACTGACTGAGTTTTCCCCCGGCCGAAGCCGGTGCATCGCGGCTCTTGCCGCAACAGTTCGGCTGATGCCGACAATGGAGGAGAAATGCATGGCCAAGGTCCTCGTGGTGACCTCCGGAAAAGGCGGGGTCGGCAAGACCACCTCGACCGCCGCGCTGGGTGCGGCACTGGCCCAGTCCGGGCAAAACGTCGCGGTTGTCGATTTCGACGTCGGCCTGCGCAATCTCGATCTGGTGATGGGGGCTGAACGCCGCGTCGTCTATGATTTTGTCAACGTCATCCAGGGCGAGGCCAAGCTCGCCCAGGCGCTGATCCGCGACAAGCGCATCGACACGCTGCACCTGCTGCCGGCGTCCCAGACCCGCGACAAGGACGCGCTGACGCCCGAGGGCGTCGCCCGCGTGCTCGACGAGCTGCGCGAGAGGTTCGACTGGGTGATTTGCGACAGCCCGGCGGGCATCGAGCGCGGCGCGACGCTGGCGATGCGCCATGCCGATGTCGCCGTGGTGGTGACCAACCCCGAGGTCTCGTCTGTGCGCGACAGCGACCGCATCATTGGCCTGCTCGACAGCAAGACCGCGCGGGCCGAGCGCGGCGAGCGCATGGAAAAGCACCTGCTGCTCACCCGCTACGACCGCGCCCGCGCCGAGCGCGGTGAGATGCTCAAGGTCGACGACGTCCTGGAAATCCTGTCGATTCCTCTGCTCGGCATCGTGCCGGAGAGCCAGGACGTGCTGCGTGCCTCCAATCTCGGCCAGCCGGTCACGGTCTGCGCCGCCGCCACGCCGGCCGGCCGCGCCTATGCGGAAGCGGCGCGCCGCCTGTCCGGCGAGGCGGTGCCGCTCAGCTTTTCGGCCGAGCGCACCGGCTTCCTCGGC
>JBEIIL010000129.1:0-9932 GCA_040380755.1 Methylobacteriaceae bacterium | reverse complement strand
TTGGCGCGCAGCAGCCGCGCCGGCAGGGCGGCGGCGGCATCCTGCACCCACCAGGCGCCGGCGGCGAAGCCGTCGAGCCCGGACAGCGGTTCGCGGCCGCGCAGGCGCAGCGATCCGGTGGGCAGCAGCAGCGCGTCGAGGCGCTGCGCCCAGCCTTCGGGATCGTCCTTGACGGTCAGGTCGACGGCCGGCTCATGCGCATGGGCGGCGGCGATGCGGGCGGCGCGGTCGTCGCCCCAGGCGGTGGTCCAGCGACGGCGCAGCCAGGTCGGGGTGTCGTCGAGCAGTGGGTCGACCGCGGCCAGGATCGCGTCGCGCTCGCGCCCGACCCGCCGCAGCACGGCATTGCCGAGCTTGACGTAGCGCTGGTCGCGGCGGTCCTCCTGCATGGCCCGCACGGCGAGGTCGACGGCGGCATGGTCGGGCACGTCCATCCACAGCAGCTGGGCGACCGCGGCCACCAGAATGTTCGGGAAGGCGGCGGCGTTGCCGGGCATCCCCTCCGGCAGCCGCTCCATCAGCACCGTGCGGATGGCGCCGAAATGGCGGATCCCGACCGTGGCGATGGCCCGCACCAGGGCGGCGTCGCGGTCGCCTGGGCCGGCCGCGGCCGGATCGGCGAGCAGCCGGTCGAGGGTCTCGTCGAGGGCGCGGCCGCCTTCGATCACGTCGGCGATGACGGTCGCGGCGAGGCGTCGTGCCGCCAGGCCGGGGGCCGGGGCGGGCACCGGGCTGCGGCCGGTCGCGTCCTTGGTGCGTCGCATCGTCGTCTCCCTGCCGCGCGGCGGCCCCTTGCGGGCCGGCCCCGCCACCCTCACTGTCGTGACGGGACGGCGCCGTCCCGGAGACGCACCGCATGACCGCCCACCCGTCCCCCGATCCGCAGACCGCCGACCCGCAGACGCTGCAGCAGGCCGAGCCATCGGCCGACGTTGCTGTCCCGGCGGTGGAGTCCGCGCAAGCCCGCGTCCTGTCGCCGGCGGCCGAGCGGGCACTGGCCGAGGCGGCGGAACGGCGCGCCGCCCGCGACTCCGAGGCCAAGATGCTGTCCACGGTGCCCGAGCGGGATGGCCGCGGCGGGCTGGAACCCGTGCGCTATGGCGACTGGGAGATCAAGGGGCTGGCCAGCGATTTCTGAGACCCCGGTCGCGACCTGTTTCCCGATAGACCGCCGGTCGTTGCAAACACGCAACAGTCTTGATGTTCAGCAGCCGTGCTGAGTCACGTCAATCGGCCGTCCCCGCAGCAGCTCCGGGCGTTACGTAGTGGTTCTGACCTGCGACCGGCCCGCTTCCCACCATCCGTTTCGCCTTCGACAAGCCCGCGCCCGTGAGGCGCGGGCCTTCTGCGTCGTGTTGATCCCTCCCGCTTGGCGGCTAGAGTGAAAACGGTCCGGCAAAGACAGGGAGGCCTCATGTCCGACGACAAGGCGGCCTACCGGCTGGCGCTGGCGCGCCGGCTCCTGGCCGATGCGCATGCCAAGCTGGAGATCCAGTTCGGGTTCCGGTTGTGGGACGGCAGCACGGTCCCGGACCGGTGGCCTGCCGATGCGCTCGCGCTGGTGATCGCCGATGAGGGCGTGCTCGCGGCGCTGGTGCGGCGGCCGACGCTCGACACCGCGGTCCGGCTGCATGTCGAGGGCAGGCTCGATTTCGCCAACGGCACGCTGTTCGACTTCGCGTCAGCGCGGCCCCGCGGTAAGCTCGGCCGCCTGCTGCCCAAGCTCGGCGTGCTGCGCATGGCGCATGCGGCCTTCGCGTTCTGGCGGGCCCCGGCCGATGCGCCGGTGGCGCTCGCGGCGGTGACCGAGGAGGCCGACGCGCGCGACGGCAGCGCCGGGGTCAACAAGCGCAATGTCGCCTATCACTACGACGTGTCGAACGGTTTCTACCGGCTCTTTCTCGACGACGAGATGGTCTACACCTGTGGGTATTTCGCGCCCGCCTGGCATGACGACCTCAACCGGGCGCAGCGCGACAAGCTCGACATGATCTGCCGGAAGCTGCGGCTGGCCCCGGGTGACCGGCTGCTCGACATCGGCTGCGGCTGGGGCGCGCTGGTCTGCCATGCGGCCCAGCACTACGGCGTCACCGCGCTGGGCGTGACGCTCTCAGAGGAGCAGGCCGGGCTGGCGCGGGAGCGGGCGGCAGCCCGCGGTCTTTCCGACCGGGTGACCATCGCCCTGCAGGACTATCGCTCGGTCGAGGGCCAGTTCGACAAGATCGCGTCGATCGGCATGTTCGAGCATGTGGGGATCGACAATCATCCCGCCTATTTCGCCACCGTGTCGCGGCTGCTGCGACCGCGCGGGCTGTATCTGCACCATGCGATCGCGCGGCCGGCAAAAGGCGATGACCGCAAGTTCCGCAAGATGCGGCCGGAATACCGGGCGTTGACGCGCTACATCTTCCCCGGCGGCGAGCTCGACCATATCGGCATGTCGGTGGCCAATCTGGAGCGGGCCCGGCTGGAGGTGCACGACGTCGAGGGCTGGCGCGAGCACTATGCGCGCACGACGCGGCTGTGGTTCGAGCGCCTGTCGGCCCGGCGCGCCGAGGCGATTGCCGAGGTCGGCGAGGACAAGACCCGCCTCTGGCTGCTGTATCTGGCCGGCTGCTCGCTGGCTTTCGAGCGCGGCGCCGTCGGGATCTACCAGACGCTGGCGTCAAAACGGACGCGAGGCCCATCGGGTCTCCCGTCGACCCGGCAGGACCTCTATGCGGCGCAAACAGGCGTCGATCAGGGAACGACGTAAACGGGCGTGCCGACCGAGATGCGATCGTAGAGGTCGATCACGTCCTCGTTGTACATGCGGATGCAGCCGAAGGACGCAGCCGAGCCGATCGAGGCGCGCATGCCATGGGTCGTGCCGTGAATTGCATATTCGCCGCGGTTGAGCGTGATCGCCCGCGCGCCCATCGGATTGTTGGGGCCCGGCGGAATGACGTTGGGGATCGACGGCTTGGCGCGCTTGACCTCGGCCGGCGGCGACCAGGCCGGCTCGACATACTTGCCGTCGACGCGGGCCTCGCCGCTCCACTGCTTGCCGCGCATGCCGACCGCAACCGGATAGCGCAGCGCGGTGCCATCCCCCAGCGTCAGATAGAGCCGGCGCTCGCTGGTCTTGATGATGATCGCGCCGCTCGAATAGCCGGGAAACGCGACGCGCTGGATGGCCGCATGGGCCGTGGCGGGGAGGATGGCGCACGCCAACGCGAGCACCATCCCGGCAAGCCGGGGGAGACGGGACGAAACCATACGCGACACCGTTTTGAAGCGACGTGATCCATGCTCTCGGATCTTGTCGGTAATCATAACGGACCTGCCCACGCATGCGAGTCGATCCTCTCCCCACGGTTAAGTGAATCCCAACGATGTTGCGCCCGGGTCACATGTAGTAGGGGACGCGATAGAAGTCATACACGCCGCGTCCGTATTTTGAATTGCTCCAGGGCGTTTCGGCGGCCGTGAAACTCGGCGCATGCTCAAGTTCCTCCTTCGTCATGTCGACGACATAACCACTGCCAGTCGTGTCGTAGGTCAGCTTCTTCCAGGGCAGCGGGTGGTAACGCTCGCCGAGGCCGAGGAAGCCGCCAAAAGACAGGACCGCGTAAGCGACCATGCCGGTCGTCTTGTCGACCATGAAATTGTGCACTGTGCCGAGGCTGGCGCCATCAGGGGCGTAGACGCTGGTGCCCTCGACTCTGTCGGAGGCGATCAGGCGGCGGGTCTCGTCGATCGGCAGGCCGCGTTCCGTGGCTTCGCCGGTGTTGTAGTCGGTGACAGTCATGGTGCGGTCTCCTTCAGTGATGGGGCCCTATCAACCGCGGACGCGGGCCATTGTTCCCCGGCGACGGGTTGCCGAAGCGTTTCTGCCGCCGCACAGTGCGGCGCGCGGGCGGATGAAGCCGCCCCGGACAATCAGGGCAGGAGCGTTCCCATGGCCATGCACACCAAGGTCGCCATCGTCACCGGATCGGGCAGCGGCGTCGGGCGCGCCGCGGCGCTGGCGCTGGCACGGGACGGCTTTGCGGTGGTGCTGGCCGGCCGGCGCCCCGAGCCGCTCGTCGCAACGGCGGCGCTGTCGGGGACTGCGGACACGCTGTGCATTCCGACCGATGTGTCGGACCCGGCCTCCGTCCGGGCGCTGTTCGATGCCGCCGTCGCACGCTTCGGCCGGGTCGACGTGGTGTTCAACAATGCAGGCACCGGCGCACCGGCGATTCCGCTCGAGGATCTCGAGTTCGCGCAGTGGAAGGCGGTCGTCGACGCCAATCTCACCGGGGTGTTCCTGTGCATCCAGAACGCCTTCCGGGTGATGAAGGCGCAGGACCCGCGCGGTGGGCGGATCATCAACAACGGTTCGGTCTCGGCCTATGCGCCGCGGCCCAATTCGGCGCCCTACACGGCGACCAAGCACGGGGTGCTGGGCCTGACCAAGACGGCCGCGCTCGACGGGCGGAAATACGATATCGCCGTCGGCCAGATCGACATCGGCAATGCGGCGACCGACATGACCGAGCGGATGAAGGGCGGCGTGATGCAGGCCAACGGCACCATGGCGCCCGAGCCGACGATGGACGTCGAGAATGTGGCGCGGGCCGTCTCCTACATGGCCAGCCTGCCGCTGGATGCGAATGTCCAGTCGATGACCGTGATGGCGACGAAGATGCCGTTTGTTGGCCGCGGCTGATGCAAGACCCTGTCCTTGGTGCGGTTTCCGGCAGGCCAGACCGCCTTGCCGGCAGAATCGCGCATGCCTGGCCGGGTTTCCCTGATCAGCTCAACGGTGCGTTGACGGTTTGGGGTGATCCTGATTCTCAGCAATTTGCGAGATCGCCATGGCTGCCGTTGTTGTCCTGATGTCCCTGATTGGTGGTTTCGCCACGGCTGCCGTGCTGGTGCCTTATGGCTGGGGCTGGGCCCTGCTGGCTGCGCCCTTCGGCGGGAGCCTGGCGGCCGCCGGCGTGGTCCTGCTCGAGACGCTGCGGCAGCCTGCCGCCGCCGACAGCGCGCAGGAGCCGCTCAGCGACGCCGACACCGACCGCCTTGTCGCGGCGCTGCGGGCAACGGCCCAGCGTGGCCGTGCGGCCGAGCAGCGCGCGGCAGGGGCTCAGCCTGGCGCAGCCCTCCCCGAAACGGACCGGAAGCGCGCCACCGGCTGATCGCCATACCTCGTCCGGACGCGCTGAACCGGGTGCGTTGCAGCAGACGGTCCGCCCCCCTATCGTCGCGCCAACGCATGGAGACGGCGATGGCTGGCGGCACCCTGAAGAGCTGGGCGGAGGCGGGGCCGCGGCTCGTGGCGGTGGCGGCGGGGCGTGAGCCCGCCGACCTCGTGGTCACCGACGGGCGCTGGGTCAACGTCCATTCGGGCGAGATCATTCCGGGGACGGACGTGGCGATCGCCGACGGCCGCTTTGCCTATGTGGGGCCGTCCGCGGCGCACTGCATCGGCCCGGCGACGCAGGTGATCGCGGCGGAAGGCCGTTACCTGGTGCCGGGCCTGTGCGACGGCCACATGCATGTCGAGAGCGGCATGGTGACGGCGACCGAGTTCGCCCGCGCGGTGATCCCGCACGGCACCACGACGATGTTCGTCGACCCGCACGAGATCGCCAATGTGCTGGGCCTGCCCGGCGTGCGGCTGATGCATGACGAGGCGGCCGGCCTGCCGGTCTCGATGTTCGTGCAGATGCCGAGCTGCGTCCCCTCGGCGCCCGGGCTGGAGAACGCCGGGGCGCGGATCGGTGTCGACGAGGTCCGCGAGGCCATGATCTGGCCGAACATCATCGGCCTCGGCGAGATGATGAACTTCCCCGGCGTGATCGCCGGCGACACCGTGATGATGGGCGAGATCGCTGCTGCGCAGGCGGCCGGCAAGACCGTCGGCGGGCACTATGCGTCGACCGATCTCGGCCCTGCCTTCCATGCCTATGCGGCGGGCGGTCCGGCCGACGATCACGAAGGCACGCGGATCGAGGACGCGGTAGCGCGGGTGCGGCAGGGCATGCGCGCCATGCTGCGCCTCGGCTCGGCCTGGTACGACGTGGCGAGCCAGATCCGGGCCGTCACCGAGCTGGGGCTGGATCCGCGCAATTTCATCCTGTGCACCGATGACTGCCATTCGGGCACGCTTGTGGCCGAAGGCCACATGAACCGCGTGGTCCGGCACGCCATTGCCCAGGGGCTGCGGCCGCTGGCCGCGATCCAGATGGCGACCCTCAACACGGCGCAGCATTTCGGGCTAGAGCGCGAGCTCGGCTCGATCACGCCCGGGCGGCGCGCCGATCTGATCCTCAGCTCCGATCTCGCCAGCCTGCCGGTCGAGATCGTGGTGGCGCGCGGCCGCGTCGTCGCCCGGGACGGGCAGCTCGTCGTCGACATCCCGCCCTATCCGTATCCCGCCTTCGCCCGCGACACGGTGCGGCTCGGGCGCCGGATCGTTGCCGACGATTTCGCCATTGTGGCGCCGACCGGTGCCAACACGGTGGAGGCGCGCGTCATCGGGGTGGTCGAGAACCAGGCGCCGACGCGTGCTCTGGTGCGGACCCTGCCGGTGCACGATGGCCACGCCGAGGGCGAGCCGGCGCAGGATGTCTGCCAGATCGCGGTGGTCGAGCGCCACAGGGGCAGCGGCACCGTCGCCAACGGATTCGTGTCCGGGTTCGGCTATGGCGGCGACTGCGCGGTGGCCAGCACGGTGGCGCATGACAGCCACCACATGATCGTGGTTGGCACCTCGCGGACGGCGATGGCGCAGGCCGCCAACCGGCTGGCGGAGGTCGGCGGCGGCATCGTGGTGATCCGCGACGGGCAGGAGCTCGCCCTCGTCGCGCTGCCGATCGCCGGCCTGATGTCGGATGAGCGGGCCGAGATCGTTGCCGCAAAGGCCAACGCCATCGTGCAGGCCATGCGCGCCTGCGGCTGCACGCTGAACAATGCCTATATGCAGCACTCGCTGCTGGCGCTGGTGGTGATCCCCGAACTGCGCATCTCCGATATCGGCCTTGTCGACGTCACCACGTTCCGGCCCGTGCCGCTGTTCGTCGGCTAGACTCCGCCATGACCGACGCCACCGTCCCGTCCGCAGCGCCGGGCCCCGCCGCAGACCGTTCCATCGCGGTGCTGGTCGATGCCGATGCCTGCCCGGTGAAGGACGAGGTCTACCGCGTCGCCGGCCGGCACCGGGCCATGGCGTATGTGGTCGCCAACAGCTTCATGCAGGTGCCGCGCGATCCGCTGATCGTGCGGATCCTGGTGCCTGCAGGACCCGATATCGCCGACGACTGGATCGCCGCGCATGCGCGGCGCGGCATCGTCGTCATCACCAGCGACATTCCGCTCGCCGACCGCTGCGTCAAGGCTGGTGCCGACGTGCTGGCGCCGAACGGCAAGGCGTTCAGCGAGCAGTCGATCGGCATGGCGCTGGCGACCCGCAACCTGATGGACCAGCTGCGGTCCGCTGGCGCGGTGACGGGCGGCCCGCCGCCTTTCGGGCCGCGCGATCGCTCGGCCTTCCTGTCGGCGCTGGATCTTGCCATCGTGCGCCTCGAGCGCGCCGGCTTTGGGGCCGGCTAGCGCGGAATCCCATCTGACAGCCTCGGGTCGTCGGCTCTAGCTCCTTGTTTGGGAATCGTCTCTGTCGGCCAGCCGGTGTCCACTTGGCGGGATGATGCTCGGGCGCTTGACAGGACACCGCGTCCTCCCGTCATTGGGTGCATCGGGGGCTGCGATCCCCCCGCGAGGCGGCAGCCGAAGCATCGCGTCCCTGTTCTCCGTTCAAGGACGCAGCCATGACACCGGTCACCGCGATCGCTCCCGAGCCTCCGCCCTATCCGAGCTTTGCCGAGGCGACGCGCGTCTGGGCACGGATCGCGATGCTGTCCTTCGGCGGACCGGCCGGGCAGATCGCCATGATGCACCGCATCCTCGTCGACGAGCTGCGCTGGGTGTCGGAGAAGCGGTTCCTGCACGCGCTGAACTATTGCATGTTGCTGCCCGGCCCCGAGGCGCAGCAGCTCGCGACCTATATCGGCTGGCTGCTGCACGGCACCCGGGGCGGAATCGTCGCCGGGGTGCTGTTCATCCTGCCGGGCGCCGTCGCCATCATGGCGCTGAGCATGGTCTACGCGGCCTTCGGCGGCGTCGGCATCGTGGCGGCGCTGTTCTTCGGCCTGAAGGCGGCGGTGCTTGCCATCGTGCTGCAGGCGGTGGTGCGGGTCGGCCGGCGGGCGCTGCCCAGCAGGGCCATGCGGGTGCTGGCGGCGGCGTCCTTCGTGGCCATCTTTGCTTTTGCGGTGCCGTTCCCGGTCATCATCCTGGCGGCGGCCCTGATTGGCTATGCGGGCGCTGCGGCCGGCCTGCCGGCCTTCGCGCCTGGGGCCGGGCACGGGCCTTCGGGGGCTGCCTCGGTGGCCCCCGCGCTGATCGGTGACGCGCTGCCGGCGCATGCGCGCCCGGCGACGGCCGAGACCCTGCGGGTGGCCGGTCTCTGGCTGGTGCTGTGGCTGGTGCCGGTCGTGGCACTCGTTCTGGCGCTCGGCCCCAGCCATGTGTTCAGCCAGATCGCCGTGTTCTTCAGCAAGATGGCGATGGTCACCTTCGGCGGCGCCTATGCGGTGCTGGCCTATGTAGCGCAGCAGGCGGTGGAGACCTACCGGTGGCTCGGGCCGGGCGAGATGCTGGACGGCCTCGGCATGGCGGAGACGACGCCGGGTCCGCTGATCATGGTGCTGCAGTTCGTCGGTTTCCTTGCGGCATACCGGGATGCCGGCGGGTTGCCGCCGATGCTTGCCGGCGTTCTTGGCGGTCTGCTCGCCACGTGGGTGACCTTCACGCCCTGTTTCCTGTGGATCTTCCTCGGCGCACCCTTCGTCGAGCGGATGCGCGGCCACAAGGGACTGGCCGGGGCGCTGGCGGCGATCACTGCCGCGGTCGTGGGCGTCATCCTCAACCTGGCGCTGTGGTTTGCCATTCACACCCTGTTTCGCCGGACGGTGACCGTGTCCGGCTTCGGCCTGCGGCTCGACCTTCCGGTGCTGGCCAGCGTCGATCCGTGGGCGCTGGCGCTCGCAGTCGCAGCCGTGCTGGCGGTGTTCCGCTTCAAGGCGGGCGTGATCCCGGTGCTGGCGGCCTGCGCGGCGGCGGGCGTGGGGCTGCATCTGGCGGGGCTCACCGGCTGACGCCGACACTTTGCCGGTCGACGCCGCCGTCGACAGCTGACAGGCTGAACCGTGTCCCTTCGCCAAGCCGGCGGGCTTGCCTTGCGTGCGGCGTCACCGCACCTTCAGACAGGCCCGTGCGGCCAAGCCCGAGACTCTTCCGTTGCGCCATCTGCCCCTTGCCGCTTCCGTCCGGCCTTGTCAGCTGCTGCCCGCCATCGCCCGTCCGAGGCTGTTGCCATGACGGTGCCGGTGCCCGGCTCGCCTCTGCCGGATCTCGACCGGACTCGGTTCTATTCCGCTGGGGCCTATGCGTATGCGTGCATCCGCCAGGCGATCGTCGAGGGGCGGCTGACGCCCGGCCGGCGGCTGCCGGAGGCGGAGCTGGCCAGCTGGCTCGGCATCAGCCGGACACCGTTGCGCCAGGCGCTGGCGCGCCTCGAACTCGACGGGCTGGTCGAGACGCTGCCGCGCGCCGGGCTGGTGATCGCCTCGCTCGACGAAGATGCGGTCGCCGAGCTCTACGGCATGCGCGAGGTGCTGGAGGGGACGGCTGCGGGGCTTGCCGCGCAGTCCGCGACCGAGCGCGACATCGACCGGCTCGTGCAGCTGGCCGCCAGCGCCGCGCCGGCGCCGGGCGACGGGGTGGCGCTCTACCGCCTCAATCGCGCCTTCCACGAGGCGATCTACGTGGCGGCGCACAACCGGTATCTGCTCAAGACGCTGCAGGCGCTGCATGACTCGCTTGCCCTGCTGGGTCCGACGACG
>JBEIIL010000128.1:0-10019 GCA_040380755.1 Methylobacteriaceae bacterium | reverse complement strand
GTCGACGCGATGCACATCAACCTGCACAAGACCTTCTCGACGCCCCATGGCGGCGGTGGCCCGGGCTCCGGCCCGGTGGTGCTGTCGGACCGGCTGGCCGCCTTTGCGCCCGTGCCTTTCGTCGCGACCCGCGACGGTGGCTATGTGCTGGTCGAGGACGAGGACGGCGCCCATGGCGCGTCCCCGTTCGGCCGCCTGACAGCCTTCCACGGCCAGATGGGCATGTTCGTGCGCGCTCTGTCCTACATGCTGTCGCATGGTGCCGACGGCGTGCGGCAGGCGTCGGAGGATGCGGTCCTCAACGCCAACTATGTGCGCGCTGGGCTGGCCGACCTGATGTCGCAGCCCTATGGCGACAAACCCTGCATGCATGAGGTGCTGTTCGACGATACCTGGCTGAAGGGCACCGGCGTGACGACGCTCGATTTCGCCAAGGCCATGATCGACGAGGGCTATCACCCGATGACGGTGTATTTCCCGCTCGTCGTCCACGGCGCCATGCTGATCGAGCCGACCGAGTCCGAATCGAAGGCGTCACTCGACCTCTTCATCGCAACGCTGCGCGATCTCGCCATGGCGGCGCTGCGTGGTGAGGCGGAACGCTTCGCCGCTGCCCCGCGCCTCGCCCCGCGCCGGCGCCTCGACGAAACGCGCGCCGCGCGCAATCCCGTCCTGCGCTGGCTGCCGCCGCAGCCGGTGCGCGACGCGGCCGAGTAGGGTCGCAGTCGCCAGTCGCCGTGCCGCTTCCGGTCGGCACGGTGCTTTGACATACTCCCTCAGCCGGGACATGAACCGTTTCGGTCCTCCCGGCATTGGAGTTAAACCGGGTCGGACGAGGGGGCTGCGATGCGTTGGGACGATCTGCGAGCGTCAGACAACATCGAGGACCGCCGCGGTGGCGGCGGTGGTGGCGGCGGCTTCGGCGGCATGGGCGGCGGCGGGCTTGGCATCGGTGCCATGATGGTGCTGGGCGTCATCGGCTGGGCGCTCGGCATCAATCCGGCGATCCTGATCGGTGGCGCGCAGATGGTGACGCAGCGCCAGTCGGCTCCACCGGCGCAGACCCGCCCGGCCCAGACGGGCTCTCCGACCGACGATATCGGCCGCTTCGTTGCCAAGATCCTCGGCGAAACCGAGGACGTGTGGAGCGAGCTGCTGCCGGCCCAGGCCAACCGCCCCTACAAGGCGCCCAGGCTTGTCCTGTTCTCAGGCTCGACGCGGTCTGAATGCGGGGACGCCAGCGCCGCGATGGGGCCGTTCTACTGCCCCGTCGACCAGAAGGTGTATCTCGACACCTCCTTCTTCAATGACATGAAGCGCCGGTTCGGCGGCGGCGGCGACTTCGCCTACGCCTATGTGATTGCCCACGAGGTTGGCCACCACATCGAGAACCTGCTCGGCATCTTGCCCAAGGTGCAGCAGGCGCAGCGCCGCGCCGGCAGCAAGGCCGAGGCGAATGACCTGTCGGTCCGTGTCGAGCTGATGGCCGATTGCCTGTCGGGTGTGTGGGCGGCGCGGATGAACCAGCGCCACAGCAACATCACCGAGGCCGATGTGCGCCAGGCCGTGGCGGCCGCCTCCGCCATCGGCGACGACCGGCTGCAGAAGCAGTCGCAGGGCTACGCGGTGCCCGACAGCTTCACCCATGGCTCGTCCGAGCAGCGCGTCCGCTGGCTGATGACCGGACTGAAGTCCGGTGACCTGCGCACCTGCAACACGTTCCAGGCCAAGCGGCTCTGATCAGCGACCGGCGCTGCGCCGGTCAAGCACCGGGCTCGTGAGCCGCGCGGCGCGCAGCCGCAGCGCGCTGCCGTCTGCCATCGCCGTAGCAGGCGCCGCGAGGCCCTGCAGGGGATCAGCCCGGCCTGTCGCGGCAAGGCGCCAGTTGAGCAGCCAGGGCCGCAGCCGCCCGGCACCCGCCCGCGGCACAAGCGTCAGCGCGCAGGCCCGTTGTTCCTGTCCCGAATCGGCGACGAAATCGGCGATCGCGTCCATCCAGCCGCCCGACGGCACCAGGCCGGGTTCGAGCGCCAGGATCCAGGGCGCGCGCAGGACGGCGGCACCGGCTGCGAGCTGTGCCGCACGCCCCCCCGGCGACACCAGGACCCCGCAACCTGACGCGTCGGCGACATCCTCGGCGAAACGGCTTGGCACGTTGCAGACCAGCACCAGGTCGCGCACCAGCCCGTCCGCCACCGCCGGCACCAGCGCGGCGAGCGTGTCGAGCAGGCCCGGCTCTTCATGGGCAACAGGGATGACGACTGAAATCATGGACTGCGCTTAGCATGCGCCAGCCCGGCGAAGCCACCGCCACACGAACCGATTGACCGTCCCGACACAGAGGTTGCACGGCCGGCTTGCCACGGCGCAGTTTCTCGTATTTGTTCCTGTTATGTTCCAGAACGGAGACGGGCTATGCTGAAGATCCGCCCCGACAGCGGTCCGGCCAACTATCAGGTCGGCGACGGTCGTCCCTGCGTCACCGACATGGTCGATCCCGAGCGCCGGCGCGGCCGCGGCACCGCCACCAACCGGTCGGGACGGTTCGAGCCGGTCGCCCGCGCCCCGGTCGACGACGGCTGGGGCAGCAGCGAGACCTTGCCGCCCTTTCGCACCGAGGTGATGTCGGAGCGAGCCAAGTCGATCATCACCCGCAACGACTCGCCCGACATTTCCTTTGATCGCTCGATCAATCCCTATCGCGGCTGCGAGCATGGCTGCGTCTACTGCTTCGCCCGGCCGACCCACGCCTATATGGGTCTGTCGCCCGGGCTCGATTTCGAATCGAAACTGTTCGTCAAGCAGGGCGCCGCCGAGCTGCTGGAGCGCGAGCTGGCCGCGCAGGGCTACCAGCCGCGCACCATCGCCATCGGCACCAACACCGACCCTTACCAGCCGATCGAGCGCGAGCACCGGGTCATGCGCAAGATTCTCGAGGTGCTGTCGCGCGCCAACCATCCGGTCGGCATCGTCACCAAATCGGCGCTGGTCGTCCGCGACATCGATATTCTCGGTCCCATGGCGGAGAAGGGCCTCGCCAAGGTCGCGCTGTCGGTCACGACGCTCGACCCCGTGCTGGCGCGCACGATGGAACCTCGCGCCGCCACGCCGCGGCGTCGTCTCGACACCATCCGCCGCCTGGCTGAGGCCGGGATCCCCACCTCGGTGATGGTGGCGCCGGTGATCCCGGCGGTGAACGACGCCGAGATCGAGCGCATCCTGGAGGCGGCCTGGGACGCCGGCGCCCGCGAGGCCGGCTATGTCATGCTGCGGCTGCCGCTGGAGGTCCGTGACCTGTTTCGTGAGTGGCTGCTGGAGCATCACCCCGCCAAGCTGCGCCATGTGCTGTCGCTGGTGCGCTCGGTCCGCCACGGCAAGGAGTACGAGGCCAACTGGGGCGAGCGCATGACAGGCGATGGACCCTATGCGTGGATGGTGGGGCGTCGCTTCGAGGTCGCGGCCGACCGGCTCGGCTTCAACCGCCGTCGCCTGAGGCTGCGCACCGACCTGTTCGCGCCGCCCGCCCGTGCCGGACAGCAGTTGTCGCTGTTCTGATCCGCGAAGGCGGAGCAGACCGGGGATGCAGCGGCGCGGCGCTTCTGACCAGGCTTGCCAGACCGGAGCACGCCATGAGCATGGGTCCATGGTGCGAATCGCTCCCTCCGGCCTGACCGCGGCTCCCGACACCTGCCGGGAACGTACCCTGATGCGCACCGGGCTCGCACCGGTCGCTGGCGTCGACGAGGCGGGCCGCGGGCCGCTGGCGGGTCCGGTCGTGGCCGCCGCCGTCATTCTCGACCTTGGCCATGTGCCGGCCGGCCTTGCCGATTCGAAGTTGCTGACGGCCGCCCGCCGGGAAGAACTCTACGAGGCGATCCTCGCCAGCTCAGACGTCGCCGTGGCCTGCGTGTCGGCGGCGCGGATCGATGCCACCGATATCCGCAAGGCCTCGCTCGAGGCGATGCGCCGGTCGCTGGCCGCCCTCGTCCGTCGACCCGCCTTCATCCTGGTGGACGGGCGGGACCTGCCGCCCTGGGACGGCCCGGGTGAGGCCTTCGTCAAGGGTGACAGGCTCGTCGCCTCCATTGCCGCTGCCTCGATTGTCGCCAAGGTGACGCGGGACCGGCTGATG
Source organism: Methylobacteriaceae bacterium (assembly GCA_040380755.1). GTDB lineage: Bacteria > Pseudomonadota > Alphaproteobacteria > Rhizobiales > Beijerinckiaceae > Alsobacter. Next base: position 5,887 of record JBEIIL010000128.1, on the reverse strand, counting down.
GCCCGCCTTGGGCAGACCTACCCGGCCTACGGGTTCGATCGCCATGCGGGCTATCCCACCGCAGCCCACCGCGCTGTCCTCACGCAAATGGGTCCGTGCCCGTTTCATCGCCTGACTTTTGGCTCAGTCGCGTCCTGCAATGACAAGAATTGATTAACCATCGCTTAGGCAAAAATTGCCGATGTATTGTCCGAAAACAGGATTGATTTTTTTTATTGTCTAAACCCGGTCTTTACCCAACTGAGCCAGATTGACGCTCGTTCAGTTGCGTAATTGGTGCTGCAGCATGGGTACCCAGCGTACCGGGGCAGTCGGCGCCGGAGCCCGGATTAAGGTCACGCGTACCGGGCGGCCGTCGTCGATGCCCCGGATGGAGCCCAGCGCGCTCCCTCTCGATACCGTTCTGGTCGGCGACAGTGTCGCCCACCTGGCCGCGCTTCCCGAGGCGAGCGTCGACTTGGTCTTTGCCGACCCGCCTTACAACCTCCAGCTCGAGGGGGCGCTGTCGCGCCCCGACCAGTCGGTGGTTGATGCCGTCGACGACGACTGGGACAAGTTCGCCAGCTTCGCCGACTACGACGCCTTCACCCGCGCTTGGCTGCTGGCCTGCCGTCGTGTGATGAAGCCGGATGCCACGCTGTGGGTCATCGGCTCCTACCACAACATCTTCCGCGTCGGCACCATCCTGCAGGACCTCGGCTTCTGGCTGCTCAACGACGTGGTCTGGCGCAAGGCCAACCCGATGCCGAATTTCCGCGGCCGGCGGTTCACCAATGCCCACGAGACCATGATCTGGGCGTCGCGGGATGCCTCCGCCAAGAGCTACACCTTCCACTATGACGCGCTGAAGGCCGGCAACGAGGATCTCCAGGTCCGTTCGGACTGGTTCATCCCGCTGTGCACCGGCGCCGAGCGCCTGAAGGACGCGGCCGGCCGCAAGCTGCACCCCACGCAAAAGCCCGAGGCGCTGCTGGCCCGCATCATGATGGCGTCGTCCAACCCGGGCGATGTCGTGCTCGATCCCTTTTTCGGCAGCGGCACGACGGGCGCCGTCGCCCGCCGGCTCGGTCGCCACTTCATCGGCGTCGAGCGTGAGCAGGTCTACGCGGATGCCGCCATGGCGCGAATCGCTGCCGTCGAGCCACTGGCCGCTGCGGCACTGGCGTTGCCGCCTGAGAAGCGCAGCGAGCCGCGCGTCCCCTTCCTGTCGGTGCTGGAGGCCGGGCTGATCGCGCCGGGGGCCGTGCTGCACGACGAGCGCCGCCGCTGGACCGCTACCGTGCGCCCGGACGGTTCGCTCTCCCATGGCAGCGTCGTCGGCTCCATCCACAAGGTCGGCGCGCTGGTGCAGGGTCTGCCCGCCTGCAATGGCTGGACCTTCTGGCACTTTCCCGAGAAGGGGCGCCTTGCTCCCATCGACACCCTGCGCCGCATCATCCGCGACCGCATGGTTGCTTGACGAGGCACTCGTCCCCTGACGGCAGGCGGCCGCCCCCTGGCCTTGGCCTCAGACCCCTTGCAGTCCGCGCTCGACCACCTTGCGCATTACCGTCGGCAGCGCCTCGCCGGGCAAGCCGGCGGCGGCCGTCCAGCGGTGGCCGTCCGGCGCGGGCGTCGCGGTCGGGACATGGGCGAGCCAGACCGACAGTTCCAACGGGAAATGCGTGAAGACATGCTCCACCGCGCCCGCCAGGCGGCGCCAGTCGGCTGACAGGGGAGCCTGGGCAACCTCGTCGACACGGTCGTGGGCAGCACTCCACGCCGTCGTGGGCACCTCGGCCATGCCGCCGAGCAATCCCTTGGGCGGCCGCGTCCGCAGCAGCACCGCTCCATCGCTGCGCACGGTGACGAAGGCCGCGCCGCGCCGCAATGCACCGGCGACTTTCGCGGTCTTGCGCGGATAGGTTTCGGCCGTGCCCTGCGCCCGCGCCTGGCAGGGGCCGCGCCAGGGGCACAGGTCGCAGGCCGGGCTGCGCGGCGTGCAAAGCGTCGCGCCGAGATCCATCATTGCCTGGGCAAAATCGCCTGGCCGGGTATCGGGCGTCAGCCGGTCGGCCAGCGCCCGAATCGCCGGCTTGGCCCGCGGCAGCGGCTCGTCCACCATGAACAGGCGGGTGATAACACGCTCGACATTGCCGTCGACCACCACGGCGCGCTTGTCGAAGGCAATGGCCGCCACGGCCGCAGCCGTATAGGCACCGATCCCCGGCAGCGCGCGCAGGCCGTCCTCGCTATCCGGAAACTGCCCGCCATGGGACGCCACGACCGCCTTGGCACAGGCATGCAGGTTGCGCGCGCGGGAGTAGTAACCAAGACCTGCCCAGGCCGCCATCACGGCCTCGGTGGGTGCGTCCGCCAACGCATGCACCGTCGGGAACTGCCCCAGAAAGCGCTCGAAATACGGCTTGACCGCCCGAACCGTTGTCTGCTGCAGCATGATCTCCGACAGCCAGACCGCATAGGGATCGGCCGTTTCGGCGGGCCGGGCGCGCCAGGGCAGGTCGCGGCGGTGCCGGTCGTACCAGTCCAGCAGGTCGCGGGCCGCCGGCGTGTTGCGGTGTACGGGCGAGGGGCGAGGGGTTACCATGCCGGCTGCTTAGCCGCTCTGCCGGCGGCCGTGAAGGGAGCCCTGTGCGGTGAGGAGACCGTCTGCCCGGCCGCTGGCCGATCTCGTCGACGCCTGCCTGGCCCCGGCGCTTGCCGCCCAGGGCTTTGCGGCGGCTGACGTGGTTGTCGGCTGGCCCGACATTGTCGGTGAACGCCTCGCCGGCGTCTGCGCGCCGGTGAAGCTGCAATGGCCGCGCCGTCCGCCGGGCATCGATCCGGACTCACGCGGCGAACCTGCGACCCTGGTCGTGCGCGTTGAAGGCGCCTTTGCGCTGGAGCTGCAGCACCTGGCGCCCGTCATCGTCGAGCGCATCAACACCCGCTATGGCTGGCGCTGCGTCGGCCGGCTGGCGCTGCGCCAGGGACCCCTGGCGCGACCGGCCCGCCCGCGCCAGGTTCCGATGCCGGACGCCGCCATGCTCGCCCGCGCCCGGGCCAGCGTCACCGGGATCGCCGATGACGGGCTGCGCGACGCCCTGGTGCGTTTTGGGGCCGGCGTCATGGCACGGGGCGACGAGCCCTGATCGGGGCGCGTGTTCGTGACCGGCGACAATCGACTGTCATCTTGCCACAATCGTGCTGCCGTTTCACAGTCGCGACCGATTGAGGGGCGGGAAAAGGAGTTGGACGTGATCATCAACCGTAGAACCGTCGTTCAGGGCCTCGCCGTCGCTGGCCTTGCCCTCGCGCTTGCACCCGCGCTGTCCATTGGCGCCTACGCCCAGACCCCGAGCGCCGCGGACCTCGCCGTGGCCGGGCCGCTCGGCGATGTCGAGGTCGGCAGCAAGGACGCCAAGGTCCAGATCATCGAGTACGCGTCGCTGACCTGTTCCCACTGCGCCACCTTCCACGGCAAGACCTGGCCGGCACTGAAGGCGAAATACGTCGATTCCGGCAAGGTGCGGTTTACGCTGCGCGAATTCCCTCTCGATCCGCTGGCGACGGCGGGCTTCATGCTCGCGCGCTGCGCCGGCAACGACAAATACTACCCGGTCGTCGATCTGCTGTTTGCCCAGCAGCGTACCTGGGCGTTCACCGACAAGCCCGTCGATGCGCTGTCGAAGCTGATGAAGCAGGCCGGTTTTTCACAGGAATCCTTTGAGACCTGCTTGAAAAACCAGCAGATCTATGACGCCGTGAACTGGGTCAAGGATCGTGGTGCCGAGAAGATCGGCGTCAATTCCACCCCCACCTTCTTCATCAACGGGCAGGTGCATCGCGGGGCTTTGACCATTGAGGAATTCGACAAGATCCTCGCCCCCCTCGTCGGGAGCTGAGCCGGGCCGCCGGCCCGCGACAGGGCCGGCGGGAGCCGCTCCATGAAGCTGACGCGGCTGCGCATCGTCGGCTTCAAGTCCTTCGTCGAAGCCACCGACGTGCCGATCGAGCCGGGGCTGACCGGCGTGGTCGGGCCAAATGGCTGCGGCAAGTCGAACCTTGTCGAGGCGCTGCGCTGGGTGATGGGCGAGAGCTCGCACAAGAGCCTGCGTGCGTCGGGGATGGATGACGTCATCTTTTCCGGCTCTGGCAGCCGCGCCGCCCGCAACACCGCCGAGGTGGCGCTTCTGGTCGACAATGCCGACCGGACAGCCCCCGCGGCGTTCAACGATGCCGAGCAGCTCGACGTCTCCCGTCGCATCGAGCGCGAATCTGGCTCGACCTACCGGGTCAACGGCCGCGAGGTGCGGGCCCGGGACGTCCAGCTCCTGTTTGCCGACGCCTCCACCGGGGCCCGCTCCCCCGCCATGGTCCGCCAGGGCCAGATCGGCGAAATCATCGCTGCCAAGCCGCAGGCTCGCCGTCGCATTCTCGAGGAGGCCGCCGGCATCGCCGGCCTGCACTCCAGGCGCCACGAGGCCGAGCTGCGGTTGCGGGCCGCCGAGGACAATCTGCTGCGCGTCGAGGACGTGTTGCAGCAGATCGACGCGCAGCTCGACAGCCTCCGCCGCCAGGCCCGTCAGGCGGCCCGTTACCGCACGCTGGCCGCCGACATCCGCCGCGGCGAGGCGCTCCTGCACTATATCGGCTGGTGCGAGGCCCGCGATGGGGTCGCCGAGGCGCAGCGCACCGTCGAGGCCGATCTCGGCCGCGTCGCCGAGCGCATGGCCGACCAGGCCGCGAAGGCCCGCATCCAGGCCGTTGCCGCCCACGGCCTGCCGCCGCTGCGCGATGCCGAGGCCGCCGCCGGCGCCGCCCTGCAGCGCCTGCTGCTGGCCCGCGAGACGCTGGACGCCGACGAGAAGCGGGCGGGCGAGCGCGCTGTCGAGCTCGAACGCCGCGCTGCCGAACTGGCCCACGACAGGATCCGCGAGGCGGCGCTCATCGATGATGCGGCCGCCGCCCTGGCCCGTCTCGCCGAGGAGGAGGACGGGCTGGCTCAGGATGCCGAGGGCGCCGGCGAGGCCGCCGCCGAGGCGCGTGAACGCCTGGCGGTGCTGGAGGACGCCCTGTTCGACAGCGAGGCCGCCCTGGCCGCCGCCCAGACGGCGCTGGCGGACCGCAATGCCCGGCGGGCCGCCGCCGACCGCGCGCTGCGCGAGGCCGACGACCGGCTGGCCCGTCTCGGTCGCGAGATCGAGCGCGTGTCCCGCGACCTCTCCGCCATCGCCGCCGGCCTCGGTCCCGACGCCGACGTGGCCCCGCTTGAAGCCGAAATGGAGGGCGTGGCCGAGGCCGCGGAGGCCGCCGACACGGCGGCCCGCGAAGCGCGTGACGCCCATGCGCAGGCGCGAGAGGCCGAGGCGCGCCAGCGCGGTCCCGCCCAGGAGGCGGACCGCCGCGCCCGCGCGCTGGAGACGGAGGCGACGACGCTGGCCAAGCTGCTGGCTGCCGCCGGCGGCAAGGCCTTCCCCCGGATGCTCGACGCCGTCAACGCCGAGCGCGGCCTCGAGACGGCGTTGGGCGCCGTCCTCGGCGACGATCTCGATGCCTCCACCGACATGGCCGCACCGGCGCACTGGGCGGTGTCCGGCGACGGCGAGGCCGACCCGCCGCTGCCTGCGGGTGCGCGGATGCTGGCCGATCTCGTCAACGCCCCCGCGGCCCTGCGTCGCCGCCTGCGCCAGACCGGCCTGGTCGATCGGGCCGACGGCGCGCGCCTGCGCGACGCACTCGCGCCGGGCCAGCGGCTGGTGTCGCGCGAGGGCGATGTCTGGCGCTGGGACGGGCTAACCGTCGCCGCGGACGCGCCGAGCGCCGCGGCCCGCCGCCTGTTCGAGCGCAACCGGCTCGGCGAGCTGCGCACTGCCGCCGCTGCCGCACGCGACGAGGCCGAGGCGCT
>JBEIIL010000127.1:0-10062 GCA_040380755.1 Methylobacteriaceae bacterium | reverse complement strand
CCTCTTCCCCCCCACCCCGCCTTTCCTTTTTGCGCTGCCCCCTCAGCGCCCCCCCCCATTCACCGTCCCGGGGGGGGCCCCGGCGGTGGGGCCCCCCCGCGACCGCCGCCGCCAGCGCCGGGTCGCCCGACCACGCCGCGGCGAGATGCAGGAAGGCGAGGCCCGCCGCCAGGAAGCTCTTGGTGGCGGCGACGCTGTGCTCGGGCCCGGCGGCGAGCGGCAGCAGCACGTCGGCCAGGGCTGCCAGCGGCGCGCTCTCATCGTTGAGCATCACCGCCACCAGCGCGCCGCCGGCCTGCGCCGCCTCGGTCAGGCGCAGCGTGTCGGGGCTGCGGCCGGACTGCGAGACGGCGATGAACAGCGCCCCCGCCAGCGCCGGCGTGCCGCCATACACCGAGGCGAGGCTCGGCCCGAGCGAGGCGACCGGCAGGCCGACGGCCCGTTCGAGCACATATTTGCCGAAGGTGGCGGCGTGGTCGGAGGAGCCACGCGCGCAGGTGGCGACGACCGCCGGCGGATGGGCGCGCAGCCGCGCCACCAGCCCGGGCAGGACGGGCGCGAGGCGCAGTGCCAGCCGGCGCGCCACCGCCTCGGCCTCCGCCGCCTCGCGGCCGAGAAGGGAGCCGTCCTGCGAGGCGTTCTGCATGCCGCTCCCAATCCGTTCGCGCCGATGGCGATGGCCGGCGCAGGCCGCACCCTGCCGCAGCCGCGCCGCCACGCCAAGCCAAAGCGACGGCAAGGACCTTGGTAGAGACTTTGGCAGAGACCTTGGTAGAGACCTTGGCAGAGACCTGGGCAGAGTTTTGGCCAACAGCCTGCCCGCGGGCCACGGCCCACCCGGCCAGGACCAATCTCACGGCATCCGGGTGCCGGCCCCGCTTGGCGAGCGACGTCCGGCCGCGTAAGGGAGGAGCGCCCGGCGCGATCGCGCCGCCCGAGCCAGACGAGACCACCATGAGCGGCCGCCTTTCGCTTTCCAAGGACAAGATCCGCGTGCTCCTGCTCGAGGGCGTCAACGACAGCGCCGTCGAGCTGTTCACCAACGCCGGCTACGGCAATCTGCGCCGCCTGCCCAAGGCGCTGGATGGCGCCGACCTGCACGAGGCGCTGAAGGGCGTGCACATGCTGGGTATCCGCTCGCGCACCCAGCTCACCGGCAAGATCCTGGCCGCCGCCGACCGGCTGATCGCCGTCGGCTGCTTCAGCGTCGGCACCAACCAGGTTGATCTCGATGGCGCCCGGCTGGCCGGCATCCCGGTGTTCAACGCGCCGTTCTCCAACACCCGCAGCGTCGCCGAGCTGGTGATCGGCGAGATCGTCATGCTGCTGCGCCGCATCGTCCCGCGCTCGATCTCGGCCCATGCGGGCGGCTGGGACAAGTCCGCCAAGGACAGCCTCGAGGTGCGCGGCAAGACGCTCGGCATCGTCGGCTACGGCAATATCGGCAGCCAGCTCTCCACCCTGGCCGAGGCCATGGGCATGCGCGTGGTGTTCTTCGACCTCACCGACAAGCTGCGCCATGGCAACACCGAGCCGGTGGCCAGCCTGGCCGAGCTGCTGGCCGTGTCGGACGTGGTCAGCCTGCACGTTCCCGAGACGGCAGGCACCCACGGCATGATCGGCCGGGCCGAGATCGCCCAGATGAAGCCCGGCGCCTACCTGATCAACAACAGCCGCGGTACCGTCGTCGACCTCGACGCGCTGGCCGACGCGCTGCGCTCCGGCCACCTGCGCGGCGCCGCCGTCGACGTGTTCCCGCACGAGCCCTCCGCCAATGGCGAGGCCTTCCGCTCGCCCCTGCAGGGTCTGGAGAACGTCATCCTGACGCCGCATGTCGGCGGCTCCACCGAGGAGGCGCAGGAGCGCATCGGCGCCGAGGTGGCGCGCAAGCTGATCGACTATAGCGATGTCGGCTCGACCGTCGGCGCCGTCAACTTCCCGCAGGTGCAGCTGCCGACGCGGCCCACCGGCACCCGCTTCATCCAGGTGCAGAACAACATGCCGGGCATGCTCGGCCGCCTCAACGAGGTCTTCGCCCATCGCGGCGTCAACATCGCCGCACAGTACTACCAGACCGACGGCGAGATCGGCTACGTGGTGCTGGATGCCGACGCCAACGAGGCCAACGGTGCCGCCATTGTCGCCGAGATCCGCGCCCAGGAGGGCACGATCCGCGCCCGCATGCTCAACGGCGACGACTGAGGCCGGGCGGTCCACACAACCGGCGGGCGCTCCTGCGGCCGTCGCCCCGACGGGGTGCGCGGATCGCCGTTGCCCGCACCACCCGGGATGGCACCGGGTGGGGTGGCGACCGGCGCATTGTCGGATCCGGAAGCCTCCTGGCACAGTCTCGGCTGGCCTCGGCCTGACGGCATATGCCTGTCCGATCCCGAGTGCACGACTGCCGCATCACCGGTGCTGCCATGGGCTTCCAGGCCTATCTCGACATCATCAAGGCCAGGACCGGCCTGGAGCCGGACGATTTCCACCGTGCCGCCCAAGCCTCCGGCCTGCTGGCGTCAAAGCCGACCGCCACCCAGTCAGTCGTCTGGCTCGCGGCCGATGACGACCTCGGCCTCGGCCGCGGCCACGGCATGGCGCTGTGGGCGGTCTTCAAGGACAAGGGCTGGGGCTGGGTAGATGCCGGGAAGGCGGCGAAGGCTGGAAGGGTTTAGGCGCGCTGCGCCGCGATCAGTCGCGCGATGCCGTTGCGGAGCAGCCGGGCCTCCCGCTACGGGCTTGGTCCCGGCGGTGGCACGGCCTGCCGGCGTCAGTGCCGTCCCGCCGGTGACCTGCCCGTCGTCCAGCCCACCACCTTCGAACTCGTGTTGAACCTCCGCACCGCGAAAGCGAACGGCCTTACGGTCCCGCCCGCGCTTCTGGCCCGCACCGACGAGGTGATCGAGTAGGGCGTCATCTCGCCGAATGGGCAGCGCTTGGGCAAAAATCCGTTGAACGAAAAGCTGGTAGCGGAGGAGGGACTCGAACCCCCGACACGAGGATTATGATTCCTCTGCTCTAACCAGCTGAGCTACTCCGCCATCCATGCGGGGTCCGGTCGATGCACCCCCGCGACGCGCAGGCGGTATAGGCCGCGGCGGAAGCCGGTGTCAAGGCGCCGGCAGGGCGCCTCCGGGCACTGTGCCCGGCGCCGCGGCGGCGGGCGTGGCGAGGCGGCGGATGCGCGTCAGCGTGAACAGCGACAGCGGCGCCACGGTGCGGCGCTCGGCCAGTTCCACGCCCGGGTGGCCGGCGATCCAGTCGCCGATCACCGCGAAAGGAAACTCCGGCCGCCAGCCCAGGCTGGCGCTGCGCCGGGCCATCCAGCCCTCCACCGCGGCGCGCGGGCCGCTCTCGGCGCCCACATGGTTGACCAGCACGATCTCGCCGCCGGGCTTCACCACCCGGGCGAGCTCGTCGAGCGTCGCCGCCGGGTCCGGCACCACGGTGATCACATAGGGGGCCACCGCGGCGTCGAAGCTGGCATCGGCAAAGCCCAGCCGCGTCGCGTCCATGCAGGCCAGGCCGGCGACCTGGGTCAGGCCCTCGCGCGCCACCCGCTTCTGCGCCACCCGCAGCATCGGCGCCGACAGGTCGACGCCGACGACGCGCGTGCCCTTGTCGAAGAACGGCAGCTCCAGCCCGGTGCCGACGCCGACATCCAGCACCAGCCCGCCCGGCCGGTCCGCCGCCGCCGCGGCGGCGCGCCGGCCCGGCTTCATCACCGCGGTGAACACCAGGTCGTAGACCGGCGCCCAGCGCGCATAGGCGGCCTCGACCGCCTTGTTGTCGAGCTCACCGGTCATGCGAGGTCACCCGGCACACGAATTCACCGATCATGATTCTGCGACAGCGGCCCTGCGCGCCGAAGCCGGGGCGCCGGCGGAAACCGCCGGGCCGGCCGTGACGCTGGCAAGCGCCGGCTGCACGATGGTGCCGCCGCCCAGCACCCGCGCCCGGGCGCCGGTGCCGTCATAGAGCACGCAGGCCTGGCCGGGCGACACGCCGAACTCGCCCGCCACCAGCTCCACCGCCACGCCATCGCCGTCGCAGCGCAGCACCGCCGGCTGCGGCTCGCGCGTCGAGCGCACCCGCACCGCCACGTCGAGCCCGGTCGCGGCAGCGGTCGCCAGCGGCGCGTCGCCAAGCCAGTTGATGTCGCGCAACCGCACCGTGTGGGTCGCCAGCGCCGCACGCGAACCGACGATGACCCGCGCCGCAGCCGCGTCGATGCGCACCACGTAAAGCGGCTCGCCCGATGCCACACCGAGGCCGCGGCGCTGGCCGACCGTGTAGTGGATGACGCCCGCATGCTGCCCCAGCACCCTTCCGTCGAGATGCATGATCTCGCCCGGCTGCGCCGCCTGCGGCTTCAGCTTCTCGATGATGTCGGCATAGCGCCCGCTCGGCACGAAGCAGATGTCCTGGCTGTCGGCCTTGTCGGCCACCGACAGGCCCAGCGTCCGCGCCAGCTCCCGGGTCTGCGCCTTGCTCAGGTCGCCGAGCGGGAAGCGCAGCATCGCCAGCTGCTCCGGCGTCGTGGCGTAGAGGAAATAGCTCTGGTCGCGGTCGGCATCGGCGGCGCGGAAGAGGCCTCGACCGCCGCCGGGCAGCGCCCGGCTGGCGACGTAGTGGCCGGTCGCCAGCGCCTGCGCGCCGAGGTCGCGCGCCGTGTCGAGCAGGTCGCGGAACTTGATCTGCCGGTTGCACTCGATGCACGGCACCGGCGTCTCGCCGGCCAGATAGCTGTCGACGAAACGGTCGATCACCGCGTCGCGGAAGCGGCTCTCGTAGTCGAGCACATAGTGCGGAATGCCCAGCCGCTCGGCCACCCGGCGCGCGTCATGGATGTCCTGCCCGGCGCAGCAGGCGCCGGCCCGGTGCACGGCGGCGCCATGGTCGTAGAGCTGCAGCGTGACGCCGACCACGTCATAGCCCTCGCCGGCCAGCAGCGCGGCGACGACGGAGGAGTCCACTCCTCCCGACATGGCGACGACGACGCGCGTGTCGGCGGGGCGGCCCGGAAGGTCCAGGCTGTTGGGCATGGGTACACTCGTGACAACGCGGGCGAGAGCCCGCAACAGCAACACAGTCTAGCGCCTCGGGCCGGCCGCGGCCAGCACGGGCCGGCCCAGGGGTCTGGTGCCGCCGGGCAAAAACTGCCGTGCGGCAGCTCCGACCCTGCCGGAGGGCGCCGCCGTTTGTGATCAACTCTCTGATATCAAATGGCTTTTCACATTCAACTTCATGGTCTGGCGCTTGCAAGCCGCCGTGCTGTCAGTCGCACAGTGGGTCCCATGCCGTCCAATCTCCAGAGCCTTCTGCAAGCCACCACCCCGACCGCCGCCCGCCCCGCCGCCCCGCAGGCACGCGAGCGGCGCGAGCCCACCGCCTTTGCCGCGCTCCTGCCGGATGCCCGCGAGCCGGCGCCGTCGCGCCCCTCCGTGCCTGTCGATGCCCCCGCGCCGCGGCCCCGCGCCCGGCGCGACGAGGATGCGCGCGCGGCCGGAACCCGGCCAGAGGACACCCGATCGGACACGGCCCGCCGCCCCGACCGCGACAAGCCCGCACCGTCGGCGGCGCCGGAGGACGACGTGACGCGTAGGAACCGGCCGGACAGGACCGCCGCGCTGGCCGATCGCAAGCCCGAAGACGCGGAGAAAAAAGCCGACGACGCGGCGCCTGCCGAGGCTCCTGCGCAGCAAGCCCCTCCTGCCAGCGGTTCGGATCCGGCTGTCGCTGTTCTGTCCCAGCCGGTCCAGGCAGCACTGTCAGCCGACGATCCGGCCACCCTGGAAAGTGTCGCCGCACTGGTACCAAGCGGCATGCCGGCTGGCACGGATGCCGCCGTCCCGGTGACGCCTGCCCCTGCACCCGCCGGTCTGGCGGGCATGGCCGGCCCCACTGCCGCCGCCATCACGGCCGCCCAGACGCCAACAGCCGCCGAGGTCGCCGCTCCGGCAGTGACAGCGAGCCTGCGCCAGCCGGCAGCTGTCTCGCCCACCGCCTCGCGCCGCATGTCCGGCCAGGCCGCGGCTGCCGCCGCGACCTCAGGTGACGCCGCGGCCGCAGAGGCCGCGCCGGGCGCCGCTGTCGCCACGCAACCCGACAGGACCGCGACCCTCTTCGGAGCGTTGGCCCGGCCGGACACCGCCGGTCCGCAGGCCACAACCGACACCGCCTCGGGCCGCGCCGGCCAGGCAGCCGGATCCGCCGACGCACCCCTCCCGGCCCCGCAACCCGCCCCGGCGGCGCCGTCGCCGGCCGCGCCGGCCGTTCCTGTCGAGATCACCGTCCGGGCCTTGGGCGCCGGCCCGGAGACCGCCACCGGCCCGCGGGCCGATGCGCCGGCGTTCGTGGCCGACCTCGCTCTGGCGTCGACACCAGGCGAACCCGCCCCTCTCCCGCCGCAGCAGGCGGCGCAGCTCGACCGCACCACCGGTCCCGCCGCAGCGACCGACGCGCGGGCCGCGGCCCAGCAGACGCCGGTGCCGTTGGCTGCCTTGCCGATCGAGATCGGCATGCGGGCGCTGGAAGGCGCGCGCCGCTTCGACATCCGCCTGTCGCCCGAGGATCTCGGCCGCGTCGATGTCCGGCTCGACATTGCCGAGGACGGCACCGTCAACGCCCAGCTGGTCGTCGACCGGGTCGAGACGCTGGCTCTGCTGCAGCGCGACGCCAAGACCCTGGAACGGGCCTTCGAGCAGGCCGGCCTGCGCCCCCAGGAGGGCGGCGTCGGCTTCTCGCTCGACACCTCCGGCGAGGGCCGGCGCCAGGCCCGCCAGGAGCGCGACGACACGCCGGCCCGTGAACCGGCAACCCCCGAACAGACCCGCACGGCGGCCGGCGTCGCCGCCGCGCTGCGGGCCTTCCAGTCGGGCCGCACAGGCCTCGACATCCGCATCTGACGGGAGACACCGCGATGCCAACCATTTCGGCAACACCGAAGACGACTGGCACCACCACGACCGGCGCAGCCTCGACCGCCTCGGCGGCCAAGGCCGGCACCACCAAGCAGACCCTGGCGGGCAATTTCGACCAGTTCCTCACCCTGCTGACGACGCAGCTGAAGAACCAGAATCCGCTGGATCCGCTCAACACCAACGACTTCACCAACCAGCTGGTGCAGTTCGCCTCGGTTGAGCAGCAGATCAAGTCCAACGACACGCTGGCCTCGCTGCTCAGCGCCACCAAGGCCTCCACCGCCACCAACGCGCTGGCCTTTGTCGGCATGTCGGTGACCGCCGACGGCACGTCGACGACGCTGTCGGGCGGCAAGGCCAGCTGGGTGCTGAGCTCGCCGCGCAACGCCGCGCAGGCCACCGTTACCATCAAGAACGACAAGGGCCAGGCGGTCTACACCGAGAACCGAGGCCTCGCCGCCGGTGACCAGCCCTTCACCTGGAACGGCCGCAGCAATGCCGGCACGCCGGTGCTCGACGGCCAGTACAGCATCTCGGTGATCGCCCAGGACAGCACCGGCGCGGCCATGACGGTATCGACGCAGATCACCGGCACCGTCGACTCGGTCGACCTGTCGGGCACCACCCCGGCGCTGCGCATCGGCAATGCCACCGTGCCCATCGACAAGGTGAAAACCATGCGCCGTCCGCTGGGCACCTGAGGAGGCCGTAAATCACAGATTTCGCTTAGGCAAATTTTAAGTGAGCGCGGTTTATGGTCCAACTCGACAGTGGTCATTCCAGTTGTGTTGTGTGAGCGTACCATGACCGAACCCTATCGTCCGAGGGCCAAATACGTGATTGGGCCAGATGGCAGCCCTCTGACGATCGCGGATCTTCCGCCCTCGAACACCCGCCGGTGGGTCATCCGCCGCAAGGCCGAGGTCGTGGCCGCGGTGCGCGGCGGTCTGCTGAGCCTCGAGGAGGCCTGCAACCGCTACACGCTGACCGTCGAGGAGTTTCTCTCTTGGCAGGCCTCGATCGACGAGCATGGCCTGGCCGGCCTGCGCACCACCCGGATCCAGCAATACCGCCACTGAATTGAAAAACCTACTTTGCTATGCATGTGACTAGAATAGCAAGAGGGTCCTTTAGATGGCAGGGTATTTCCTGATAATTTTGGCAACATGCTTTGGCTTTTACATATTAATTCGTCTTCCAAAGAGTTTTAGATCGGGAAAAATAACTTGTAAATTCGTCACATATACGAAAGAAGATATAACTGGCTTTTCTTATTGTGCGGCATTTTGGGTTCTTTCTGCCTTTCTTATTCCGGTAATGACCGCGTTATTTGTTCTGGGCCCGTCGTCCAGTCTGCATGACATGCTTTATTCGCCGTTCAGCATTGGAAGCGTTCACGTCCTTGATGGGGCTGCTTTCATGGTTCGTGCCGCAATCGTTTTTCTGGGAGCGTATGTCGTGTGCCTTTTCGCAATTGTCTGCACTTAGTCATGAGCGTCTGGAAAAGGGTGGCTAGGCCGAGCCTAGCGTCCACCCATCTGCCAACTTGTCTCTGCAGGTGGCAAGCTGCATGAAATTGGTTGAAGGTCGGGCCTAATATGCAAGGAAGTACGGAGAATAATACAAAATCACTCTTGTTAGGGCTGCTCCTGACGAAAACAGCTCTTTCGGCAATTGCGTTGATCTGTTTTCTCGCCGTTTTAGCTTACTTTGGCTACGCGGCTTCGCTCGGCAACCCTGAGCTAATGATCTCTAGTATAATATTAGCATATACTATATTCCATTATTTTCCAAGCCAACAATCCGAATTTATTGAAATAAAAGACGGTTTAATTGGTGTATCAATAAATGTATTGATTTCGACTGCTTTCATGATCGTTGGGTATTTACTCGCAGATTTCCGCGGTATGATCACTGGACAAATGTTTTCATTGCTAATCATTGCTGTGATCCGAGGCGAAGTTCCAGTTTTCTGACAAATTTCCTATTTCGGTGTTGTGTATGCCGAAACCGCTAATCGCAGCCTGAGCCAAATAACCACGATCGCCGTTCATTGAGGTAGCTATGGCCTACTCGCGCCAGAGCGACTGGCCGACCGGGGCAATAATGACGTGCGGCAGCCAGCGACTGCAATACCCTTTCCTTGGGTGTCCCATCTGCCAATCCCCCGTCCCACCAGGCGCCGGCCTCGCAGCCTGCGCTTTTCTTTTGCGCGCAAGCGCCAAACGTTAACCCCCTGCTAACCGTGACCCGGGCAATTTTTGCCGAGCCGCTTCTTCCGGGAGCGGCATGGCCTGGCATGGGGTGCGCGGCTTGGGCGGCCTTGCGGAGTTTCTGACCAAACTGGGACCAGCGCGCATCGCCGCGATGGGTGCGGTCACGCTTGCACTCATCGGCTTCTTCGCCTTCGTCATCATGCGGGTCTCCCAGCCCGCCATGGGCGTGCTCTATGCCGACCTCAGCCTCGAGGATTCATCGGCGATGCTGCGCGACCTCGACCAGCGCAACGTCAAGTACGAGCTGCGCGACGATGGCCGCACCGTGCTGGTGCCCAAGGCCGACATTCCCCGCCTGCGCATGGATCTGGCCAGCAAGGGCATGCCGTCGGGCGGCAGCGTCGGCTATGAGATCTTCGACAAGGGCGACGCCTTCTCGGCGACCAGCTTCGTCCAGGGCGTCAACCAGCTGCGCGCGCTCGAGGGCGAGCTGTCGCGCACCATCCGGTCGCTGACACGGGTGCAGGCCGCCCGCGTCCACCTGGTGCTGCCGGAGCGCAAGCTGTTCGAGCGCGACCGCGAGCCGCCGCGCGCCTCCATCGCCCTGAAGGTCACCGGCGAGCTCGACTCCGGCCAGGTCCGCGCCATCCGCCACCTCGTCGCCTCGGCGGTCGAGGGCCTGAAGCCCGAGCGCGTGTCGATCGTCGACGAGCGCGGCAGGCTGCTGGCCGATGGCGCCCAGGCGGAGGCAGGCTCGCCGATCGCGCTCGACGAGAAGCAGACCGCCTTCGAGCGCCGGTTGCGCACCCAGGTCGAGGAGCTGGTCGCGAGCATCGTCGGCCAGGGCCGCACCCGCGTCCAGCTGGCCGCCGAGATCGACGTCAACCGGGTGCAGAAGACCTCCGAGAGCTTCGACCCGGAGG
>JBEIIL010000126.1:0-10539 GCA_040380755.1 Methylobacteriaceae bacterium | reverse complement strand
GCGGCTTCGCCGGAGATCAAGAGCCGCTGGATGCCTGAGATCGTCGCCGGGCGCGCCATCACCGCCGTCTGCGTCACCGCGCCGGGCGCCGGCTCGGACGTCAAGGGCATCCGCACCAGCGCACGGCGGGACGGCGACCACTATGTGATCAACGGCTCGAAGCTGTTCATCACCAACGGAGTCCACGCCGACCTCTATGTGGTGGCCTGCAAGACGGACCCGGGTGCACGGCCGTCGCAGAGCGTGTCGATGATCATGGTCGAGAAGGGCACGCCCGGCCTGCGGGTGGCGCGCCAGCTGGACAAGCATGGCTGGCGGTCGTCGGACACCGCCGAGCTCGTCTTCGAGGACTGCCGCGTCCCGGCCGGCAACCTCATCGGCGGCGAGGGACAGGGCTTCTACGCCATCATGAAAAATTTCCAGAACGAGCGCATCGTCATCGGCGCCATGGCGATGGGCGAGGCCGACGCCGCGCTCGCCTTGACGTTGGACTGGGTGCGCCAGCGCCAGGCCTTCGGCGCGCCGCTGTGGGACAAGCAGGCCATCCGCCAACGCCTTGCGATGCTGGCCGCCAAGGTCGAGGCCGGGCGCCGGCTGGTCCACCACGCCGCCTGGCTCGACACGCAGGAGGTGGATGCGACCCGCGAGGTGTCGATGGTGAAGGCCTATTGCGCCGAGCTGGTCAACGAGGTTTTGTACGATTGCGTACAATTTCACGGCGGCACCGGATTCATGCGCGGCACGCCGATCGAACGCATGGCCCGCGACGTGCGCGTGCAGACCATCGGCGGCGGCGCCACCGAGGTGATGCTCGAGGAGGTCGCCAAGCGGTTGTGAGGGGGTGGGGGCGCAACTGGTCAGGCGGCGCCTTGCCGGACCACCAGCAGCACCCGCCCGGCCGGCACGGTCTCGCCGGCGCGGCAGCCGATGTCGGCCACCGTTCCGGCGGCCTCGGCGAGGAGGGGCATGAACAGTTTCATGGATTCCAGCACCACGAGGACGTCGCCGGCAGCAACGCTGTCGCCCTCGGCGACGCGCAGTTCGGCGACGACGCCGGGCATCGGCGCCAGTAGGGTGCCGCTGCCGCGGCCGGCCGTGGCGGTGCCGCCGGTGGCGTCGAGCGCAGTCTGCACGGCCACCGTATAGACCTCGCCGTCGAGCCACAGGCTCATCGCGCCGGCGTCGATGTGGGCGTGGCCTGCGAGGCGTGATCCGCCGGACTCGATCGTGATTGAGGTGCTGCGGCGGGACACCGTGAGGGTGACCGGCGCAATTCCGTCGCCCTCGGGCTCGACGCGCCAGCGGTCGCCACCCAGCGGCTCCACAATGGCGGGGGTGCCGTCGTTAACGAGCGGGATCCGCGCGGGTGCGACGATGCGAAAGCCGGGCAGGCCGGCCCAGGGCGACGCCGTGGGCACCCGGGCGGCGGTGCGGTCCGCCGCCGCCAATACGCGCAGGACCGCGGCGGCGGCCGTTGCCAGCGGCGCATGGCGGTGTGGTGGCTGCCAGCCGTCCGGGAAGGTCTCGGTGATGAACGCCGTCGTCGCGAGCCCGTCGATGAAGGCCGGCGCCGCGACGGCATCAGCGAGGAAGGGCAGGGTGGTGGCGGGGCCCAGCACGGCGAAATCGCGCAGGGCGGTCTCCAGCCGCTGACGCGCACTCGTGCGGTCGGGGCCGGTGGCGATCACCTTGGCGAGCAGGCTGTCATAGTGGCTCGGGATCGTGTCGCCCTCGGCAAAGCCCGCATCGATGCGGACGTTGGATGGTGGCGCCCAGACGGCGATCGTGCCGGTTTCCGGGCAGAAGCCGGCCTCGGCCCGCTCGGCGGTGACGCGCGCCTCGATGGCGTGGCCATGCGCGTGGATCTCGTCCTGCCGCAGCGGCAGGACTTCGCCGGCGGCGATGCGGATCTGCCACGCGACGAGGTCGAGGCCGGTGATCGCCTCGGTGACAGGGTGCTCCACCTGCAGCCGGGTGTTCATCTCCAGGAACCACGGATCGTGCGCGCCTTCGCCGAGGATGAACTCGACCGTGCCGAGATTGTCGTAGTTGATCGCGGCGGCAAGGGCGATGGCGCGATCGAACAGGGCCTGGCGGACCTGGTCCGGCAGGTTGGGGGCGGGTGCCTCCTCCAGCACCTTCTGGTGGTTGCGCTGCACCGAGCATTCGCGTTCGAACAGATGCACCCGGTTGCGTGCCGGTCGCCTGCCACCTGGACCTCGAGATGGCGCGGCCGGATGACGGCCTTCTCCAGGATCAGGCGGGCGTCACCAAACGCCGCGGCTGCCTCGCGGCGAGCGAGGTCGATGGCGGCCTCGAGGCCGGCCCGGTCGGCGACGAGGCGTATGCCCTTGCCGCCGCCGCCAGCCGAGGCCTTGACCATCACCGGAAAGCCGATGGCCTCAGCCTCGGCCGCGAAGCGGGCGGTGGACTGGTCCTCGCCGGAATAGCCGGGGACGCCCGGCACGCCGGCGGTGGCGGCCAGCGCCTTCGAGGCCGCCTTGTCGCCCATGGCGGCGATGCGGTCGGCGGAGGGGCCGACAAAGACCAGGCCGGCGTCGACGCAGGCCTGTGCCAGCGCCGGCTTCTCCGACAGGAAGCCGTAGCCGGGATGGATGGCGTCGGCGCGAAGCATGCGGGCGGCCTCGATCAGGCGCTCGACCACGAGGTAGCTGTCGCGCGCGGGGGCGGGGCCGATGCGCACCGCCGCGTCGGCGCTACGGACGTGCAGGGCGCCCGCGTCCGAGAACACCGCCACCGGGCGGATGCCCATGCGGCGGCAGGTGCGGATGATGCGGCAGGCGATCTCGCCGCGGTTGGCGATGAGCAGGGTGCGGATCATCGCATCACATCCGGTAGACGGGGCGGTTGCCCGGCAAGGACGGCGCGTGCGAGGCCAGCGCCAGGCACAGGCCGAGCACGTCGCGGGTCTGTTCGGGGGCGATGATGCCGTCGTCCCACAGGCGCGCGGTGGCGTAGTAGGGGTCGCTCTGTTGCTCGAACTGGGCGCGGGTCGCGGCGTCGACCCTTGCGATCTCGTCCTCGTCGGCGGTGCCGCGGGTCACCGACTGGCGGCGCAGGTCGGTGACGACCATGGCGGCCACCTCCGGGCTCATGGTGGCGATGCGGGCATTGGGCCAGGCGAACATGAACCGCGGCCGGAAGCCGCGGCCACACATGCCGTAATTTCCGGCGCCATAGGATCCGCCGATCACCACCGTGTAGCGCGGCACCCTATCACCACCTCGTCGGAGAGGGCCGGGATATAGGCGCCGCCTGCCGTGGCCCCGCCGAACACCGCCGAGATCTGCGGCACGCCCTCGGCCGACATGCGGCATTGCTGGAAGAAGGCGCCGCCGAAGTGGTCGCGGTCGGGGAACACCCGGTCCTGCTCGGGCAGATAGGCGCCGCCGCCGTCGACAAGATAGAGGCAGGGCAGGTGGTTCTCCCAGGCGATCTCCTGGGCGCGCAGATGCTTGCGCACGGTCTCGGCATAGAACGAGCCACCCTTCACGGTGGCGTCGTTGGCGATCAGCATGCAGGGGACGCCGGCCACCCGACCGATGCCGGTGATGATCCCGGTGGCCGGGACGGCTCCCTCACAGAGGCCCCAGGCGGCGAGCGGCGAGAGTTCCAGGAACGGCGACAGCGGATCGAGCAGCGCCTCGATGCGCTCGCGCACCGGCATCTTGCCGCGGGCCCGGTGGCGGTCGCGCAGGCGCGCCCCGCCGCCATCGCGCACCGTGGCTTGCCGCTCGGCCAGCGTCTGCAGAAGCGCCGCATAGGCGGCGTCACGGGCCGCGAAGGCGTCGTCGCGGCGCAGGCAGGAGGCGAGAACCGGTATGGGAACCCGTGAGGCTGGAGCGGAACGGCCGGCTTGCGCGACCTGCGCACGATCGTTAGCCTAACAAACGTTAGGGGCACACTCAAGGCGGAAACCATATGGCGCTGGCGGGAGCGAGCTACGCGGCACTCCGCGACGGCTTCGCCTGGGACATTCCCGAGCGGTTCAACATCGCGGCAGCGGTCTGCGACCGGCATCTGGGCGGACGGCGCACCGCGCTGATCCACGAGGATGCGCAGGGCCAGGCCGTGGCCTGGACGTTCGAGGCTGTGCACGAGGCCGCCTGTCGGCTGGCCAATGTGCTTGCCGCACATGGTGTTGCGCGCGGCGACAGGGTGGGCATCCTGCTGCCGCAGGGCCCGGAGGCGCTGGTGGCGCACTGCGCCGTCTATCGTATGGGTGCGGTGGCGTTGCCGTTGTTCCTGCTGTTCGGCCCCGAGGCGCTGGAGTACCGCCTCGGCGACAGCGGCGCTTTGGCGGTGCTGACCAATGCGGCGGGCGCCGAGAAGATTGCCGATCTGCGCGAGGCGCTGCCTAGATTGCGGCTCGTCGTGTCGACCGACGGGGTCGGCGACGGCGTAGCGGACTGGGCGACGCTGCTGCAGGCGGCCGCGTCCACCCACACGCTGGTCGACACGGCGGCCGATGATCCGGCGATGATCATCTATACGTCTGGGACGACCGGAAACCCGAAGGGTGCCCTTCACGCGCACCGGGTGCTGCTCGGGCATATGCCCGGGGTCGAGATGCCGCATGACCTGTTCCCGCAGGCTGGCGACCGGTTCTGGACGCCGGCCGACTGGGCCTGGGCCGGCGGCCTGCTGGACGTGCTGCTGCCGAGCCTGTTCCACGGCGTGCCGGTGGTCGCCAAGCGGATGGCGAAGTTCGATCCCGACGAGGCCTTCGCGCTGATGGCGCGGCATCAGGTGCGCAACGCCTTCATGCCGCCGACGGCGCTGAAGATGATGCGGCAGGTGGTGGATCCGGCCCGGCACGGGTTTGCGATGCGCTCCATCGGCAGCGGCGGCGAGCGGCTCGGCGACGAGGTGCTGGAGTGGGGCCGGGCGACATTCGGGCTGACCATCAACGAATTCTACGGGCAGACCGAGGCCAATCTGCTGGTCGCCAACTGCGCCAGCCTGATGCCGACCAGGCCCGGCTCGATGGGCCGGGCCGTACCGGGCCACACCGTGGCGGTGCTCGGCCCGGACGGGCGAGAGGTGCCGCACGGCACCGCCGGCATGATCGCGGCGCGCGGGCCGGATCCGGTTTTCTTCCTGCGCTACTGGAACAACCCGGAGGCGACGGCCGAGAAGATCCGCGACGGCTGGTTGCTGACGGGGGACACCGGCCATCGCGACGAGGAGGGCTATTTCTGGTTCCACGCCCGTGATGACGATGTGATTTCGTCGGGCAGCTACCGGATCGGGCCCGGCGAGATCGAGGAATGCCTGATGAAACACCCGGCCGTTGCCATGGTGGCGGTGGTCGGCGTGCCGGATGCGCTGCGCGGCGAGGTGGTGAAGGCCTTCATCGTGCCGCGCGAGGGTGTGGCACCGGACGCCACGCTCGAGGCCGAGATCCAGGCCTATGTGAAGACCCGGCTTTCGGCGCATGAGTATCCCCGCAAGATTGCCTTCCGGACGAGCCTGCCGATGACGGTGACGGGCAAGATCCGCCGCCGCGACCTGCGCGAGGAGGGCTGAATGGGACTGCTGTTCGGGGAGTTCAAAACCGGCCAGGTATTCCTGACTCCGCGCCGGACCATCACCGAGGCCGATATCGGTGCCTTCGCGGCGCTGACGGGCGACTGGAACCCGGTCCACACCGACGCTGTCTTCGCCGCTCAGACGCCGTTTGGCGCCCCGATCGCCCACGGACCGATGCTGGTCGGCATCGCCTTCGGTTTACTGGCACGGCTCGACGTCATTGACGGGACCGTCGAGGCGCTGCTGTCGATCGGCTGGGACTTTACCGGTCCGGTCCGCATCGGCGATACGGTGCGGATACGGTCCACGGTCACCGAAACACGTCCGACGCGCCAACCGGGGCGCGGGGTCGTGGTGCTGGCGATCACGGTCGAGAACCAGCGGGGCGAAGCCGTGCAGGAGGGAAGGGCGACCCTCCTGATGCGATCGCAGCGTCATCCGGCCGCGGCCTGGGGCCGGACTGATCCGCCGTGAGCGCCCCGGCATCCGGGCGAGCCCGCAGCGAGATCCTCGATGCCGCGGCGGTTCTGCTGGGACGGGACGGCTACCCGGCCGCCACCGTGCGGGCGATCGCTGCGCGCGTCGGCATCAAGGCGGCGAGCATCTACCACCATTTTCCGTCGAAGGACGCGATCGTCCAGGCGGTGCTGGACCGGGGTGTCGTGGTTGTGCATGAGGCCGTCGTGGCGGCGCTTGCCGCCCTGCCGGCCGATGCGCCGGCAGAGGTCCGGCTCCGCGCCGCGCTGCGGGCGCATCTCGCCGCTTCGCTGGAGCATGGCGCCTATACGTATGCGGCGGTGCGCGGTTTTGGCAGCGTGCCGGCCGCCGTCCGCGCGCCCAATCGCAGCATTCGCCGTGCCTACGAGGACCTCTGGCGCGGCATTGTCGCCGACCTCCAGGCCGAGGGGCTGGTGGATCCGGAGATCCCGCCCGACGGCGTGCGGCTGATGCTGCTCGGAGCGCTCAACTGGTCGAACGAGTGGTATCGTCCCGGAGTCCTGAGCCTGGACGATGTGGCGGATTCCTTTGCCCGGATCGTGACTCAACGCCAGCCGGCTGCGAACATTGCGTCCGCCGCAAGACCGCGGATCCGTCCACTCTAGCCCCGGTGCCGGTTCGATGACCCAGATCCTGGCCTTGAGCCTCGAGCGGACCCTCGATCGCCTGATTGCGATGCTGTCGGGTCCCGACTTTGCCGGTTCGCGGGCCGAGCTCTGGATCTTCGAGGATCTCGCCGCCCGGCGCGATGCGGAAACCCGGCTGGCGCAGGCCGGCGTACAGGCGCGCGTTCGCAGCGCCTATCTGCCGCTGGTGCATGCGCTGATGGACGAGATTGACCTGCAAGATGCGGTTCAGGTGGTGATCCGCTTTCCGGTTGCGGCGGTCGGGCCACCGCTGCGGTTTCGCGCCGAGTCCTATCCGGCTCCGGAGTTGGTCGGTAGCGCAAGCGTGACCTATGCCATCGGTCGTCCCGGACTTGACTACACCGTCGAGGTGCAAAGGACCGGGCGCCCGACGACCACCACGGCAGTGTTCGCGCCGAACAGGCCGGCGCAGGATGCCTATGGCGAGCCCGTGCTGCGCCCGACCGGCTGGCTGCGCGTCACCGGCCGGCCCGACGGCCTGCCTGAGATCGACGAGCCGGTGCTGACCGAGTTCGAGGAGGCGTTCGACGCCATCATCGCCGCGGTGTCGGCCCACGACTTCGGTGCCTCTCGGCCGCTGTTTGGTGCGTTGGAGATCCGTGCAGCGCTGCCTGGGATCGAGCTCCCGCTGGGGGTCGGCCATGAGACCGCCAGCACCGTGGAGGCGCTGCACGAGGATCTGTATTTCTCGCTTTGCGAGCGCCTGCAGCATGACCGCGGCGTTGCGCGGGGCGACAGGCAGTTCCAGCCGGGGCAGATCATCCCGGACATTATCGCGGCAGCACAGCCGCGGGTCGAGGTGACCGTCTGTCCGGTTGGCCGGGAGGACCTTCCCGACGAGGTCCCGGCGACGCTGGACACGGCGACCGCGCCACTGTCACCCGGACAGATCGCCGCCGAACTGGCGGCGCTCGGAGGCACGCCGTTCTCGGCGTTGTCACGCCAGGGCCGGCCCGTCGCCGGCATGCATCTCGACCGCGGCGGGCCGGGCGTCGTGGTCAGCGCCGGACAGCATGCCAACGAGACGACGGGCGTCGTCGGATTGCTGCGCGCCGCGCGTGTCCTGGCCGCGGATCCGACCCGGAACGTGGCGCTGATTCCGCTCGAAAACCCCGACGGCTATGCCCTCCACCGGCACCTGCGCCGGACCCATCCGGCGCACATGCACCATGCAGCGCGCTTCACCGCGGCGGGCGACGATCTCGAATATCGCACGCGCGCTCCGCTATGGGAGACAGGGGCGCGGATCGATGCCATGACCCGGACGGGGGCACGGTTGCACGTCAATCTGCATGGCTACCCGGCGCATGCTTGGTGGCGGCCGTTCTCGGGCATGATTCCACCCGGGTCGGAGGCCTGGACGCTGCCGCGGGGCTTCTTCCTGATCATTCGGCACCATCCAGGGCTGGCGGCGCCGGCCCGGGCCTTTGCCGAGGCCATGTCGCAGCGGATGGCGGAGGTCCCTGGGGTCGCAGAGCTGAATGCGCGCCAGATTGTGGCCTATGAACGCCATCTCGGGCCGCTGCCGCAGGAGGTCCTGCACGGCATCCCGGTGAGCGTTGTCGAAGCGCCGCAGGCGCGGGTGCCCTTCACGCTGATCACCGAATTTCCGGACGAGACCATCGCGGGTGAGGATTTCGTGCTGGGCCATACCGTGCAGCGCGAAGCGGTGCTGTCGGCAGTTGCGCTGTTTGACGAGGCAGTCGTCTAGGACTGCCGCTTGTCGCTCAGCGGACCGCCTGAACGGTCCCGGAGGACAGTGTGCCAGGCGCCGACGGGAAGACCTGTTGGGTCACCAGCGGCTCACCGCCCCTGATCCAGCTCACGGCTTTGACAGCGGCCGCACCCAGCAGGCCGCCGGTCAGGGCGCCGACAGCGACGACAGCGATCGCGACGAAAAGGCAGGACAGGCCGGCAATGCGCCACATGCGGCGGCGGGCCCGCACCCGGATCTGCTCGGCCGTGAACGTTGTCATGACGCCACTCTCTTCTGCCGTTCGATGTGGGAACCAGCCCCATGCCGAAAAGGCGCGCTCACAGCCATGGGCAACGATCAAGCACGAAGCAAGCCTGTCCCTCAACATCAAAAGCAGACTGGCCATTGCGGGCCGAATGATGGCAGGAACGACGGGCCGGCCGATGCCGGTTGTGTGACGGAGCTGCCCATGACCGCCCCTGCGACCCGTGTTGCCATCGTCGGCGTCGGCCTGATTGGCCGCGCCTGGGCCGCCATCTTCGCCCGCGCCGGATGGGATGTGGCCCTCACCGATCCTGTCGAGGCTGTCCTGGCCGCCGCGCCGGCGCTTATCAGGACAGAGCTCGACGCGCTTGCGCGCCATGGTCTTGCCGATGATCCGGCGGCCGCGATGGCCCGCATCCGGGTGGCCGGGTCGGTCGCAGATGCGCTGACCGGGGTTTCGTTCGTGCAGGAGAACGGTCCCGAGACGGTTGCGGCCAAGATCGCGATCTTCGGCGAACTCGATCGGCTGGCGCCGCCTGAGGTGGTGCTGTCGTCATCGACCTCGGCGATCGTGGCCTCGGCCTTCACGGCGGACCTTGCTGGCCGGGCGCGCTGCCTCGTCTCGCATCCGGTCAACCCGCCGCATCTCGTGCCGGTCGTCGAACTGTGCGGTACGCCCTGGACGGCGCCCGCGACGGTGGCGCGGGCGCGCGCAGTGATGGAGGCGATCGGCCAGGTACCGGTGACGGTCGAGCGCGAGATTGAGGGTTTCATCCTCAACCGCCTGCAGGGTGCCGTGCTGGCGGAGGCTTTCCGGGTGGTGGGGGAGGGCTATGTGTCACCCGAGGACCTCGACGCGACGATCCGAGACGGGCTGGGGCTGCGCTGGTCGTTCATGGGCCCGTTCGAGACCATCGAGCTGAATGCGCCGGGTGGCGTTGCGGACTATTGCGCCCGCTACACGGGGTTCTATGGGCGTGTCGCCGCCGACCCGCCTGGGCCGGACGTGTTCGGTCCCGCATCCATCGACCGGATCGTTGCGGCCTGGCCGCACGCCGCAACGCCGGAGCGCCTTGCGGCCCGCAGCCGCTGGCGCAACGAGCGGCTGGCGGCACTGGTGGCGCACAAGCGGCAGCAGGAGGATCCACTCGCCTGAGGGCGTGGCGTCAGCGGCCGGTCTTGCCGATCAGGCGCTCGAACACCAGGCGGACACTGGCCTGGGCGTCGTCGCGCAGCCTTGCGTCGAGCGCGTCCACGTCGGCCAGTCCGACAGGGCCGGGCAGGGTGCCTGCCAGGTCCGGCGGCAAGGCGCCGTGGGCGGCGGTCTCCATGCAGGCCATGCGGGTGACCTGCATCAGGTTCGACTGCAGCATGAAAGCGGCGCCCAGTGTTGCAAAGTCCGTCTCGGACAGGAGGTCAGCCAGGAAGAGGTTGCGCAGGGCCTCCGCCGTGTCGGGAGATACAATGTCTGGCTGGTCGGCGGCGTGCTGCAGCAGCAGCGTCTGAGCGATGAACTCGATGTCGACCAGGCCGCCGCGCACATTCTTGACGTCCCAGGCGTTCTTGGTGGCCTTCTGGGTCAGGTTCATGCGGCGCATCTCGAGCGCATCGGCACGCAGCATGTCGGGCTCGCGTCGGCGATGGACCACGGCGCCGACGGCGGCTTCGATGGTGCTGGCAAACGCGGCCTGCCCGGCGACCACGCGCGTCCGGGTCAATGCCATGTGCTCCCAGGTCCATGCTTCCGAGTCGAAATAGGCCGACAGGGCGGTCAGTCGCGTCGCGATCGGGCCCTTGTTGCCCCAGGGGCGCAGCCTGAAATCGGTGTCGAACAGTGCGCCGTCGCCGGTGCGGAAGCCGAGGCCGGCGATCACCGACTGG
>JBEIIL010000125.1:0-10606 GCA_040380755.1 Methylobacteriaceae bacterium | reverse complement strand
GGTCTGAACTTGTATGTGCCAGCCCGCCCACCCAGTTCTCGCCAAATCGTCTCTCGCCCGAATTTCCGCACGGCAGAAACCTGCGCGGAGAACGCCGTCAGATTCGGCGCACATCTGGCCCCGATTCAGCAAAGTCCGCGTCTCCGAAAAGTCCCTGCCCGGCCAAGTGCCCGGAACTGCGACCGAATCCAAACGGTCTCCAGGGGTCGGTTTGTCGAAAGTGCGTGGTGGGCCCGGCAGGACTCGAACCTGCAACCAGACCGTTATGAGCGGTCGGCTCTAACCATTGAGCTACAGGCCCAGTGCTGCGGCATCGGTTCGTCTTAGCGCGAGGCCACCCTGTCGTGCAACGTCTGTGCGGCAACGCCTTTGTGGCAGGCGGCGAATCGCGGATGTCCCGGGACCGGCAACGGGCGCGGCCGTGCGACCTCCCTCTGGCCAACCGGCACCGGGCGCGGCAGGATCGCGTCGGGCCGGCGGCCTGACCGCATGACCCCGCTGCCACGCGCGCGCAAGGCCGGGAGGTTCCAACGCCCCTGGCTGACAGGCCGCACGGCTGACAGGCCGCGAGGCTAACGGGCCGCGAGACTGACAGCCCGCCCGGCTGTCAGCCTGCACGACCGAAAGACTGCAAGGCTGCAAGACGGTACGAAGGCTCGACCGTCTTGCCTGACACCACCACCACTTCGGCGCGCCGGGAGGACGACCCATGCCATCCATCCTCGCCACCCGGCTCGGCCTGCGCCATCCCATCCTGCAGGCGCCGATGGCCGGCGGCATGACCACGCCGGCGCTGGTGGCGGCGGTGTCGCGGGCGGGCGGGCTCGGCAGCGTCGCCGGCGCTGTGCTGGCGCCGGACGCGATCGTCGGCGAGGTGGCGGCGGTGCGGGCGGCCACCGACAGGCCCTTCGGCGTCAACCTTTTCGTGCTGCCGCCCGAGCGCGTCGACCGCGACACCATCGCACACTCGCACAAGGCGCTGCGGCCGATCCGCGACACGCTCGGCCTCGAGGCCGATCCCGAGCCGAACCGCTACGCGCAGGACGGCGACGCCCAGCTCGACGCCGTGGTGGCGCTGGCCCCGCCGCTGGCGAGCTTCACCTTCGGGCTGCTGCCGCGCGGGGAGATCGCTCGGTTGCAGAAAGCCGGCTGCCTGGTGATGGGCACCGCCACCAGCCTCGCCGAGGCGCTCGCCTGGGAGGAGGCCGGTGCCGATGCGGTGTGTGCGCAGGGCAGCGAGGCCGGCGGCCATCGCGGCACCTTCATCGGCGGTCGCGAGGACGGAGCGCTCGGCACGCTGGCGCTGGTGCCGCGGCTCGCCTCGGCGCTGCGCATCCCCGTGGTGGCGGCCGGCGGCATCATGGACGGACGCGGCATCGCCGCCGCCCTGGCGCTCGGCGCCGACGCGGTGCAGCTCGGCACGGCCTTTCTCAACACCGCCGAGGCGGCGCTCGCCGAGCCCTACCGCGCGGCGCTCAGGGCGGCGGAAGGCGACACCACGCGGCTCACCCGTGCCTTTTCGGGCCGCTATGCGCGCGGCATCGACAATGCGTTCATCCGCCATATGGCGGCAATCGAGGCGGAGATGCCGGACTACCCGGTGCAGAACGCGCTGACGGCCGACATCCGCGCCGCCTCGGCCCGCGCCGGGCTGGGCGACTATCTGTCGCTGTGGGCCGGCCAGGGGGTCGGCCTCATGCGCCTGCGGCCGGAGCGCCAGCCCGCCGCCACCCTGATGGCGGATCTCGTGGCCGAGACCGGCGCGGCGATGGCATTACGCGGATAGCGCGCCATCCCGCCGGGCCGCGATCACGTGGCGGGCCCGACGAGACGATCGCCCAGGCGCCGCAGCCCTGTGCGCCGGCGCACATCGGCCCCGTTAACGAAGCCTTAAGACGGTCAGGTCCGCCGGTCTCGGCGGTCCGGACTCCGCGTCGGCGGCCCGCACGGAACAACCCGGCACCGCCGGCGTTGCCGATGTGAGGGCCAGCAGTGCCGCCTGTGGTTCCGCGTCACCGACTGCACCGCGATGGACGGGCCACCAGAGCCCGACGGGAGACTGTCATGCCGCATCTCGACGCCACCGCGCTCGAGACCGATCCGGAAGGCCTCGCGCTGCTGCGCCAGGTGATCGGCCCGGTGCCCGACGCGCGTCCCCACCCCAGTTTCGTTCCCGACGCACGGCCGCGTCCGCTGCGCAGCCCCCGGACTCCCCGTCGCACCGCGGCGGCAGGGGTGCGGCAGCCAGCAGGCCAAACGGCATGAGGGACGGCCGTGCTACGGCCGTCCCTCTGATTAAACACCACTTCCGATCAGGACCCGCCGGGGCCGGACCCCGATAAGGCCAGGCCCCTGGGCGAGCAGGTCCCGGGTAGGGCCAGGCCCCGACAGGGCCTGGACCCGGCCGGGGTCAGGCGCCTGTCAGCGCGCCGGCCCGGTCTCGGTGGCGAAGATGTCCTTGTTCTCGGGCACGAACAGCAGTCCGATCACGAAGGTCATCAGCGCGATGACGATCGGGTACCAGAGGCCGAAGAAGATGTCCCCGGTCTGGGCAATCATGGCGAAGGCCGTCGCCGGCATCAGGCCGCCGAACCAGCCATTGCCGATGTGGTAGGGCAGCGACATGCCGGTGTAGCGGATCCGGGTCGGGAACAGCTCCACCAGCGCGGCGGCGATCGGCCCGTGCACCATCGTCACCAGCACCACCAGATAGGTCAGCACCGCCACCAGCGCGAAGGTCTGGGCGCGGAAGATGTCGAAGAAGCCCGACATCTTGACGATCCCCGGGTTGGCCACGCCGGCCACCGGATAGCCCGCCGCGCCGAGCGCGTCGTTGACCGACTTGGTGAAGGCCGCCGGCACCGTCCGGGCGGCGTCGCCGCTGAGCTTGGAGGCGTCGTAGACCTCGATCTCCTTGTTGCCGACCTGGATCTTGGTCATGGTCCCCGCAGGCGCCACCTTGACCGAGTAGTTCACCGAGCTGCGGGCGAGCAGCGCCTTGGCAATGTCGCACGAGCTGGTGAACTTCGACACGCCCGTCGGGTTGAACTGGAACGAGCACTGGTCCTTGTCGGCGATAACCGTGACGACGGTGCCCTGCTGGGCAGCCGACAGCATCGGGTTGGCGGTTACGGTGATGTACTTGAACACCGGGAAGTAGGTCAGCGCCGCCAGCAGGCAGCCGGCGAGGATGATCGGCTTGCGGCCGATCCTGTCCGACAGCGAGCCGAAGATCACGAAGCCGACCGTGCCGATGATCAGCGACCAGCCGATCGTCTCGTAGCCGGGCAGCAGGCCGACGATGAAGGTCGACACGCCCATGATCACGATGGTCATCAGGAAGGTGTACTTGCGGCCGACAATGTCACCGAGCCGGCCGAAGAACAGCGCGCCGAACGGGCGCACCAGGAAGCCGGCGGCAAAGGCCAGCAGGGCGAAGACGTTGCGGGTCGCCTCCGGGAAGGCCGAGAAGAACTGCGCGCCGATGATCGCCGCCAGCGAGCCGTAAAGGTAAAAAACGTACCACTCGAAGATCGTGCCTGCCGACGAGGCCAGGATGACGCGCTTCTCCTCGCGCGTCATCCTGGCCTCGCCCGTCCGCGACTCCCGCGGTGCCTGCTGGTGCCGACATGGGTTCCCCTCCTGAGCCTCGGCCGGCGCAAAGCCACCCTGTCCCGGGCCATCGGGAGATCTTGGTGAATCTCGGCACGGAGGCAAGACGAACGTCACATTTCGAAGACTAGACCTTTGAATAAAAAACAAATCGTGGAAAAATTTGTCCAGAAATCAGATATAGTTTTTCCAGACGCTAATATTACATCTTTTGTCTGGGATTGAGCGGACGACGCGACAGCGTGTCTTGTCAGGTCGGCCTGGCAGCCGGCCCGTCAAAATCATCGATCCGGCCGACCCGCGCCGTCTCGGTCTTGCGCAGGGTGCGGCCCACCCGCTCGACACCGCGCATCACCCGCAGCACGTTGCCGGAGACGAGTCCCGCGAGCGCATCGTCCGACCAACCCCGACGCACGAGTTCGGCAACAAGATGCGGGAACCGGCCCACATGCTCCAGCCCGCGCGGCGTGCGGCCGCCGTAGAAGTCCGAGCCGATGCCCAGATGGGCGGTGCCGGTGCGCTGCGCCAGATAGGCGATGTGGTCGCACAGCTGCTCCAGCGTCGCGTGCGGCGGCGGCCCGGCCTTGCGCTCATGGCTGGCGTGCCCGTCTTCTCTGTCCCCCTCCAGGGCCTTGCCGTAGGGGTCCATCAGCGGCCTGTACCAGTTGCGCAACTCCTGGCTGATGAAGCTCGGCACGAAGGTGGCCATCACCACCGCGCCCTTGCCCTTCACCCGCGCCAGCACGTCGTCGGGGACGTTGCGGGGGTGGTTGCACAGCGCAAACGCGTTGGAGTGGGAAAACAGCACCGGCGCCCGCGACAGGTCGAGCACCTGGTGCATCACCGCGTGCGACACATGGGCGAGGTCGACGATCACGCCCAGCCGGTTCAGCTCCAGCACCACCTCGCGGCCGAACGCCGTCAGCCCGCCATGCCGCGGGGCGTCGGTGGCGCTGTCGACCCAGTCCAGCGTCTCGTTGTGGCAGAGCGTCATCAGCCGCATCCCGGCAGCGTGCCAGACCCGCAGTGGCGCCAGGCTGTTCTCCAGGCCGGCGCCGCCCTCCACCGTGATGAAGGATGCGATCTTGCCCTGCCGGCGCGCCCGCGCCACATCGGCGGCGCAGCGTCCCGGCAGGAAGGTCGCCGGATGGCGCGCCTCCATCTGCAGGATGACGTCCATCACCTCCATCACCCGCCGCCCGGGATGGGGTGAATGGCTCGGGATGAAGCTCGCCCAGAACTGCGCCGACACCTTGCCGTCGCGCAGCCGCGGAATGTCGGTGTCGTGGTCCTGGTGGCTGCGGCCGGGGTCGTACACCGCCACGTCGCCGCGGGCCTCCTTGTCGACATGGATCACGAAGGGCAGGTCGTTGTGCCCGTCGACGAGCGGGACGCGCTCGAGCAGATCGAGCGCGTGGGCCAGCGCCCGGTCGGCATGCGGCTTGGTCATCTTGTGTCCTCGTGCGTGTCCCCGCCCGAAGCTGCCCCCACGGGGCTGCGCCGTCCAGCCCGAACGACACAGGGCCGGCGTTTCCGGGCCCTCAGCGCCGTCCCATCAGCCCGAGACGCTCGCGCTGCATCCAGCGCCAGGTCATCAACGCCGCAACCACGGCGAGTGCCGAGGCGAGCCCAGTCCAGATCCCGGCGCCGCCGAGCCCGGCCGGAAATGCCAGCACGACGCCAAGCGGCAGCCCCAACCCCCAGTAGCCGAGCGCCGCATAGATCATCGGCACCCGCGTGTCGTGCAGGCCACGCAGCATGCCGGCCGCCACCGCCTGCGCGCCGTCGACGATCTGGAACAGCGCCGCGATGCCCAGGAACACCACCGCCTGCGCAACCACCGCCGCATTGGCGGGATCGCCGATGTCCAGGAAGGCGCCGATCAGCACGCGCGGGAACAGCACCATCAAGGTGGCGGTCACCACCATGGTGCCGACCCCCATGCCGTAGGCGGTCCATCCCGCCCGGGCGATCGCGTCCCGGTCGCCCGCCCCGTAGGCGTAGCCGACCCGCACCGTTGCGGCCTGGCCGAGGCCGAGCGGGATCATGAAGGCCAGCGATGCGATCTGGATGGCAATGGCGTGCGCCGCCAGCGGCGCCGGGCCGATCAGGCCCATCAGGAACACCGCCGCGTTGAAGATCGTCACCTCGAAGGCCAGCATCGCGCCGATCGGCAGGCCAATCCGCCAGATCGCCCGGAACGAGGCCAGATCCGGCCGCCACAGCCCGGCAAACGGCCGGAACCGGGCGAAACACGGATCCTTCGCCGCCACCACGGCAAGAATGCCAGCCATCAACAGTGTCGACAGCGCCGTGGCCAGGCCGGAGCCCGGCAGGCCCATGGCCGGAAAACCCCAATGGCCGAAGATGAACAGCCAGTTCAGCCCCGCATTGACGACAAGGCCGATGACGACGGCGACCAGCGACCAGCCCGGCCGCTCGAGCGCCGCCATGAAGGAGCGCAGCACCAGATAGGCAAAGAACGGCAGGGCGCTCCACTGCAACACCCGCAGATAGCTGCCCGCCAGCGCCGAGAGCGTCGGGTCCTGCCCCAGAGCGCGCAGGATGATCTCGCCGTTCCACATCACGAGCCAGAACGGCAGCGCGATCGCCAGCGCCGCCCACAGGCCGGCCCGCACCGTGCGGCGCACGGTGTCGGTGTCGGTGTCGTCGCGGCCGCGCGCGGCGGCGATCAGCGGTGAGGCGGCGCTCATCACGCCGATGCCGAAGATGATGAAGCCAAAATACAGGTTCGCGCCCAGCGCGCCCGCCGCCACGGCCTCCGCCCCGAGCCGCCCCATCATCAGGACGTCGGTGGTCGTCATGCCTGTCTGGGCCAGATTGGTGAGGATCAGCGGCCAGCCGAGCGCAAGCATGTGCCGCACTTCAGCGGTCCACGCGGCGCGTGCCGTCCCCTCGTCGATGATGGCGCTCATGGTGGGGGTTCTAGCGCATCGACCCGCCAAAAGGATACCGATCGGCAATCGGGTTGGCGTCGAATTTCAGCGGCCGCTGGGCGGGATCCCGCGCGGCGGACGGCCGGCCGACGCCTCGGGAAAGCCCGTCCGCACCGTTCCTTCGCGGCGCATCACGCGGGCCCTGGCTCCGGATCGACGATCCGAAGCCCTGACGGCGCACAGGTCGGGAGACGGGTGCGCCTGCCTCACGGACAGGGATGGCGCAGGCCGTCGAAGCCCAGATAGGTACCGCTCGCCGGGTTGTACGAGCGATAGCGCTGGGCGCAATAATCCTCGGGCGAAGCATCGTAGCCTGGGGCACCATAGGCGGGAGCACCGTAGACCGGCTCCTCGATGACCCGTGGCTGCGACAGCACGCCACCGAGGATCGCGCCCGCCGCAAGGCCGGCAATCCCCGCGGCGGCAGCGGCGCCGGGATCTATCCCGCGGCGATAGCCGTAGCCCCGCCCGTAAACCGGCCGGCCGACATAGCCGCGACGGCCGCCATAGACCGGGCCGCCGCGGTAACCGCGGCCACCCTGGACACGGCCGCGGTTGTTGCCGTTCCACTGCACCGTCTCGATGCCGTTGGCCACGGCCGGAGCCGGGCCGACCGGCATCGCCCGGGCCGGCGCCGACAGGCTGACGAGCGACGCCCCCGCGAACAGGGCGGCGGACAGGGCGATGACGAGGCGGTTGCGCATGGGGATGGGAAACTCCTGATGATCCACGCAGGCTGGTGGCAGATTGCGGCTGGTTCGCGACGCCATCATGGCGCCTTCGGCGTGGTCGCAGCCGGCGGTGCAGCGCCGCCAGTACCGGCCGCGGACGCCGGGACCCGGGTGGCGCGATCGAGCAGCAGGGTGGCGGCCTCGACGCAGTCGCGCAAATTCTCCCGCGCGCCGCACATCACAGCCAGACGGGTGGACCCGGTGGTGAGCATGAAGCGCGAGCCCTGCCCGGCCATCCAGTTGCCGTGCGGCGCGCCAGTGCCGGCCATGTCCTTGTCGCCCTCGCCATCCATGTGCGCGGCAGCCCCGGCGCCGCGGCGCTCCTGGCGGTCGTCGCCTCGCCCGTAACCGCGACCGGAGTCACGCCATTGGCCGTCACGAGCGCCGCGCCAGCCCCGGCCGTGTCCGGCCTCCGCGTTCTGGCCACGGCCGTCCTGGGCCCAGGGACCCGCTCCGTAAGGGGCCTGATCGCCCTCGGCAAAGGCTGACCCCGGGGTTGCAAACGCAAGCAGCCCGCAGGCTGCTGCGGCAAGGATGAGAGTGCGCGTCATGGCAGGCTCCTGAGAAGGCAGGGGGGCGGGGGTCAATCCGGCAACGCGCCGCCCGCCCTTGCGTTCCATTCCGGGGATCTCAATTCGACCGTCCCCGACGCCGGGCCGCACCCCTGCTCAGGCTGCGCAGCCGAGCGACATCCGATCCGGCGCAGGCTTGTGGAGGCCGGGGCCCAATGGCAGATTTCGCCCGCGACCGCGCGGACATCCTCGCGGGGCAGGGGTTGTGACCGGAGGAACAGATGATGCGCGGCAGACGGTCCAGACGCTTGATCGCCGCGCTCCGTGCCGCGCCCTTGCTCGCAGGACTGGGGTTGGCCGCACTGGTGCTGGCCACGCCGGCGCGGGCCGATCGCTGCGAGGTCAGCCAGGATCCCTCGCCGCCCTCGCAGAGCGAGGCGCGGATCGTGTTCCGCAACGAGAGCCAGTTTGCCCTGCGCCTGTACTGGTCGGACTTCGACGGTTTCCTGACGCCGATGGGCGCATGGGTGCAGCCCGGCGAGAACCGCTGGTTTGCCACCTATGCGGGCCACGCCTGGTTCGTCGAGATGAACACGCCGGAGGGCCGGTTCTGCCGCGGCCCCGTCAGCGCCACCAGCCGCCGCACCTGCAATGTCCGCGTCCTCTACGACGACGGCATGGACCTCGACGCCCGCGGCTGCGACGGCTAGGGCGTCGCCTCAGCCGCCCCGCTTCGCCCGCGGCGTGATGCGGCGGATGTGGGCGATGAGGTCGTCGATCTGCGCCGGGCTGAAGACGAACTCCGGCATTTCCGCCCCCTCGTGGCCGACGCTGATGCCCTCGGCCAGCGCCTCCTGCAGGGCATCGGGATCGTAGCGCGCCGACAGCGTGCGGAACGGAGGCGAGCGCGGATTGCGGCTGGCATCGCTGCGGCCGATGGCGTGGCATGGCGCGCAGTTCTTCTGCGCGATGGCGCGGCCGCGGGCCGCATCGGCGGCGGAAGCGGGTCCGGGCCCGGCGGCCAGGCAGGCCGCAAGGAGCGCGAAGGCGACGGGTTTCATGGGGCTGATCTCACGGCGCTTCCTCCTGCCGCTCCCGGGGAGCGGGCGAATCGGGGGATGGCCGACGATGCGCGCGCCCGGTGCGCCCTGCAAGCCTCAGGTCTGCAAGCCTCAGGTCTGCAAGCTTAAGTCGGGTTTGCGCGCCGGTGCTCGTCCATCAGCGCCACGAACCGGTCGAACAGATAGTGGCTGTCGCGCGGCCCCGGCGACGCCTCGGGATGGTGCTGCACCGAGAAGGCCGGCCGGTCGGTGAGCGCGATGCCGCAGTTCGAGCCGTCGAACAGCGACACATGCGTCTCGGTGGCGTTGGCCGGCAGGCTGGCGCGGTCGACCGCGAAGCCGTGGTTCATCGACACGATCTCCACCTTGTCGGTGGTGAAGTCCTTCACCGGGTGGTTCGCGCCATGGTGGCCCTGGTGCATCTTCATTGTCTTCGCGCCGACGGCGAGCGCCATCATCTGGTGGCCGAGGCAGATGCCGAAGGTGGGGATGCGCGCGTCCAGCAGGCGGCGGATGACCGGCACCGCATAGACGCCGGTCGCTGCCGGATCACCCGGGCCGTTCGACAGGAACACGCCGTCGGGCGCCAGCGCCAGGATCTCCTCGGCGCTCGCCGTCGCCGGCACCACCGTGACCTTGCAGTCCCGGTCGGCCAGGAGCCGCAGGATGTTGCGCTTGACCCCGTAGTCGATGGCGACCACGTGGCGCCGCTCGACCGTCCGCCGTCCGTGGCCCTTGCCCCAGGCCCAGCTCGTCTCGTCCCAGTCGAAGCGCTGCGCCGTGGTCACGCCGGGCACCAGATCGAGCCCGTCCATCGACGGCAGGCCCGCCGCCCGGGCGCGCAGCGCTGGCAGGTCGAACGCGCCGTTCGGATCGAACACGAGCATCGCATTGGGCATGCCCTTGTCGCGGATCAGCGCCGTCAGGGCGCGGGTGTCGAGCCCGGCAATGCCGACGATGCCGCGCGCCTTCAGCCACGCGTCGAAGTGCCGGCCGGCCCGCCAGTTGGACGGATCCGTCACCGCCGTGTGGACGACCACGCCGCGCACGCCAGGCGCGGCCGCGAGGTTGATCGTCTCGATGTCCTCGTCATTGGTGCCGACATTGCCGATATGCGGGAACGTGAAGGTCACGATCTGCCCCGCATAGGACGGATCGGTCAGGATCTCCTGGTAGCCGGTCATCGCCGTGTTGAAGCAGACCTCGCCGCTGGCCTCGCCGGTGGCGCCGATGCCGAAGCCCTCGCACACCGTGCCGTCGGCCAGCACCAGCAGGGCGGTGGGGCGCGGCTCGTGCCAGCCCGTGGGCGCGTCCGTCCCGGCGCCAGGCGCCTGATCTTGAACAGTCGTCATTTTCGTCCTAAATCCTGCCGCCCGGCCGAAGCGGGGGATCGACCCCGCCGGGCCTGCGCCGGAGCCGAGCTCCCTAGCGTCAGACCGGCAAACTAGGCCGGGCCGGGGCGCGCGTCAACCCGCAGGCGCCGGAAAATAAAGTAGATACGGCAAGTACTTACACGGCACGCTGCTGCCCTGGCATCGAATCGGGCACCGCTGTGGCCCAACCTGGAAAGACGAGACCGCCATGCGCGAGCAGTTCACCGAAGAGCTCAAGGCCGCCATGAAGGCCGGCGACAAGCGCCGCGTCTCGACCATCCGGCTGATCACCGCGGCGCTGAAGGACCGTGACATCGAGGCCCGCGGCGCCGGCAAGGAGGCGCTCGGCGCCGAGGAGAT
>JBEIIL010000124.1:0-10658 GCA_040380755.1 Methylobacteriaceae bacterium | reverse complement strand
CGGCGCCGGCCGGGGCGGGGCGGGGCTGAGGGGCGGCCGGAAGCCGGACGGGCTCGGCGGAGGCGCGGCGCGGCGCCGCCGCGCCCGGCTCGTCGTCCAGCCGCATCGTCAGGGCGATGCGCTTGCGCGCCACGTCCACCTCCATGACCTTGACCCGCACCACGTCGCCGGGCTTGGCCACGCTGCGCGGATCCTTCACGAAGGTCCGGCTCATGGCGGAGATGTGGACGAGCCCGTCCTGGTGGACGCCGACATCGACGAAGGCGCCGAACGCCGCCACATTCGTCACCACGCCCTCCAGCACCATGCCGGGGCGCAGGTCCGAGATCTTTTCGATGCCGTCCGCGAAGGTCGCCGTCGCGAAGGCCGGCCGCGGGTCGCGGCCCGGCTTCTCGAGCTCCTTGAGGATGTCGCCAACGGTCGGCACGCCGAACGTCGCGTCCGTGAACGCACTTGGCGACAGCGGCCGCAGCAGCTGGGCATTGCCGATCACCGTGCCGATGTCGCTGCCCGTGGCGGCCAGGATCCGGCGCACCACCGGATAGGCCTCGGGATGCACGCCCGACCGGTCGAGCGGGTCCTCGCCGTTCTGGATGCGCAAGAAGCCGGCGCACTGCTCGAAAGCCTTGGGGCCGAGCCGCGGTACCTCCTTCAGCGCCGCCCTCCGCCGGAACGGGCCGTTCGCCTCCCGGTGCAGCACAATGTTCTGCGCCAGCCCCTCGCCGACGCCCGACACCCGCGCCAGCAGTGGCGCCGAGGCGGTGTTGACGTCCACCCCGACCGCGTTGACGCAGTCCTCCACCACGGCGTCCAGCGACCGCGACAGCTTGGTCTCGCTGATGTCGTGCTGGTACTGGCCGACGCCGATGGACTTGGGATCGATCTTCACCAGCTCCGCCAGTGGATCCTGCAGGCGGCGCGCGATCGACACCGCGCCGCGCAGCGTCACGTCGAGGCCCGGCAGCTCCTGCGACGCATAGGCCGACGCGGAATAGACGGAGGCGCCGGCCTCCGACACCATCACGCGCGTCAGGCTCAGCTGCGGATGCCGGGTCGTCAGCTCGGCGGCCAGACGGTCCGTCTCCCGCGACGCCGTGCCGTTGCCGATCGCGACGAGATCGACCGTGTGGCGCAGCGCCAGCGCGGCGAGGACCGCGAGGGCGTCGTCCCAGCGCCGCTGCGGCTCGTGCGGGTAGATCACCGCCGTGTCCAGCACCTTGCCGGTCGCATCGACGACCGCAACCTTGACGCCGGTACGAAAGCCCGGGTCCAGCCCCATGGTGGCGCGGGCGCCGGCCGGCGCCGCCAACAGCAGGTCGCGCAGATTGCCGGCAAACACCCGCACGGCCTCGTCCTCCGCCTGCTGCCACAGCCGCATCCGCAGATCGAGGCCGATGCCGGTCTGGATCCGGGTGCGCCACGCCCAGCGCACGCAGTCCATCAGCCAGCGGTCCGCCGGACGGCCCCGGTCGGCGATGCCGCCATGGCGGGCGATCGCCAGTTCGAAGGCACCCGGCACGCGCGTGCCCGGCGGGGGCGGCGGCTCCGCCTCCAGCCGGAGATCGACGATCTCCTCCTTCTCGGCCCGAAACAGCGCCAGAATGCGGTGCGACGGCAGCTTGGCCAGCGGTTCCTGGAAGTCGAAATAGTCGGCGAACTTGGCGCCCGCCGCCTGCTTGCCGTCACGCACGGTCGAGACCATCCGGCCCTTGGTCCACACCTCCTCGCGCAACCGGCCGATCAGCCCGGCATCCTCTGCCAGGCGCTCGACCAGGATCGCGCGGGCTCCCTCCAGCGCCGCCGCGGTGTCGGCGATGCCGCGATCGACCGCGACGAAGCCGGCAGCCGTCGCCTCGGGATCACGCGAGGGGTCGGCCAGCAGGCCCAGCGCCAGCGGCTCGAGCCCGGCCTCGCGCGCCGCCTGCGCCTTGCTGCGCCGCTTCGGCTTGAACGGCAGATAGAGATCCTCCAGCCGCGACTTGGTGTCAGCCTCCCGCAGCTGCGCCTCCAGCGCGGCGTCGAGCTTGCCCTGCTCGCGGATGCTGTCGAGGATCGCGGTGCGACGCGCGTCGAGCTCGCGCAGATAGGTCAGCCGCTCCTCCAGCGTCCGCAGCTGGCTGTCGTCCAGCGAGCCCGTCGCTTCCTTGCGGTAGCGGGCGATGAACGGCACCGTCGAGCCGGCGTCGAGCAGCTCGACGGCGGCGACGACCTGGCGTTCGGTGACGCCGAGCTCCACGGCGATGCGGCGGGCGACGGAGGGCTGGGCGGTGGCGACCATGCGGTCCCTTCGGCTGAATCGGGGTCGGGGCCGGTGGTGTAGCCCTGCGGCGGCGGCGGGTCAAAGCTGTGGCCGGCGAGTTCCACCGGTCTGGATTTGCGGATATGACGGATCATGACATCGTGCGGCATCAGGACCGCCGGCAGGCTTCGGGAGGGATGTCGGCAATGCTGGGGCACAACAGCCACAGGCAGGACAGCCTGCCTCCGCTCGTCGCCGCGCTGCGCGACCGGTTCGGGTCGCGATGCAGCACCTCGGCGTCGGACCGCGAGCAGCATGGCCATGGCGAGTCCTATCATCCGACGCGTGAGCCCGACATGGTCTGCTACCCGCAGTCGACCGAGGAGGTCGCTGCCATTGTCGGCCTGTGCCGCCAGCACCGGGTGCCGATCGTCCCGTTCGGCGCCGGCACCTCGCTGGAGGGCCATGTCTGTGCGCTGCATGGCGGCGTCGCAGTCGACATGCGCCAGATGAACGCCATCCTGCAGGTCAACGCCGAGGACCTGGACGCCACCGTGCAGGCGGGCGTGACACGCAAGACGCTCAATTCCCATCTCCGCGACACCGGCCTGTTCTTCCCGGTCGATCCCGGCGCCGACGCCACCCTCGGCGGCATGGCGGCGACCCGCGCCTCGGGCACCAACGCGGTCCGCTACGGCACCATGCGCGAGAACGTGCTGTCGCTCGCCGTGGTGATGGCCGACGGCCGGGTCGTCCGGACGTCGACACGGGCGCGGAAATCCTCGGCCGGCTACGACCTGACTCGGCTGTTCGTCGGCTCGGAGGGCACACTCGGGATCATCACCGAGGTGACGGTGAAGCTCTACGGCATTCCCGAGGCGATGAGCGCCGCGGTCTGCTCCTTCCCCGATGTCGGTTCCGCGGTGCGCACCGCCATCGAGACGGTCCAGTCCGGCGTACCGGTGGCGCGCGTCGAGTTCCTCGACGACCGCTGCATGCAGGCCGTCAACCGCTACTCGAAACTCGACTACCCGGAGACCGCCACGCTGTTCTTCGAGTTCCACGGCACGCCGGCCAGCGTCGAGGAGCAGGCCGCCGTGGTGCGCGAGCTGGCGGCCGCCAATGGCGGCGATCGTTGGCAATGGACGGCGTCGCCCGAGGAGCGCGCCCGGCTCTGGCAGGCCCGCCACGACGTGCATTATGCCACCTTGGCGATGCGGCCCGGCGCCAAGACCTGGGGGACGGACGCCTGCGTGCCGATCTCCCGCATGGCCGACATCATGACAGCCATGCGCGATGTCACGGCCGACGCGCCGTTCTTCATCTCCAGCCTGGGCCAT
The DNA here is from genome assembly GCA_040380755.1 of Methylobacteriaceae bacterium. Taxonomy (GTDB): domain Bacteria; phylum Pseudomonadota; class Alphaproteobacteria; order Rhizobiales; family Beijerinckiaceae; genus Alsobacter. The sequence continues at coordinate 7,079 of JBEIIL010000124.1, read as the reverse complement.
GTCGGCGACGGCAATTTCCACATGGGCTTCCTGATCGACATGGACAGCCCGGCCGAGCTGGCCGCCGCCGAGCGCTACAACGCCATCCTCATCGAGAAGACCCTGGCGATGGGCGGCACCTGCACGGGCGAGCACGGTGTCGGCTACGGCAAGTCGAAATGGCTCGTGAAGGAGCATGGCGAGGCGGCCGTCGACACCATGCGGCTGATCAAGGCTGCGCTTGATCCCGACAATCTGTTCAACCCCGGCAAGGTCCTGCCGGCCTGATCCCCTACGCACCGGAGCCAGCCATGTCAGATGTATCCGCCTATGCGGCGATCCTCATCGAGTCCTACCGCACCGGCCGCCGGCCCGCGTTGGGAGATGTCGCGCGCGGCATGGATCGCGCCGACGGACCGGCCGTTCATGCGGCGGTCGCCGCCGCGCTGGGCTGCCGCGTCGAGGCCTGGAAGGTGGCGATTCCCGAGGGCGTGGGCACCTATGCGCCGATGTTCGACCGCGCCGTGAAGCCGTCGGGCACCGTGGTCGCCCAGATCGAGAACGGGTTCCTCGTCGAGATCGAGCTCGCCGTGCGGCTGATCAGCGACCTGGCCCCCAGGTCGGACCGGCCCTGGACCCGCCACGAGGTCGCAGCCGCCTGCGGCGAGGCGCTCGTCGGCATCGAGCTGGTCGCCGGCCGACAGCTCGGGACGCCTCCGGATGTGCCGTTCCCCGCATGGTTCGGCGACAATATGGGCAACCACACCTATGCGGTCGGTGCCTCCGTGCCGTTCGCATCCGTGGCGGATCGGCTCGACAGCCTGCGCTGCACGGTCACGGTTGACGGCGCTGTCACGCATGACGCGCCGGGCCATCCGCTGGGCGATCCGCTGAAGCCCCTCGTGGCCTGCGTCAACGCCCAGGCCGACCTGTTTGGGGGCTTCCGCGCCGGCCAGCTGGTCACGCTCGGCAGCATCAACAAGCCCGTGCTGGTGACGGGGCCGGCGACGCTGACGGGCGCCCTCGACGGCATCGGCACCGTGACGGTTGTCCTGACCGCCTAAGGCGGTGTAGGCCGGCATCCGCCCGTCGGTCTCTGCCGTGGGGCGGACGCCATGGTCCTGCGAATGCCTGTCTCTTGAGCAATCTGCTGCGCCCAGTGGCAAGCCTGTCTGCTGCTGTTCGGTCGTCGCGACTGCAAAACGGCAATTTCGGCCCGTCATCGGCCGCCTCACAGGCTGCCGGTGGCCGTGGACAGAGACCGTGGCGGGGTGCCTCAGGGTCCTGCTGCGGCCTCCTGCCCCATCGCCATGGCACGCCGCTTGCTCGAAAGGCGCCAAACATGGCGGCCGTCGGCCGTCCTGACGAGGAGCGCCGCCGATGACCCTGTTCTCCGATCCGTTTGCCACAAGCACCCGTCTGGGCAAGGGCTGCAGCTGCGGCGCCCATGCGTCGCAGGACGAGCATCAGCGCGCGTTCCGGGCCGAGGCCGTGCCGTCGGACACCGACGCCCGCCTCGGTCGCGTGGTCGAGCAGGCGGTGATGCGTGCCATGTTCCCCGACGATGCCGGTCGCCGCGGCTTCCTCAAGGCGGTTGGAGCTTCGACAGCGCTGGCTGCCCTGTCCAGCCTGTTTCCGCTCGGCACCGCAACCGAGGCGCTGGCCCAGGCCGGCAAGCCGGAGAAGACCGACCTCAAGGTCGGCTTCATCCCGATCACCTGCGCGACGCCGATCATCATGGCGGCGCCGATGGGCTTCTATGCGAAGCAGGGTCTGAACGTCGACGTGGTCAAGACCGCCGGCTGGGCGGTGATCCGCGACAAGACGCTGAACAAGGAATACGACGCCGCCCACATGCTGTCGCCGATGCCGCTCGCCATCTCCATGGGCGTCGGCTCCAATCCGGTGCCCTACACGATCCCGGCGATCGAGAACATCAACGGCCAGGCCATCACCCTGGCGATGAAGCACAAGGACAAGCGCGATCCGAAGTCGTGGAAGGGCTTCAAGCTCGCCGTGCCGTTCGACTACTCGATGCACAACTACCTGCTGCGCTACTATCTCGCCGAGGCCGGGCTCGATCCCGACACTGACGTCCAGATCCGCGCCGTGCCGCCGCCCGAGATGGTCGCCAATCTGCGCGCCGACAACATCGACGGCTTCCTGGCACCCGATCCGGTCAACCAGCGCGCCGTCTATGACGGTGTCGGGTTCATCCACCTGCTGTCCAAGGAGCTGTGGGACGGCCACCCCTGCTGCGCCTTCGCGGCGTCGCGCGAGTTTGTCTCCCAGACCCCCAACACCTATGCGGCGCTGCTGCGCGCCATCATCGAGGCCACCGCCTTCGCCAGCAAGGTCGAGAACCGCAAGCAGATCGCCGAGGCGATCGCGCCGGCGAACTACCTCAACCAGCCGCTGACCGTCATCGAGCAGGTGCTGACCGGCACCTATGCGGACGGCCTCGGCAATGTGAAGAAGGATCCCGACCGCATCGCCTTCGATCCCTTTCCGTGGGAGAGCTCCGCGGTGTGGATCCTCACCCAGATGAAGCGCTGGGGTCAGATCAAGGGCGATGTCGACTATGCGGGCGTTGCCCGGCAGGTGTTCCTCGCCACCGATGCGGCGCGGCTGATGAGGGAGGCGGGCCTCACCCCGCCCACCGCCACCAGCAAGAGCTTCGTGGTGATGGGCAAGACCTTCGACCCGTCCAGGCCCGACGACTACGTCAAGAGCTTCGCGATCCGGCGGAGCTGAGACGTGGCCGCGTCGGCATCCCTCGGCCTGCGTGCGGGCATCCTGTCGCTGGCGATCTTCGCGACGTTCGTGATCGCCTGGCATATCGCCGTGCAGGGTGGCACGCCGTCCGGCCCGGCGATGGATCCCGAATACGCCAAGCTGATGGGCCAGACCGCGACGACCGGCAAGTCGGCCATGCCCGGCCCTCTCGATGTCGGCGCCAAGCTGCTCGAGCACCTGCGCCGGCCGTTCTACGACAATGGCCCGAACGACAAGGGGCTGGGAATCCAGCTTGCCTGGTCGATCGCCCGGGTGGCGGCCGGCTATCTGCTCGCCGTGCTGGTGGCGATCCCGCTCGGCTTCCTCATCGGCATGTCGCCGCTGATGAGCCGGGCGCTAGACCCGTTCATACAGATCATGAAGCCGGTGTCGCCGCTCGCCTGGATGCCGCTCGCCCTCTACACGATCAAGGATTCGGGCCTGTCGGCCATTTTCGTCATCTTCATCTGCTCGCTCTGGCCGATGCTGGTGAACACCGCCTTCGGCGTCGCCAGCGTCCGCAAGGAGTGGCTGAACGTCGCCCGCACCCTCGAGGTCGGGCCGTGGCGGCGCGCCTTCACGGTGATCCTGCCGGCCGCCGCCCCGACGATCCTCACCGGCATGCGCATCTCGGTCGGCATCGCCTGGCTGGTGATCGTCGCCGCCGAGATGCTCGTGGGCGGTACCGGCATCGGCTATTTCGTCTGGAACGAGTGGAACAACCTGTCGATCACCAACGTAATCACCGCCATTCTCGTCATCGGCCTTGTCGGCATGGCGCTGGACCAGATGCTGGCCCGCGCCGCCCGCGCCGTGACCTTCGCGGAATAGACCCGTGAACCCGCGCTTCATTTCGCTGGAGGGCATCGCCCGCCGGTATCCGGCGCCCGGTGGCGGTGCGACGACGATCTTCGAGGATCTCTGGCTTGGCGTCGCCCAGGGCGAGTTCGTCTGCGTCATCGGCCATTCCGGCTGCGGCAAGACCAGCGTGCTCAACATCCTCGCCGGGCTCGAGGTGCCGAGCGACGGCGTCGTGCTGGTGGACGGCCGCGCCATCGACGGGCCGGGCCTCGACCGCGCCGTCATCTTCCAGGGTCACGCGCTGCTGCCGTGGAAGACGGTGCTGGGCAATGTCACCTATGCGGTATGGTCGCGCTGGCCCAAGGCGTCCCGCGCCGAGGTCGAGGCGCGCGCCCGCAAGGCCATCGCGCTCGTGGGTCTCGCCGGCGCCGAGGACAAGCGGCCGGCGCAGCTCTCCGGCGGCATGAAGCAGCGCGTCGGCATCGCCCGGGCACTGTCGATCGAGCCCAAGATCCTGCTGATGGACGAGCCGTTCTCGGCGCTCGATGCGCTGACCCGCGGCACGCTGCAGGACGAGGTTCGCCGGATCTGCCGCGAGACCGGCCAGACTGTGTTCATGATCACCCATGACGTCGACGAGGCCATGTATCTCGCCGACAAGATCGTGCTGATGACCAACGGCCCCGGCGCGCTCGTCGCCGAGATCGTCGACAACCCGCTGCCGGCCGACCGCAACCGCAACGAAGTGCACCGCCACGCCGCCTATTACCCGCTGCGCAACCATCTCATCGATTTCCTGGTCAGCCGCAGCCGCACCTTCGCGGACGCCATTCCGGCCGGCTGGGACCGCCGCCGCCCGCCGGTGGTGCGCCCCGGCTTTCCGGCGCCCGCGGTGGCCGAGCTTTCGCCCGAAGCGCGCGCCGGCGCCGCCTGATCCACTGATCCCAGACCCCGCCACAGGAGCATCCGATGAAGCGTGCCGACCTCACCGAGAAGATCCTCGACATCAAGCGCGAGAAGGGCTGGACCTGGAAGCAGATCACCGACGAGATCGGCGGCATGTCGCCGGTGCTGGTGGTCGGCGCGTTGCTCGGCCAGATGAAGCTGGTGAAGCCGCTGGCCGCCAAGGCCGCGGCGCTGTTCGGCCTCGACGCCAACGAGGAGAAGATGCTCAACGAGGTGCCGTATCGCGGCACCGCGATGCCGCCGACCGATCCGCTGATCTACCGCTTCTACGAGATGGTGATGGTCAACGGACCCGCCTGGAAGGCGCTGATCGAGGAGGAGTTCGGCGACGGCATCATGTCGGCCATCGATTTCGACATCCAGATTGACCGTGAGGCCAACCCCAAGGGCGACCGCGTCAAGATCGTCATGAGCGGCAAGTTCCTGCCCTACAAATACTACGGCAACGAACAGGGCATCCCCGACTACGGCTTCAAGGAGAGCTGAGCGCTCCCTCCGGCCGGGGCGCAACGGCGCCTGGTCCGGGCCCCCTCCTTGGCCGGGGGGGGGCCGGCGGCCGCCGCCCCGGATGCGCTCAGGCCAAGATCGCTCAGGCCAAAAAGTGCTCGGGCCCATTGCTTCAGGCAAGGTCCGTCAGCGGAAACTCGGCCACGTCCTGCAGCAGCCGGACGAAGCCCTCGGCCTGCAGCTGCGCAGTGAGCCGGCCCTTCTCCGCGGTGCCCAGCGAGGCATCGCCGGCGGCGCCGTCGGGATGCAGGTCCTGGGCGATCCAGCCGAAGCCCGGCGTCCCGGTCGGGCGCAGATAGGCGTAGTCCTTGGCCATCTGGATCGTCGCCGGGGCGAAATCGATGGCCTTGTCCATGCGCACGAGGTCGGGCCGGAAATGCAGCATCAGCGACGTCTCGATGTCGCCCGCATGGATGCCGACCTCGTTCTCCAGGGCCGTGTACATTTCCGCCGGCACGCCGAAGCGCCGCCAGGCGCAATGCACCACCAGCATCTGGCAGGCGATGCGCAGCTCGCGCGCCACCACCTCGAGCAGCGCGGCGTTTCCACCATGCGAGTTGACCATCACCAGCTTGCGGATGCCGGCGCGGTGCACCGACTGGCCGAGCTCCGTCCAGGTGGCCAGTGCCGTCTGGGCGGTCAGCGTCAGCGTGCCGGGCGAACGCAGGTGCTCGTTGGATTTCCCCACCGCCTGCACCGGCAGCACCAGCGCGTCGACATCGTCGCCGATCAGCGGCATGGCGGTCGCCACCATGTGGGTCGCGATGGTCGTGTCGGTCGACACCGGCAGATGCGGCCCGTGCTGCTCGATCGCCGCGATCGGCAGCACCGCGACGGTACGCTCCGGATCGAGGCCGGCAAAGTCGGTGGTGGCGAGGTCGCCCCAGTGGCGCGCGGGCATCGGCAGGTCTCCGGTGGCTGTCAGAACCGTTCCATCGCCTGGCGCACGCGGGCGAGGAAGCGGGCCCGCTCGGCGTCGGATGCGATGTTCATGTGATAGAGCGCATGATAGTCCACCCGCGCCTTGCCGCCGGCAAACCAGGGCAAATAGCGGGTGACGATCTTGCGCGGCGGATCCGCCATGGCGATCGCCCGCCATCGCGGCCGTCCGTAGGTCGAAATGCCCACGATCCGCCTCAGTCCCGTCAGCAGGGGCTTCACTTGCGCGGGATTCGACAGGTCGAAGCCGACGCCCGGCATGAACATGCGGTCGAACCAGCCCTTGAGCATCGCCGGCGGCCCAAACGACCAGGTCGGGAACTGCACGATCAGCCCCTCGGCCGCCTGAAGCCGCGCCACATAGGCCTCGATGCCCGCCTGGTTGCGGTTGGTGTCGTGATAGGCGCGCCGCATCTCGGCCGACAGCACCGGGTCGAAGCCCTCCGCATAGAGGTCGAGCAGGTCGACGTCGTGGCCCGCAACGGCGAGCCCCTCCAGCGCCTGGGCGCGCAGCGCGCCGTGGAAGCTCTCCTCCACCGGATGGCAGTAGACGTAGAGAACCCGCATCTCAGCGCCGGGTCGGGACAAAGCTGCGCATCTTGCCGGGGTTGAGCAGGCCGTAGGGGTCGACCTCGTGCTTGAATCCCATCTGGTCGGCGTCGACGCGCTTGTGGCGGCTGCCGTCCTCCAGCGTCATCACATGCGGGTTGGCGATCATCACCCCGTGCTGCTCGTGCAGCGCGATGATCTCGTTGAGCCGCTCGGGCGTCGTGTAGCGCACCACCGGCAGCGCGCTGCAGGTGACGCGGCCGCCGAACCGGATGAACTCCAGATGCGGCAGCACCTCGTCGGGGAACATCGCCCACATCTCCCGCACCGAGGCCATCAGCCGGTCATGCGGGAACAGGCACTGCAGATAGGTGACCGTGCGGTCGGCCTTCAGCACCTGCAGGGTGGTGTGGTTCCAGGTGTATTCGTAGAGCGGAACCTTGCCGGGGCTCTCGTCCGACGGCGCCTCGAACGTCACGGTGCCGCGTCCCGCGAGCAGCGCCTTGAAGCTCTCCAGCGAGGGCTCGGCGATCATGCAGATCAGCACCGCCTTGCCGTCTGGG
>JBEIIL010000123.1:0-10936 GCA_040380755.1 Methylobacteriaceae bacterium | reverse complement strand
CTCGGCGCGGGCCGGCGCGACGCCGATGAGGATCGACTGGCCCCAGCCCGTGTGGCAGCACTCCAGCGCCTGGCGCATCACCGTGACGTTGCCGGTGCAGTCGAAGCTGTGGTCGGCGCCACCCTTGGTGAGGTCGACCAGATAGGGCACCAGATCGCCCGCGACTTCCTTCGGGTTGACGAAATGCGTCATGCCGAACTGCTCGGCCATGGCTTTCTTGGTCGGGTTGACGTCGACGCCGACGATCTGCTCGGCGCCGATGAGGCGCAGGCCCTGGATGACGTTGAGGCCGATGCCGCCGAGGCCGAACACCACGGCGCGGCAGCCGGTCTCGGCCTTCGCCGTCCAGATCACCGCGCCGATGCCGGTGGTGACGCCGCAGCCGATGTAGCAGACCTTGTCGAACGGGGCGTCCGGGCGGATCTTCGCCACGGCGATCTCGGGCACGACGATGAAATTGGAGAAGGTCGAGGTGCCCATGTAGTGCAGCACCGGCTCGCCCTGGTAGCGGAACCGGCTGGTACCGTCGGGCATCTGGCCGCGCCCCTGGGTGGCGCGGATCTTCTGGCAGAGGTTGGTCTTGCGCGACAGGCAGTAGTCGCACTCGCGGCACTCGGGCGTGTAGAGGGGAATCACATGGTCGCCCTTGCGCAGGCTGGTCACGCCCGGCCCGATATCGACGATGATTCCCGCCCCCTCATGGCCGAGGACGGCCGGGAACAGGCCCTCGGGGTCCGCTCCGGACAATGTGTAGGCGTCGGTGTGGCAGATGCCGGTGGCTTTCACCTCGATCAGGACCTCGCCGGAACGGGGGCCTTCAAGGTCAAGTTCGACGATTTCGAGGGGTTTTCCGGCCGAAAAGGCCACTGCGGCGCGCGTTTTCATGCTTTGCTCCTCCGGTATTGGGTTCATGGTACAGCAACCACGCCCGCTGGCGATGCCCCGTTCGCAACTGCAGCGATGGCCCTCGCGCGCTGGCCGTGGCAGTGTCGCGGCCGCGCCAGCCTTCGCATCGTCCGGGCCCCGCACCGCCATTCCACTCTGGAGACCGCACGCCCATGAACCGACTGCTCCGCCCCTCCCGCCTTGCCCTTGCCGCCCTGCTGATGGCCGGCGTGGCCCTGCCGCTGTCCAGCACCCTTGCTCCGTCCGCTCTCGCCCAGGGCGCGCCTGTGGTGCTCGAGGGCACGACCCTGACGACGCCCGGCGGCGGCACCATCACGATCCCGCGCGTCGAGGCCTATGACACGACGCTGACGCGCGACGATCTCGCCAAGCTGTTCTCGGCGGCAACGCCGAAGGAGGACATGACCGCCATCGCCACGCGCGCCAAGGCCGGGCGGATCGTGATCCCGACCGTGTCGGGCACCAAGACGGACGGAACCTTCACGCTGCGCGCCATCGAGGTGCGGGATGTCGATGCCGGCAAGGTCGGGCGGTTCAGCCTCGGCGGCGCCGAGATGAGCTTCACGTCCGACGCCGGAGCGGGGACCTTCACCTCGAACGCGCTGACGCTCGACGGGCTCGACCTGACCAGCGTCGTGGCCGCTGCGAGGGCCGGCGATGCCTCGGCCGGCCTACCGCGGCTGTCGCGCTTCTCGTGGGATGGCGGCGAGGCCCGCGTGCCCGACAAGGAGGTCGCCAAGGATGCGCCCGGCGGCAACATGATCCAGTTCAAGCTCAGCTCGGTGAACGGCGACGTGACCTATGCGGGCGACGTGCCGCTGCGCGCCGTCACCACGCTGAAGGGCCTGACGATCACCCCGCCGAAGGCGTCGCCCATGGCCGAGGGCCTCGGCCAGGCCGGCCTGCAGGCGCTGACCGTGTCGGGCTCGTTTGCCGGCACCTATGATCCGCCGACCAAGCGCTACGTCCTGGACGACTACAGCGTCCAAGTCGGCGATATCGGAACGCTGTCGCTGCGCGCGCGGTTTGCCGGAATCGACGCCGCGACCTTCACCGCCGCCACGCCGGAGCTGCGGCTGCAGTCCCTGCTGGCCGGCAGCATCGGCGGCATCAACCTGCGGCTGGTCAATGCCGGCGGCGTCGAGAAGGTGCTGGCCGCCACCGCGGCCAAGCAGGGCACCACCCCGGCGGCGCTGCAGAAGGAGGCCGCCGCCATGGCCGGCCAGATCGTGCCGATGATGCTCGGCGGTGCGGCCGGTGCGGCCGGGCTCGGCCAGGCGCTCGGCGCCTTCGTCGCCAACCCGCGCAGCATCACCGTCGACGTCAACGCCAATGGCGGTACCCCCATTCCGTTCATGGAGATCATCGCCCTGCAGGATCCGATGATGCTGCTGCAGCGGGTGACGATCACGGCCGCATCCGAGGGTCAGGCGGCTGCACCGGCCGGCGGGGCTTCCGCAGGCGGAGCACCGGCGCCCGGCACCCCGCCGCGTAGCGCCATGGTGGCGCCCCCGGGTGGCGCGCCGGCGCCCGCCCCGGCGCGCAAGCTCGTTGGCCTCGACGCCGTGCAGGCGCTGGTCGGCAATTCGGTCGTCGGCAAGGACGCCGACGGTGACCCGCTGGTCGAGTTCTACATGCGCAACGGCACCGTGAAGCAGCTCTCCGGCGACACCGTGAACACCGGCAAGTGGGTGCTCAAGGGCCAGCGGATGTGCTTCGAGTTCCCCGATGACGGCGATGAGACCTGCTACAAGGTCGAGGTCGCCGGCGATGTCGCGACCTTCACCGACGATACCGGCACCGGCCAGCGCTACCAGGTGGTACGCGGCAACCCGAAGAACCTCTGAGCTTTGCGAGGGAGGCCTCCGGCCCTTGCCACGCCGCGACACGCATGAGGGCTCGGCGCATTACGCCGGGCCTTTTGCATCCGCGCAGAGGGCCGAGGATCAGGATCGTTCGGCCTGATGGGCGAGGACCAGCGCGTCGATCTCGGCCCGGTCGATGATGCCGGCCGGCCGCGCCCGTGTGGCGAAGGCGCCCGAGAACGGGATGAATCGCTCATGCGCGACGCCAAACAGCCGGCGGAGCTCGACCAGCGGCGCCGGATGGTCGTCGACGCGAAGGTCGAGCAGCGGATACTCCTCGGTGTCCCAGATCCGCAGGGCGGCGGACTGGCGGCCGCGCTTGTCGCCGCCTGCCGCCTCGCCGGCCTCCATCGCCAGGATCAGCCGGTCGGCGAACGGCCGGTCCGACGCGGCCTGATACGCGCTGAGTGTGTCATCGACGACCGCGGCGCCGGCCAGCATGTTCCCGGCCACCGAAACCCGTTCGGCGACACGGTGGCCGCACCAGTCGATGCAGTCCCGGCCAGTGTGCGCCGCATTGCGCCCCTTGGCGTCGATGACGTGGAGCTGGCGCTGATCGCGGCCGTCGTCTCCGGCGGTCAGCAGCGCGACGATGTCCGCGGCGGCATGACCGTCCGCCAGCAGACGAACGCCGCGGACGCCGTAGAGCGGGTTAACAAGCGCCTGGGTGGCGAGCGCCCCGGTTCCGCCGGCGCCGAAGGGACACACTGCACCAACCGCGAAGAACTTCGTCGCCACCACGACGCCGAAGCGTCCGGTGGCGGGATCGCGCGCGACGATCGACCAGGTCATGGGCAGGCTCCCGGGTTCAACGAGCAGGTTGCAGGGTTCAACGCCCGATGGCGTAGGCCTGCATCAGGCGCGGGGTCGCGGCGGCGTGGAGGATGCCGTCGGCGTCCTTCTCGGCGGCGGTGAGGCGCCCGACCGTCCAGGCACCGGCGACCTCGAGATCGTGGCCGCGGCGGCGCAGCTCGGCCAGCGTCGCCTCGCCGACCGTCTCCTCGACCATCAGGTGACCCGGCCGCGAGCCGCGCGGATAGAAGGACGAGGGGAAGTGCTGTGTGTGGAACAGCGGCAGGTCAATGGCCTCCTGCAGGTTCAACCCGTGATGGACACGGCGCAGGAACAGCGCCAGCTGCCACTGGTCCTGCTGATCGCCGCCCGGCGTGCCGAAGACGAGGCGGGGCATGCCGTCCTGCAGCGCCAGCGAGGGCGTGAGCGTGGTGCGGGGGCGCTTGCCCGGCGCCAGGCTGGCGGGCAGGTCCGGCTCCAGCCAGAACATCTGGGCGCGGGTGTTGAGCGGAAAACCGAGCGCCGGGATCACCGGCGAGGACTGCATCCAGCCGCCGGACGGGGTGGCGGAGATCATGTTGCCGTGACGGTCGATGACGTCGACATGGACGGTATCGCCGCGGCGCGCCGTGTTGAGATGCGCCATGGTCGGCTCGCCGACGCCGGGACCGCCGCCAGCGCGCGTCATGCCGAGCAGCGCCAGCATGCGGTCGACCTGGGCCTCGCGACCCGGCAGGATCGTCGGCCGCAGCTCGCGCGACGCGGTGTCGCCGATGAGCGCACGCCGGGCCGCCGCATTGGCGTCCGACAGCAGCGCGTCGAGCGGCACGTCGACAAAATCCGGGTCGCCGTAATAGGCCTCACGGTCGGCGAAGGCGAGCTTCATGGCTTCGACGACGAGGTGGATGAAGTCCGGCCCCTTCGGATCGAGCGCGCCGATGTCCCAGCCCTTGAGCAAAGAGAGGGACTGCAGGAAAGCCGGCCCCTGTCCCCAGGGGCGCGTCTTGGCGACGGTCCAGCCGTGATAGTCATCGGTCTGCGGCGCCTCGAAGCTCGCCTGCCAGCGGGCCATGTCGTCGGCGGTGAGCAGGCCGCCATGGCGGCGGCCGCTGGCGTCCATCACCTCGTTGGTGCGGCAGAACTGGTCGATCGCCGCGGCGACGAAGCCCTTCATGAAGGCCGCCCGCGCGGCCTCGATCTGGCGGATGCGGTCGCCGCCGGCGGCCTCGGCCTCGCTCAGCACCCGGTCATAGGTGTCGGCCAGCACGGGGTTGGAAAACAGCGCGCGCGCTTTCGGAGCGACGCCACCCGGCAGCCAGGTGGCGGCGGAGGTCGGCCATTCGGTGCGGAAGAACTCACCCTGGGCGGCGATCTCGTTGGCGACGCGCGGCAGCATCGGATGGCCGTGGCGGGCGTAGTGGATGGCCGGCTCGAGCACGGTGCGCAACGGCAGTTCGCCATGCTCGCGCAGCAGCAGCATCCAGGCGTCGAAGGCGCCGGGCACGACCGTGGCGAGCAGGCCCGAGCCCGGGACCAGATCGAGCCCACGCGACTTGAAGGCCTCGATGGAGGCCGCGGCCGGCGCGACACCCTGGCCGCACAGCACCTCGACCCGGCCGGTCCGCGCCGAATGGAAGATGGCCGGTACCTCACCCAGCGGGCCGTTGAGGTGGGGCTCGACGACCTGCAGCACGAATGCGGTGGCGGCGCAGGCGTCGAAGGCATTACCGCCTCGCTCGAGCATCGACATGCCGACGGCAGACGCAATCCAGTGGGTCGACGTGACGACGCCGAAGGTGCCCTGGATCTCGGGACGGGTTGTGAACACGGGCAGGCTCCGGTTGGGCGGCATTGGACGCGGCGGCAGTCAACGACAGAAACGGACGGGCGTCATCCTGCGGGATCGCAGGGGCGGGTCACGCCTTGCGCAGGTCAGGTCTGGCGCAGGTCAGGTCTGGCGCAGGTCAGGTCTGGCGCAGGTCAGGTCTGGCGCGGGACAGGTCTGGCGCTGGTCAGGTCTCGCGCTGGTCAGGTCTCGCGCGGGTCCAGGGCATCGCGCAGGCCGTCGCCCAGCAGGTTGAAGCCGAGCACCGTCAGGAAGATCGCGACACCGGGAAACACCGACATCCACCACTGGCCCTGCTGGACGAAGTTTTTGCCGGTGGCGAGCATCGCGCCCCAGCTCGGCGAAGGCGGCTGCTGGCCGAGCCCGAGGAAGGACAGGCTCGCCTCGGCGATGATCGCCTGGGCGATGATCAGCGTCGCCTGAACGAGGATCGGCGCGAAGATGTTGGGCAGGATGTAGCGCAGGATGATCCAGCGATCGCGCAGGCCGATGGCGCGCGCGCCCTCGACATAATCCTCGGTCTTCACCGACAGGGTCTGGGCGCGGGTCAGGCGGGTGAAGATCGGCGCGGCGGCGATGCCGATGGCGATCATCGCGTTGGTCAGACTGGCGCCGAGGACGCTGCCCAGCGCGATGGCCAGGATCAGGAACGGGCAGGCCAGCAGCGCCTCGGTGCAGCGCGAGATCACCGCGTCCACCCAGCCCCCGAAATAGCCGGCGGCGAGGCCGAGCGGACCGCCGATCGACACGGCGATGCAGACCGAGACGACGCCGGCCAGCAACGAGGCCTGGGCACCGGAGATGACGCGGGAGAGGACGTCGCGGCCGAGCTCGTCGGTGCCGAACCAGGCGGCGAGCGACGGCATCTTGCGGACCGCGGTCCAGGACGTCTTGATCGGATCGATGCCCACCAGCCATGGCCCGAGCACGGCCACGAGCACGAAGAAACCGACGAGAACCCCGCCGACGAGGGCGGACGGATTGGTTCTGATCTTGCCCCAGAACCGGCTGCGGCGGGGCGGCAGGGCCTGCCGGGCGGCCGTGTCGAGCGCCAGGGTCATCAGCGCACCCTCAGGCGCGGGTTGAGGACGAAATAGAGCAGGTCCGCCACCAGGTTCAGGCCGATATAGCCGATGGCGGTGCACAGCACGACGCCCTGCACCACCGCATAGTCCCGGTTGAAGACGGCGTCGACGATGAGCTTGCCGAAACCAGGGATCGTGAAGATCTGCTCGGTCAGCACGGCCCCGGCAAGGAGTTCGCCAAACAGCAGCGTGCCGATGGTGACGACCGGCACCAGCGCGTTGCGCAATGCGTGCCGCAGCACCACCCGCGGCTCCAGCAGGCCCTTGGCGCGGGCAGTGCGCACGTAGTCCTGCTTGAGCACGCCCAGCATGGCGCTGCGGGTATGGCGCATCATGCTGGCGGCCAGCGCATTGCCGAGCACGAAGGCCGGCATGATCATCGTGCGCAGGTTCTGGCTGACGCTCTCCGACAACGGCACGTAGCCTGACGCCGGCAGCCACTGCAGCTGCACCGAGACGAGGAAGATCAGCATCACGCCGAGGAAGAAGTTGGGAATCGACAGGCCCCACAGCGCGATGCCGGTGGCGGCGTAGTCCCAAGCGGTGCCCTTCTTCACCGCCGCCATGATGCCGGCCGGAATGCCGATGAGCAGTGCAAAGGTCATCGCCATCGCGGCGAGCTGCAGGGTGACAGGGAGCTTCTCGGCGATGAGTTGCAGAACGGGGACGTTGGTGCGCAGCGAAATGCCGAGATTGCCCTGCAGGGCCTGCCAGGCCCAGGCGAAATACTGCACCGGCAGCGGATCGTTGAGGCGGTACTTCTCGCGCAGCAGCTCGATGACGACCGGGTCCCGCTCCTCGCCGGCAAGGACGAGGATCGGGTCGCCGGGCAGCAGCTTCTGCAGGACGAAGACGAAGATCGAGACAAGGATGATCGTCGGGATGGCGACGAGCACCCTCCGGGCCGCGTAGGCGAGCATCAGACGCACTCCCCCCGGCCACCCGGCGGGACGATCCCCGCCGGGCTCTTCCGTCCAGTCCGGGACAGCCTTTGTGTCACGAAGCGAACTTCAGGCCGTCGAGACGGATCATGCCGTCGGGATGCGGGACGAAGCCGTCGACCTTCTTGCGCAGGCCCCAGATCCAGCTCTCGTGATAGAGAACCATCACCGGCAGGTCCTTCGACAGGATCGCCTGGGCGGCATCGTAGCGCTTCTTGCGTTCGGCCGGGTCGGACAGCGTCCGAGCCTCGTCGAGCAGCTTGTCGATCTCCGGGTTGCAGTACTTCCAGTCGTTCAGATTGCCCTTGCAGGTCACGAACGCATGGATGTTGCCGTCGGGATCGGGCCGGCCCGACCAGCCGTACTGGTTGGCCTGGAAGTCGCCCTTCGTGCCCTCGGCCAGCATGGTGGCGAACTCGGTTGCCTTCAGCTTGACGGCGAAGCCGGCCTCGGCCGCCATCGACTGGATGACCTGCATGGTCGCCAGCGACCGGGGGTTGTTGGCCATCGTGACCTCGACGGACAGCGGGCCATTGACGCCCGCCTCCTTCAGCAACGCCTTGGCCTTGGTGACGTCACGGGGCTGGATTTTCAGGGACTTGTCCGAAAAGGGGTTGTTTGGCGGGAAGAACTGGTTGCCCGCCGTGAACTGCCCCTCGAACACGACCTGGTTGAGGGCATCACGGTCGATCGACAGCTCCAGGGCCTGGCGCACGCGCTTGTCCTGGCCGAGCGGCGTCTTCGCCTTGTCGCCATTGGCGAGGTTGATATTGAGCGCCTGATAGCCGAGCCCCACCGCGGAGGCGGTCTTGAGGTTGGCATCGGCCTTGGCGGTCTTGACGTCCGTCGCCTCCAGCCGCTCGATCATGTCGATATCGCCCGACCGCAGGTTCGCCAGGCGGACGGTCGAATCGGGAATCGGCAGATAGGTGACCTTGTCGAAGGCGTAGGCAGCCTTGTTCCAATGGTCGGCGAAGCGCTCGATGACGATGCGGTCGTTCTGCACCCGCTCGACGAACCGGTAGGGACCCGAGCAGACCGGGCGGGCGCCATAGTTGGCGCCCGCAGCCTGGGCGGCCTTGGGCGACAGCATCATACCGGCGCGGTCCGACAGCTGCGCCAGCACCGTGACATCGGCCTGGGTCAGCACGATGCGTGCGGTCAGCGCATCCACGACCTCGACGGAGGCGATCGAGGTGATCTCGCTCTTGCGGCGAGACTCCGGCAGCGTCTTGGCGCGCTCGATGTTGTACTTCACCGCCTCGGCGTTGAAGGGCTCGCCATCATGAAACTTGACGCCATCGCGGAGCTTGAAGGTCAGTGACTTGCCGTCGGTACCCCATTCCCATGAGGTGGCGAGGCGGGGCACGAACTTCAGCTCAGGCGTCAGGTCGACGAGCTTGTCGCACAGCGCGTTGAACACGATGCGGCCGACGAAGGTGCGCGCCTGATGCGGATCGAGCACATCCGGGTCCTCGGCGAGGCCGATGCGCAGGGCCTGGGCGGAGGCGCCGGCCGGCAGCAGCGCTGCGGCACAGACGGCAGCGACCAGCCAATGCCGGCGGGCCTGTCGGGGGATGATGGTCATGGTGTCGGTCCCTCCCTGGTGGGTGCCGGAACAGCGGCCGCAGCCTCGTCCTGGCGCTTGCGAAAACGGCGATAGAGATCGAGGCGACGCGCCTTGGCGGGGCTCTCGTAGACCGCGAAAGGACGCGTGGCGCCATCCCGCGGCAACGTCTCGTAGACGTGACATGCAACCTGCCGGCCACCGGCGTCGCGCAGCGGCGGCACCTCGTCGCGGCAGCGCGTCTGCACGCTCGGGCAGCGGGTGTGGAACCGGCAGCCTGACGGCGGGTTGGCCGGGCTCGGCAGGTCGCCCTCGAGCAGCTGCCGCGGGCCACGCGGACCGGGCACCGGTACCGGAATCGCCGCCAGCAGGGCGCGCGTGTAGGGATGCAGCGGCTCGGAGTAGAGGGCCGCCGTGGGAGCCACCTCGACGATGGTGCCCAGATACATGACGATTACCCGGTCGCTCATGTGCCGGATGACGGCAAGGTCGTGGGCGATGATCACCAGCGTCAGCGCGAAGCGGGCCTTCAGGTCCTCGAGCAGGTTGATGACCTGCGCCTGGATCGACACGTCGAGGGCCGAGACCGGCTCGTCGCCGATGATCAGCCGCGGATCGCTGGCCAGCGCGCGGGCAATGCCGATGCGCTGGCGCTGGCCACCAGAAAACTCGTGGGGGTAGCGGTTCGCGTGCTCGGGCCGGAGGCCGACGGTCCGCAGGAGATCGTCGGCCCGCTCGCGACGCTCACGCCGGTTGCCCATGCCGTGCACCCATAGCGGCTCGCCGACAATATCGCCCACCGTCATGCGCGGATTGAGCGACGAGAACGGGTCCTGGAACACCATCTGCATCTGGCTGCGCAGGCGCCGCAGACCGTCAGCGTCGCGGTCTCCGAGGTCGTCGCCCTCAAAGCGCACGGTACCGGCGGTCGGATCGAGCAGGCGCAGCAGCAGCCGTCCGACGGTGGACTTGCCGCAGCCCGACTCGCCGACGATCGCCAGCGTCTCGCCGCGGGCAACGGCGAAGCTGACGCCGTCGACGGCGCGGATGACCGTGGCCTTCTGCAACAGGCCCCCGCCGCTGCGGAAATGCTTCACGAGCCCCCTGGCCTCGAGGATGGGGTCGGCCACATCAGACAACGGCCGCCTCCGTCACATGCTGCTCCAGCGGCGCGCGGATGCAGGCGACGTCATGGCCCGGCTCGACCGGCAACAGTGGCGGTTGCACCTGCAGACATGCGTCGACGACGAACGGACAGCGCGGCCCGAAACGGCACCCCTGGGGCATGCGCTCGGGCGCCGGAACGCTGCCCGGGATGGTGGCGAGACGCTGCTCGCGCCCGGTCAGCGACGGCAGCGAGCCCATCAGGCCGATCGTGTAGGGGTGCTGTGGATCGGCAAAGATGGCCTCGACCGGGCCGCGCTCGACGATGCGGCCGGCATACATCACCGCCACATCGTCGGCGACCTCGGCGACGACGCCGAGATCATGGGTGATCAGCAACATGGCCGTCCCGGTCTCGCGCTGCAGGGCGCGGATCAGGGTCAGGATCTGCGCCTGGATGGTGACGTCCAGCGCCGTCGTCGGCTCGTCGGCGATGAGCAGCCGGGGGCCGTTGGCGAGCGCCATGGCGATCATGACGCGCTGGCGCATGCCGCCCGACAGCTGGTGGGGGTACTCGTCGAGGCGCTTGGCGGCGGCGGGGATGCGCACACGCTCGAGCATGTCGAGCGCCACGGCGCGGGCGGCCGATGCGCTGACATCGCGGTGCCGGGCCACCACCTCGGCGATCTGGTCGCCGATGGTGAAGGCCGGATTGAGCGACGTCATCGGCTCCTGGAAGATCATCGTCATGCGGTCGCCACGCAAATCCGCGCGCGCCCGTGGATCCAGCTCCAGGAGATTGCGGCCCTCGAAGACGATGCGTCCCGCCG
>JBEIIL010000122.1:0-11215 GCA_040380755.1 Methylobacteriaceae bacterium | reverse complement strand
CTCGACTTCCCAATCACACCACACCAAGCTGCATTATGTATGGCACTCGTCAAGGTATCTAGGCTTACTGAAACACGGAACGGGAAAGTCACACGTGTGACTTTTAAAGTCACAAACGCCCCCGGTCTGTTCACGGTTGACGATTTCGCGGGATCGTCACCCGATTGTTTTGATTGGTCTTTGATGGTGGGCGCACCAGGGCTCGAACCTGGGACCCGCTGATTAAGAGTCAGCTGCTCTACCAACTGAGCTATGCGCCCATCAAAGCATACGCGGGGCCTCAGCCCCGCGACGGACGGGTGATTAGCAAAGACGGGGGGGCCTGTCCACCCCCGCGATGCATCCCTGTCCCGCAAGCGCGCCGGAAGGCCCCCCAAGACGGGCAGCCCGGCTGCAAGGTGCTGGTTCAGTCGGCCGCGAGCGCGTCGGGGAGGCCCCTCTGGCGCTTGGTCATCAGCCTGTTGAGCGCGCCCACATAGGCGCGCGCCGAGGCCACCAGCGTGTCCGGATCGGCCGACTTAGCGGTCACCGACTTGCCGTCCTCACTGAGCCGCACCGACACCTCGGCCTGCGCGTCTGTGCCCTCGGTGACGGCGTGCACCTGGTAGAGCTCGAGCCTTGCATGGTGGGGCACCAGTGCCTGGATGGCGTTGAACGTGGCGTCGACCGGGCCGTTGCCGCGCGCCTGCACCGTCTGGTGCTGGCCATCGGTGTCAAGCGTCAGCGTCGCCAGCTGCGGTCCCTGCGTGCCGGCGATGACGGTCAGTGCCACCACCTTGATGCGGTCATGCGCCGACAGGATCTCATCGTCAACGAGCGCCTCGATGTCCTCGTCATAGACGTGCTTCTTGCGGTCGGCGAGGTCCTTGAAGCGCTTGAAGGCGTCCTCCAGCGCGTTATCGCCCAGCGCGTAGCCGAGCTCCTTCAGCTTCTCCTTGAAGGCGTGGCGGCCGGAATGCTTGCCCATCACCAGCGAAGTCTTCGACACGCCAACCGATTCGGGCGTCATGATCTCGTAGGTCTCAGTGTTCTTCAGCATGCCGTCCTGGTGGATGCCGCTCTCATGCGCGAAGGCGTTCCGCCCGACGATGGCCTTGTTGTACTGCACCGGGAACGAGGTCACGGCCGAGACCAGCTTGGAGGCTCGCGTCAGCATCGTCGTGTCGACGCCGCAGCCGAAGGGGAAGCGATCCGCGCGGGTCTTCAGCGCCATCACCACCTCTTCCAGCGCCGCATTGCCGGCGCGCTCGCCGATGCCGTTGATGGTGCACTCGATCTGTCGGGCGCCGCCGAGCAGGCCCGCCAGCGTGTTGGCCACCGCCATGCCGAGATCATTGTGGCAATGCACCGAGAAGATCGCCTTGTCCGAATTGGGCACCCGCTCGCGCACCGTCTTGAACAGGGTGTAGTATTCCTCCGGTACTGTGTAGCCAACCGTGTCGGGAATGTTGATGGTCGTCGCGCCAGCCTTGATGGCGGCCTCGACGCAGCGGCAGAGAAAATCGATCTCGGTGCGGGTGCCGTCCTCGGCCGACCACTCCACGTCCTCGACCCAGTTGCGCGCCCGCGCAACCGAGGTGGAGACGAGCTCCAGCACGCGCTCGGGCTCCATCTGCAGCTTGTACTTCATGTGCACCGGCGAGGTGGAGATGAAGGTGTGGATCCGCCCGCGGGCGGCGTGCTTCACCGCCTCGCCGGCCCGGTCGATATCCTTCTGGCCGGCCCGGGCGAGGCCGGCGACGGTGGCGCGGCGCACCCGCTTGGCGATTTCGGTGACGGCCTCGAAATCACCGTTCGAGGCGATGGGGAACCCGGCCTCGATCACGTCGACACCCATGCCGTCGAGCAGGATGGCGACCTCGAGCTTTTCCTCGAGCGTCATGGAGGCGCCGGGTGACTGCTCGCCGTCGCGCAAGGTGGTGTCGAAGATGATGACCCGGTCGGTGGTGGCGGTCGAAGACGGGGTGACAGAAGACGAAGTCATGGCGGTGGTTCCTGTCTGCGCGCCCGGCCCGTGGCGGAGCGTCCTGCGGTGTGGCGTGTCCGAGGATCCCCTGAGTGCCCAGGCGCGTGCGCCCGGCCGGCCCTCAGGGGCGGCTAAGAAGCAGGAGGCCGGTAAGGCTGGCGACGGCGCACAGGCCTGCGAGCTGGCCGGTGCGGGCCAGGACATTCAGGCGCTGCAGGGTGGCGAACGGGGCCACGGCACGTCTCCGGGGCGCGATCTGCGCCCGATCCATCGAGCATAACGGCCGACGGTTGATGATGTCTAACCGATGCGCCGCCCCGCGCGCAAGCGCCGGCGACCCAGGAGCCAGAGGTTGCAAGTGCCAGGGATGATCGGCGCATGCTCGATTGACCCCGCACCGCCGATCCGGGCAGACTCGCGCCGTGATCCGCCGAGGGACATCCATGATCCGCCCGTTCATCGCCAGCGCCCTGTTGCTGACGCTCGCCGCCTGCAACACCGCCGCCCCGCCGCCGACGGCCGCCCCCACGCCCGGGAGTTATACTGGGCTGGCGCCCGGCGTCGCGCCGCCCGGCTTCCGCCTGCCCGAGGGCGCCGACTGCTCGGCCGCGGTCGCCCGCTGGAAGGCGATCCAGGACAATGACCTCGCGACCGGCCATGTCGGCCAGTCGGTCTACAACCAGATCCGCGGCGACATCGACCGCGCCAGCGCCGCCTGCGCCGCCGGGCGAGACGCCGAGGCGCAGGGCATCGTGCGCGCCTCCCGCGCCCGCCACGGCTACCCGGCCGGCTGAGTCTCGCCGGTTTCGAGGCCTATGGCGCGCCCTGGCCGCGCCTGTCCGCCGCAAACGCGGCGGTCAGGTAGCGCAGGATAAAGACCGGCATCGTCGCCGGGTCGAGATCGGCCGGCTCGCGCATGATTCGGATGTCGGACAGCTCCGGCTGCGCCTCGGCCGTTAGCGTGGCGAGGATCCGCGCACGCACCGCGTCCGCACTGCCCGGCACGTCGACCCGGCGGATGCAGGCGAGCTTGTTGCCGTCCGGCACCAGCGTCCAGTCATCGGCATGGTGGACATCGGCGCCAGTGAGGCCGGTTTCCTCCTTCAGCTCGCGCACGACGCTGGCGGCGAGGTCGACCCGGTCGCCGACGATATCGCCGGGGTCGGGTGTGCCGGCAGGGAAATACGCCTTGCCGGCATTCGCCGTGTGTGCGCCCATCACGCCCAACAGCCAGCCACCGTCCTCGGCGCGCAGCCCCGCCATGGCGAAGCAGTTGCGCATGGACGCGTCCGGAAAGCCGAAGTCGCGCCAGGCAATGAAGCGGGAGAACCGCGTCTCCAGATAGGCCCCGCGGAAAATGTCGCCGTCGAGTGCGCCCGAGTGCAGCAACAGAACGTGCCCGTCAAAAAGCGCCGGATTGCGGGCATGGATGGCGTCCCAGTGGGCGTCGATCCGCTCCGCCTCGTCCTCGGCCCAGCGCCAGGGCTGCGGCGCGAAGGCAAGATCGAGCCGGCGTGCCCGCAAGAGCTCGCCGTCCCTCACAGCCGCAAGGTCCCGTCGGCGATGACGACGGCCGAGCCGCCAATGGTCGCCCGGACCAGCGCACCACCCGCAACGCTGAGCCCGAGCCGGATCTGCGACGGCCGGCCCATCGCATAGCCCTGCTCCACCACCAGCCTATGCTCACCATCGGCAGGCTTATCGAACCGCATTACCCCGCCGGCGACGCCGGCAACGGCGGAACCCGTGGCCGGATCCTCGGAAATGCCGAAGCCCGGCGCGAACATGCGCGCGTGAAACGCATGGCCGGGCTCGGTGGTTTCGCGCGTGTACAGGAACGCATTGGCGTGGTCGGCCGGCTGGATCGCCGCCCAGGCGTCGGCCCGCACCCGCGCCCGCGTCACGGCTTCGCGGCTGCACACCGGCACATAGGTGTAGCCGACGCCGGCGGAGAACACCGACGGCACATGGCCTTCGAAGCCGATCTCCGCCGCATCGAGCCCCACGGCCGCAGCGATGGCAACGGTGGGTGCCGGCTCCGCGATCTCCTCGGGCAGGCGCGGCAGCGTGAAGGTCGCAGCGCCCGTGCTGTCGCCCTGTACGACGACCGTACAGGGCACGAGCCCGACCCTTTCCTCGAGGCCGAACGACGCTGTTGCCGGCGCGCCGCCATGATCGAGGATGCCGAGCAGCACCGCCGGGCCCACGGTGGGATGGCCGGCAAACGGCAGTTCCCGCGAAGGCGTGAAGATGCGCAGGGCGGCACGATGGCGCGGGTCGACCGGCGGCAGGACGAACACCGTCTCCGACAGGTTGAACTCGGCGGCGATGGCCTGCATGGCCGCATCGCCAAGGCCCTCGCCATCGAGCACCACAGCAAGCGGATTGCCGGCCAGCGCCCGGTCGGTGAACACGTCGAGGATTGCGTAGCGGCGGCGGCTCATGGCGGGCTCCCGATATGGCGGTCTGAGCGGGTGGCAGACCCGTCTTCGCCCAGAACGATCTCGACGACCACCGGGCAGTGATCGCTGGCCTTGGGGCGGTCCCAGCCGGCTCGCGGATATCGGTCACCGCGAACCGACAGCGACGCAATGCTGCGGTCGGGATCGCGGGGGTCGAGCGGCACGCGATAGGGCAAGCCCCGGCGAAGGATCTCGACGCGCGGTCCGCGCGCCGCCAGGGCCGGCGAGAGCAGCAGATAGTCGAGCTGCACATGCTCCTCGACAATGCGCCCCAGCGTCTCCGACCATGCCCGGTGGAAATGCGTCCAGCACTCGTGTGCCGGTAACTGCGCCACCGGATTGACGGCAAACTCCTCGAACAGGGGATCGATTCCGCTGGGGCCGGCCGGGACGACGACGCCGCCGGGGCCGATCAGCTCGCGATAGTCGTTCAGGTCACCGGCGACGACCCAGTTCGCCTCGCGCCAGCCGGCGCCGAACCGCCGCTCGATGATCCGTCGCACCGCCAGCGCCTCGGTCCGGCGCACCGGCATCGTCGCCTGCCGCCCGTCATCGCGGCCATTGTTCATCGATTTGAGGTGGCAGATGAACAGCGTCAGCGGCCGGCTGGCGAGGTCGAGATCGACCATCAGGCAGTCGCGCTTGAACACCGGGTCGGTAGGCCGGATGCCCAGCGCGGCCAGCGAGCGGTCATGGACGTCGAGATCCGCAAGGCTCACCGTGCGGTGCGACATCACCCGCACGCCGTCGCCATGGACGACCAGGTCCCGCCGCACCGCCAGCGCCACGTCGATTCCGCGCGGGTCATTGCCGTCCTCGAGCCGGAAATGGCCGTACCGGATGTCGGCCACCCGATGGACGTAGTTGGCGAAGAACGCCTCCAGCACGCGCAGGCTGTCGACCTCCTGCAGCGCGATGATGTCGGCGCGGGTCTCGGCGATCGCCAGCGCCGTCATCTGCCGCTTGTCGTCCTCCAGCGTCAGCGCCAGCGACCGTTCCGCCGCCTTGCGCTCACTGGTCTGCTCGAAATCGGCCAGCGCCATCGCCGCCGCGCTCTCGCCGCGCACCGCATCGCCGAAGCGCCACCGCGACGACAGGTTCTCGACGTTGAAGGTCGCGATCCGCAGCCTCATGGCGTCATGCGCACCAAACACGGGGGAAGCGGCGACCCGCTGACGTCATCACACCGCCTCCACCGGGAACGTCCAGGTCGGGGTGACGAACTCATCCTGGGCCGCCACCGTCAGGATCTCGCGCGAGCCGGCCTCGGCGGTGCGCCGCAGCAGTCCGTGGATCGAGGCCGCGGCATGGCCCAGCGCCTCGGCGGCCGAGCGGGTCCGCAACCCGTGGACGAAGAACAGCGCCGCGATGGCATCGCCCGCGCCATTCACCGACACCGGCAGCCGCGGCGTGCGCACCCGCCACAGGCTGTTGCCATCGGACGCCACCATGTCGATGGCATCGGCCGGCGTATCGGCGGTCTCCACCGAGGTGACCAGCACGATCCGCGGCCCGGCGCGGTGGACGGCGGCGAGCGCCGCCCGCAGCGTCGCCAGGGTGTCGGTGGCGTAGCCGGCCAGATAGTCGAGCTCGAACTGGTTCGGCGTGATGATGTCGGCGGCAGGCACGGCCTGGTCGCGCATGAATTCGGGGATTCCGGGCCGGACGAACACGCCGCGGCCGACATCACCGATCACCGGATCGCAGCAGTACAGCGCCGCCGGATTGGCCGCCTTCACCCGCGCCACCGCGGACAGGATGGCGGTGCCGATATCGGCCGAGCCCATATAGCCCGACAGCACGCCGTCGCACTGCGGCAGCACCCCGCGCTGGGCGATGCCGTCGACCAGCTCGTCGACCATGGCGCCGTCGAAGACGCGGCCTGTCCAGGCGCCGTAGCCGGTGTGGTTGGAGAACTGGACGGTATGGATCGCCCAGACCTCGCAGCCGAGCCGCTGCATGGGGAACACGGCGGAGGCGTTGCCCACATGGCCGTAGGCGACGTGTGACTGGATCGACAGGATGTTCATGGGAACGCTGGCCGTGGGCAAGATAGTCATGGGCAGAAGAGTCATGGGCAGAAGAGTCATGGGGCAGCAGCTTGGCCGCCGCCCCCGACCGGGTCAAATCAGGATCCGTGACGCGATCCATCAGATCCGCAGCAAGGTCACATCGCCGGCGGCATGGCCATGTCGCGGCCGGCGGCGAGACCGCGCATAAGCCTGACGGCGGCTCGCCGACCAGGCGTCCGACCGGGCCCATCCTGATGAAGGCCACCGCCGGCACGGCGCTGTGATCAGCCGGCCGTCCAGTCGCGTAAATCCGGCGCATGGCCGATCAGCGCCAGCCCCGAGGCGATCGACCCGAACTCGGCCCCCGACGACAGCCGTTCGGCGCCAAACTGCTCGACGAACAGCCGCCGGATCGCCGGGATCAGCGAGGTGCCGCCGGTGAGGAACACCCTGTCGATGGCGCCGGCCGGCGTGCCCGCCGCATCCAGCGCCTGGCGCAGCGTCTCGGCGATGCGGGCGACGTCGTCGGCGATCCAGCTCTCGAAGGCCGCGCGCGTCACCGTCCCGGCGATGTCGACGCCGCCGCTGCGGAAGACGAAGGGCGCCGAGTCCGCCTCGGACAGCGCCCGCTTGGTGGCGGACACCGACCGGTAGAGATCGAAGCCGAGGTCGTACTCGATGATCTCGATGAAGCGCTCCAGCTCCTCGCGCTGGTCGGCGCTGCGCGCCAGGTCGCGCAGCTCCTTCAGGTCGCCATTCGCCTTCATCATCGACAGCTGGTTCCAGCGGGCGAAATTGGCGAAGAAATGCCCGGGGATCGGCAGCGACTTGCCGAAGCTGCGGTAGTGCGCCGACTTGCCGAGCCGGGGCGACACGACCTTGTCGATGAAGCGGTAGTCGAACGTATCGCCGGCAATGCCGATGCCGGCATGTCCGAGCGGCCGCGCCCGCACGCGGGACCCACCGGGCTCGAAGCGCAGCACCGAGAAGTCGCTGGTACCGCCGCCGAAGTCGGCGACCAGGATGGTGGCGGCCGCCGTCAGCGTCCGCGCATAGAAGAACGCCGCACCGACGGGCTCGTAGACCGGATCCACATGGGCGACGCCGAGCCGCTCCAGCGCCAGCCGATAGCGCTGCAGCGCCAGTGCGTCATCGGGCGCCGCGCCCGCAAAGCGGACCGGCCGGCCCATCACGATGCGCCGGCCCGCAATGTCGAGCCCGGCATGGCGCAGCGCCGTCCGCAGGAAGCCGGTCAGCAGGTCCTCAAACCGCATCCGCTCGCCGAAGATGCGCGTGTCCTGGAACGCCGGGCTGGCCGCGAAGGTCTTGAACGACTGGATGAACCGCAGCGGCCCCAGCCCCTGCAGGAACGCGTCCACCGCCCACGGGCCGCCCTCGACCCGATTGGTCTGGACGCCCTTCACCCGCTCCTGCCAGTAGCACAGCGCGGTGATGTAGGTGGCGAGGCTCTCGCCGCCATGCTCGAAGCGCAGCACGCGCGCCGCCTCGCCCGGCCGCGCCACCGCCAGAACGGTGTTGCTGGTGCCGAAATCGATGCCGATCGACAGGTCGTCCGACGGAGAGGCAGCCATCGCTCGGGTCCGCACACGCCAAAGGCGAGGGCCGCGTCCAATGTGGACGCGGCCCTCCGGGAGCGCGGGGGTACACGGCCCGGAGGCCGGGCTCAACCCCCGTTGAGGTGGATCAGCCCTGCCATCACTTGACGGTGGCGGCCGCCTTGACGGCGAATTTCGGCTCGAACGTCTTCGTCAGATCGACCTTGGCGGCTTTCAGCTCCGGATCGAACTGAACCAGCATGTCATTGGTGCTCTTGATACCCGCCTCGCTGATCAGGCCGGTCTGCGAGTAGGTCGGCTTGGAATTCTTCACCGCCAGCACATAGAGCGCCTTGTCACCGAGCAGGTACTCCTCCGGCACGGCGGCTGCGATTTCCTCCGGGCTGGCGTTCTTGATCCACTGCAGCGCCTTGTAAAGGCCGTTGGTCAGCGCCTGGGTGGTGTTGGGATAGCGGTCCATGAAGTCCTTCTTCAAATAGAGGACCGCCGCCGGGTTGGAGCCGCCGAACAGCGCCCGGGTGCCCTCTTCCGTCCTCGTGTCGACGACGATCTTGATGTCGCCGGACTGCTCCAGCATCGACAGCACCGGCTCGAGATGCGAGATCGCATCCAACTCGCCCTTGCGGATAGCGGCCACCGCCGAGGCGGCGCTGCCGACGCCGATGAACGAGGCGTCCTGCGGCGTCAGGCCCTCCTTGGCGAGCAGGAAGTTGACCAGCATGTTGGTCGAGGAGCCCGGCGCGGTGACGCCGATCTTCATGCCCTTGAGGTCCTTGGGGGTCTTGTAGGCGGCGGCCTTGTCCTTGCGGATGCCGACCGCAATGCCGGGAAAGCGGCCGAGCTCCAGCACCGCGCGGATGTCCTGCTCCTTGGACTGCATCCGGATCGTGTGCTCATAAGCTCCTGTCACCACGTCGACCGAACCGCCCACCAGCGCCTGCAGCGACTTGGCGCCGCCGGCGAAGTCGGAAATCTCGACGTCGAGCCCCTGCTCCTTGAAGAAGCCCTTCCGCTCCGCAATCGTCAGCGGCAGGTAGTAGAGCAGCGCCTTGCCGCCGACACCGAGCTTGACATCCTTTTTCTCGGGGGCCTGGGCGAACGCCATGCCGGCAGCGAGAACGGCAGCAGCGAGGCCGGTGGCGACGGCAGCGAATGTGCGCAAGCGAGCCATGGAAGTCCTCCCTTTTATGTTGCGTGGGCGGCCGATTGCGGCCGCCAGACGAGCAGGCGATTTTCAACGAGCGTGACAACCCAGTCGATACACAGGACGAACGCGGCCAACACCACCATGCCGGCGAACACGCCGGTGACGTCGAAGACGCCCTCGGCCTCGTGGATGAGATAGCCGAGCCCGGCGGCGGAGCCGAGATATTCGCCGACCACCGCCCCCACCAGCGCGAAGCCGACGGCCGCATGCAGGGATGAGAACATCCACGACATCGCCGAGGGCCAGTAGACATGGCGGAACAGCTGGCGCTCGGACATGCCCATCATCCGGGCATTGGCCAGCACCACCGGGCTGACCTCGCGGATGCCCTGGTAGACGTTGAAGAACACGATGAAGAACACCAGCGTAACGCCCAGCGCCACCTTCGACCAGATGCCAAGCCCCAGCCAGAGCATAAAGATCGGCGCCAGCACGACACGCGGCAGGGCGTTCGCCATCTTCAGGTAAGGGTCGAACACGGCGGCGACGATCGGCTTGCGGGCGAACCAGAATCCGAACACGACGCCGGCAACGGACCCGATGACGAAGGCCAGCACCGTCTCCGTCAGCGTGATCCACAGATGCTTCCATACCGAGCCGGTGGCAAACATCTTCCAGACGCGGGCGATCACATCGAGCGGCGTTGAGAAGAAAAATTTCGGCAGCAAATAGGTGCCGAAGATCGGCACGGTCGCGCCGATGTGCCAGATCGCCAGCCCCGTGACGGCGACCAGCAGTTGCAGCGCCAGCAATCTGGTGCGCGACAGGCCCGTCATGGCACGACCTCGTAGGTCTTGATCACCTCGTCGCGCAGCTGGCCCCAAATGGTCCGGTGTACGGCATGGAACCTCGGGTCGAGCCGCACTTCGGAGACGTCCCTTGGTCGCGGCAGATCGATCCGGTGGTCGCCGATGATCCGCGATTTCGGCCCGGCCGCCATGATGACCACCCGGTCGGCGAGCGCGATAGCCTCCTCGAGGTCATGGGTGACGAACAGCACCGCCTTGCGGTCCGCCGCCCACAGGCCGAGCAGCAGCGTCCCCATGATCTGGCGCGTCTGGGCGTCGAGCGGCCCGAAGGGCTCGTCCATCAGCAGGATCTTGGGATCGCGGATCAGCACCTGGGCCAGGCCGACGCGCTTGCGCTGGCCGCCCGACATCTGGTGCGGGTAGCGGTCGGCAAAGCCCGTGAGCCCGACCCGCGCGAGCCAATCGCGGGCCCGCTGCCGGGCCGAGGCCGAGGATGCGCCACCGACCTCGATGGCAATGGCCACGTTCTCGAGTGCCGTCTTCCACGGCATCAGGGCGTCCTGCTGGAAGAGGTAGCCCGCCTTGGCGTTGATCCCGGAAAGCCGCTCGCCGAACACGGTGACGCTGCCATCGGCCGGGCGCAGCAGGCCGGCAGCCGCGTTCAGCAGGGTGGACTTGCCGCAGCCCGTCGGGCCCACAATGGCAACGAACTCGCCATCGGCGACGTGCAGGGTCGTCGGCGCGACCGCCTCGTAGACGGGCTTGCCCGCCACCGCATAGCTGATGGCAACCCCGTCGAGCGCGACGGCGGGTGGCTTTGCACCGGCCGCTGGCGTCTCGATCACGCGCAGCACCACCATGACACGTCTTGCTCCGGACACGGCCTCGTCTGGCCGCGCCGCGACCGTGGACCCTGTGTCAGGGTAGGGGTTGGCGCCCCGAAGGGCAAGAACACGCGGGCATGGACGACAGACCGCGCTACGCTAAGATGTGGTCAAGCTGCGGTCACAGTTGCGGTTGCAGATGGCGCTGGTCCGTCGCGTCCGGATCCTTGGGCCTCCGCTCCCGGACGGCGCCCACGCCTCGAATCCGGGTTCAAGGACCATGCCGATGTCGTTGCCCCGTTTCCTCGTGATCCCCGCCGCCCTGGCCCTGCTCGCCGGCCCTGTCCTGGCGCAGACCGCAACGCAGCCCCAGACCCCGACGCAGCAGCCGGTGCGTCCCGCGCCGCCGGGCGCGCCG